>CACLBB010000001.1 GCA_902605035.1 uncultured Pelagibacteraceae bacterium
CTGTTTATCAAAAATCTAATAAACTTAAAAAATTAATTAATGCAAATCTTGATATATTTAAACAAGTAGGCAGAATCAATAAGATTTTAAAAGAAAAAACTAGCGACAAAAATACAATTGATATTTTAGTTTTAAAAGAAAAACTTTCTTTGAGATTTGACGAAGAAGTAGATTTAATTTCTCAAAGGGACAGAATTTTACAAAAAATAGAAAGTATTAATAAACAAATTTCTAGCCTAAGTAATAAGCTTAAAAATAAGGCGTATGTGACGAAAGCACCCAAAGTATTAGTTCAAAATGATAAAAATTTAATTAAAGAATTAACTATTGAAGATGGAAAATTAAGAAGTATTGTGTCAAGTATTAACTAAATATGCCAAAAATTGATAAGAAAAAATTACCCAGTCGTCACACTTCTTTAGGACCTGATAGAGCTCCTCATAGGTCTTTTTATTATGCTATGGGAGAAACAGAACAAGACGTAGCTAAACCTTTTGTTGGAGTAGTTTCAACTTGGAATGAGGCAGCTCCATGTAATACTGCATTAATGAGACAAGCCCAGTCTGTTAAAAAAGGTGTTAAACAATCTGGAGGTACACCAAGAGAATTTTGCACTATAACTGTTACTGATGGTATTGCCATGGGTCATGAGGGAATGAAGTCTTCTCTAATTTCTAGGGAAGTTATAGCTGACTCAGCTGAGTTAACCGTCAGAGGACATTGTTATGATGCTTTAGTTGGAATTGCTGGCTGTGATAAATCATTACCAGGGTTAATGATGTCGATGTTAAGATTAAATGTTCCAAGTGTTTTTATTTATGGTGGTTCAATCTTGCCTGGAAAATACAAAGGGAAAGATGTAACAGTTGTAGATGTATTTGAGGCTGTGGGAAAACACTCTTCAGGAAAAATGACTTCCGAAGAACTTAGAGAATTAGAATTAGTTGCATGTCCAAGTGCAGGTGCTTGTGGAGGTCAGTTCACAGCTAATACAATGGCGTGTGTCTCTGAAGCAATAGGATTGGCATTACCATACTCTGCTGGAACACCAGCTCCATATGAAGAAAGAGATAAGTATGCTCTTGAAAGTGGTAAAACAGTAATGAGCTTATTAGAAAAGAAAATTAAACCAAGAGATATAGTAACAAAAAAATCATTAGAAAATGCAGCAACTATTGTAGCCGCAACTGGAGGATCGACCAACGCAGCTCTTCATTTACCAGCTTTGGCGAATGAAATTGGTGTTAAATTTGATTTAATGGACGTTGCTAAAATATTTAAAAAGACACCTTATCTTGCTGATTTGAAACCTGGAGGACAATTTGTTGCTAAAGATATGTGGGAAGCAGGAGGAGTTCCCATGTTATTAAAAACTTTATTCGACGGAGGATTTATTCACGGTGATTGTATGACTGTAACAGGTAAAACAATGAAAGAAAATCTAAGAAATATAATATTTAATAAAAATCAAAAAGTTTTGAGAGAATATAATAAACCATTATCACCAGATGGTGGCGTCGTTGGTTTAAAGGGAAATTTAGCACCCGAGGGAGCTATTGTAAAAATAGCTGGATTAAAAAAATTGCAGTTTACAGGTAGAGCTAGATGTTTTGATAATGAGGAAGAAGCTATGAAAGCAGTCCAAACTAAAAAATACAAAGATGGAGATGTTATTATAATTAGATACGAAGGCCCAAGAGGAGGACCAGGTATGCGAGAAATGTTATCAACGACAGGCGCGATTTATGGTCAAGGTAAAGGAGAAAAAGTTGCTTTAATAACAGATGGTAGATTTTCAGGAGCTACCAGAGGTTTTTGCGTTGGACATGTTGGACCAGAAGCTGCTTTAGGTGGTCCAATAGCTTTACTTAAAAATGGAGACAAAATAGATATTGATGCAAAAAAAGGAACTTTAAATGTCAGATTATCTAAAACCCAATTAGCATCTAGAAAAAAAAAATGGAAAACAAAAAAATCTGCGTTTGGATCTGGGACTCTATGGAAATATGCACAAACAGTCGGTCCAGCATATTTAGGTGCTCCGACACACCCAGGCAAGAAAAAAGAAGTTAAAGATTATTCTAAAATTTAATGAAGATTAGACCAGTCATTTTATGTGGAGGCGCTGGAACTAGGTTGTGGCCTAACTTAAAAAATCATCAAGCTAAGCAATTTATTGATTTTGGTGGTTGGACTTTGTTTGGTAAAACTTTAGAGAGAGTTAAAGGTCCTTTATTTGATGTGCCTATAATAAGTACTAATATAAAGTACCTTAAAAACGTTAAAAAAAGCTTAAAAAAATATAAAATTTCCAAATTCAAAATTATAGTAGAACCAGCAAAAAGAAATACAGCAGCAGCTATTCTATCTTCTATTTTAATTAAAGATATACCTTATCATCAACCTATAGTTTTTTTATCTGCTGATCATTTAATCGAAAAAGCAAATAGCTTTAATAGAGAAATAAAAAAGAATAAGAATTATTTAACAAATGACAATATTTTCATTTTTGGAATAAAACCCAATTTACCTTCAGATCAATATGGATATTTTTTAATGAAAAAAGAAAAAAATTTAAATAAAGTTTACAAATTTTTTGAAAAACCAAGCCAAAAAAAAGCAAAATTAATAATAAATAAAGGAGGACACTGGAATTCCGGAATGTTTTTTTCAAGAAAAGACTCAATTATCAATAATTTTAAAAAATACCAAAAAAAAATTTATCGATATACTTTATTAGCATTTTCTAGAAGCAAGTATCGAAATAATACATGTTATTTAAATAGAAATGCATTTGAAAAAAATCCCTCAAAATCATTTGATTATGCGATTTTAGAAAAAACAAAAAAAATTAATGGCATTAAATTAAACATTCTTTGGTCAGATTTAGGAAGTTGGAAAGAAATTCTTTTATATTTTAAAAAAAATAAGATGAAATATTTTAATAAAAAAAACACTTTCTTTAGACCATGGGGTAGTTATACAAATTTATACTACGGTAATAAATTTTTGATCAAAGAAATAAACATAAAACCAAAGGGAATTTTAAGTTTACAAAAACATTTTCACCGATCTGAACATTGGGTAGTTACACAAGGAAAACCAAAAATCACCTTAAGTAAAAAGTTTTTTTCAAAAAAACCTTATGAGACAATTTTTATTCCACTTGGAGCAATTCACAGAATTCAAAATCCCAGTGAAAAACCAGTAAAAATTATGGAAGCACAGTTAGGCTCAATACTTAAAGAAACTGACATTGTCCGTTACGAGGATGTTTATGGTCGTACTATCTAATTTCAAGTTCAATAGGGGTATGATCTGATGGTTTAATTTTTGATCTTGGTTTTTTATTAATATTTATAGAGGAAATATTTTCAATTAAGTTATTTGATAAAAGAAAATGATCAATTCTCATCCCATAATTTTTTTGCCACGAACCTGAAAAATAATCCCAGAAAGTGTATTCTTGTTTTTTTTTATTTATAAAACGATAAACATCTTTAAAACCTAAATTTAATAATTCTCGATACTTTTTTCTAATCTCTAATTTACCGAGAGCATCATTTTCATATTTTTTAAAATCATAAACATCTATTTCTTCAGGAATAATATTATAATCTCCGGCAATTAATAAATTCGAATTTTCTGAAAGTCTTTTTTTAATATTTCTAATAAAAGAGGTTAACCAATTTTTTTTGTATTCATACTTTTCTGTATCAACTGGATTTCCATTTGGAACATAGATATTTATTAACTCAATTTTTTTATTTTTAAATTTTACTTCACCAGTGATTATTCTTGATTGTTTTAAATTATCTTTTATTAAATTTTTATTTATATTTTTAATTTTTATTTTTGAAACAATAGCAACACCATTATAGCTTTTTTGACCAAAAACATAGGAATCGTAATTATATTTCTTGAATATATCGTATGGAAAGTTTTCATCTTGAGTTTTTATTTCTTGAAATAATAAAATGTCTGGATTTGCCTCTTTGATATAATCTAAAATATTTTCAATTCTAGCCCGCACTGAGTTAACATTCCAAGATACAATTTTCATTAAACAGAAAAAGATAATCCACAACCACATGAAGCGGTTGCCTTAGGATTATCAATAGTAAAAGACTCACCTATCATTTCTTTTTTAAAATCTACAACAGATCCTGATATTAAGTCTAAAGATGTTTTGTCTATAATAGTCTGTTCAAAAATAATATCATCTTTATCAATTTTTTCATCAAAACTAAAATTGTATTTAAAACCTGAACAACCACCACCCTCGACAGTTATTCTAAAATATTTCTTATTTGTTTCACTCAAAATGATTTTTTGTATTTGATTTTTAGCCCTATCTGTAAATTCTAATTTTTTTTCCATAATTATCTAGTATATAATCTATATAGTAACCATGCAAAAAAATTCAATAAATACATTCTCTAAATTAGCCGTTCCTTTAAAGTCAAAGGGTAGATTTTTTAAAGAAAACAAAACTAAACTCAGGTCAGATTTTCAAAGAGATAGAGATAGGATAGTCCATTCAACTGCATTTAGAAGATTAAAACATAAAACCCAAGTGTTTGTTAATACATCAGGAGATCATTTTAGAACGAGAATTACTCATTCTTTAGAAGTATCTCAATTAGCTAGAACATTATCAAAATTTTTTAATTTAAATGAGGATCTTTCAGAAACTTTGAGTTTAGCTCATGATTTGGGTCACACACCTTTCGGACATGCTGGTGAAGAAGAGCTCAACAAGTGTATGAAAAAATTTGGAGGTTTTGATCACAATATTCAAACTATTAGAATTATCCTATTTTTAGAAAATAGATACTACGATTTCAAAGGTCTTAATTTAACTCTAGAGACGTTAGATGGTCTACTAAAACATAATGGACCAATAAGAAATTTTAAAAAATATGACAAGATTATAGGTAAGAATTATTTTAAAAAAAAAATTAAATTTTCACTGAGTCCGTCACTAGAGGCACAGATAGCATCTATTTCAGACGATATAGCTTATAACAGTCATGATCTTGAGGATGGTCTTAAGTCAAATTTATTTCAACTTGAAGATTTAAATTCTATTCCAATTTTAAAAAATATTGTTTTTAAGCACAAAAAAAAAATTAAAAATTATTCAGTTGACTTGATCATCAGACAAATTGTTAGAGAATTAATAAACGTTATGGTTGAAGATATTATTATAAATACAAAAAATAATATAAAAAAAACCAAAATAAAAAATTTAAATGATGTTTATAAAGCAAAATATCCAATCGTAACTTTTTCAAAAAAAATGCGCAAATTTGACAAAAAAATTAAAATTTTTTTAAGAAAAAAAATGTATTATCATAAAAAAGTAAAAAGAAATACAAATCAAGGAAAAAAAATTATAAAAAAATTATTCTTTGCTATAAAAAAAAATCCAAATAAATATTTAAATGTTAGTAAGTACGATAAATCAAATAGTGTTAGATCTATTTGTGATTTTATAGCTGGCATGACTGATAGATATGCAATAAATCTTTATAATAAAATAAAATGAATATATTCGACAATTATTTGCAAAAAATAAATAAACTAATTTTAGACAATAAAAAAAGTTTAAATTTAAAGAATCTTGATAATTTGAAAAATATAAATTTGGAAGTCCCTCCAGAACAATTTAATTTCGATTTGTCTACTAATATTTCTTTAGTTCTTTCTAAACCAAATAAAATTGATTCAAATGATTTAGCAAATAAAATAAAAGAATTATTTATAAAATTTATTATCCATTTTGAAAAAGTTGAAGTAGCTGGGCCTGGATTTATAAATATAAAATTATCCAAGGAAGGAATTTTGTCAAATATTAAAGATATTTTCAATAATAGGAATTTTTATGGAGCAAAAAAATCAAATAAAACGTTTAACATAGAATTTGTTTCTGCAAATCCAACGGGACCAATGCATGTAGGACATTGCCGTGGAGCTATATATGGCGACGTATTATCAAATCTTTTATCATTTAATGGCAATAAAGTAGTTAAGGAATATTATATTAACGATTATGGAAATCAGATTGAAAACTTTGTTGAGTCTGTCTATCGAAGAATTAGGGAGATAAAATATAATGAAAAATTTATTGCAAAAGAAAATTTATATCCTGGAGATTATATAAGAGAGATTGCTAACAATATTTTAAAGCAAAATAAAAATATAGCAGTTAATAATTTTAAAGATTCATTTAAAGAATTAAAACAACTTTCCTTAAAAGAGTCTATGGCATTAATTAAAAATGACTTAAAATTACTTGGTATAACACATGATATTTTTTCCTCTGAAACTGATCTTATTAACAAAGATTTAGTTAGTAAGGCTGTAAAGTGTTTAAAAAAAGATAATTATGTAGAAGAAGGATTTCTCACCCCTCCAAAAGGTGAGCTTTCTAAAGATTGGAAAAAAATAAAAAGATTAATATTTAAATCAACACTATTTGGAGATGATATGGATAGAGCTTTACAAAAGAATGATGGATCATGGACTTATTTTGCTAATGATGTTGCCTACCATATGGATAAAATAAATAGAAAATTTAATAATTTAATAAATATTCTTGGAGCTGATCATACTGGCTATATTAAGAGAATCACTGCAGCAGTGTTAGCCTTATCCAAAAAAAAAGTTAATCTTAATTGTAAAGTTTGTCAATTAGTGAAACTTTATAAAGATGGCAAACCATTTAAAATGTCAAAAAGAGCGGGAGACTTTATATCAGCTCAAGATTTATTAAATGAAGTTGATAAGGACTCTTTAAGATTTATGATGTTAAATAGAAGTAATGATGTAGAGTTAGATTTTGATTTTGATAAAGTTAAAGAAAAAACAAAAGATAATCCAGTTTTTTATGTTCAATACGCTTACGCTCGAATTAATTCTATTGTAAGAGCTTTAAATATAAATTTAAATGACAAAATCTTAATTGCACCCGACAAATTTAATCCAAATATTTATGAAGAAAAGATTTTAAGAAAAATTTTTGAATGGCCTAAAATTATTGAGTCAGCTTCTTTTAAGTATGAACCACATAAAATTCCTTATTATTTATATGAGCTTTCGACACTTTTTCACTCGTATTGGAGTAAAGGAAATGAGGATAACAAATTTAAATTCATTAAAAATGGAAAAGTAGAAAGAGATGAGACTCTCGCATTTGTTTTTTTAATTGCAATAGTAATCAAAAATGGAATGAATATCTTAGGTGTTTCCCTTCCTGAAAAAATGTAATGATTAAACTGTTAAATATATTGTTGTTGCTTTTAATTTTATTTTTTGTTTTTAGTGTATACAATTATTATTCATCTAATTATAACATTAAATCTACAAATTTTAATAGATTAACTCTTGATACAATATTAAAAAACAAAATATCTGATTTACCAGTTTTAACTGATGACACAAATAATGTCATTGAGTTTAACGACTCGTTTAACAATGAAATTGAGAAAACTAAAAATAGAAGTTTTTGGAATTTACTCAAGTCCGAATGAAAAAAAAAGCTATAATAATTAGTATAAGTGGTTACAAATTGCTTGAAAAAGAAAAAAAATTATTATCTTACAATAAACCTTGGGGCTTAATACTTTTCAAAAGAAATATTAAATCTCTAGTACAAATAAAAAAACTTATAAGAGAAATAAGACAAGCTTCTAATGATTCTAAATTTCCTATTTTAATAGATGAGGAAGGACGCGCCGTTTCTAGATTAGGAAAAATAATTAGTCACAGTTTTTCTCAAAAAATGTTTGGAGATTTTTATAAAAAAAATAAAGATTTAGGGTTAACTTTTTACAAAAATTATCTAAATAATCTTATATCTTTATTAAAAATGATCGGTATTAATATCAATACAGTGCCTGTTCTTGATGTTCTTAGAAAAAAAACCACTAAAATTATTGGAAATAGAAGTTTCTCATTTGATCCGAAAATAGTAAAATTGCTTGGTCAAATTTGTGTAAAACAGTATGACTTGAACAAATTAGGGACTGTAATTAAACATATACCAGGTCATGGATGCGCTGGTTCGGATAGTCACTTAAGATTACCTATAGTAAATTTAAAATTAAAAGATTTAAATAAATATGATTTTTTTCCATTTAAATCTAATAGCTCTAAATTCGCTATGACTGCACATGTTTTGTACACAAAAATTGATGAAAAAAACGTTGCAACTTTTTCGAAAAAAATAATTAGAAATATAATTCGAAAAAAAATTGGTTTTAAAGGAATATTAATTTCAGACGATATTTGTATGAAGGCATTAAAATATGATCTGATAACAAACGCGAAAAGATCTCTTTCAGCAGGTTGTAATATTGTTTTGTATTGTGGTGGTAATTACTCTCATAATAAAAAGCTTTTAAAAGAAGTTCCATTTATAGACAAATTTACAGCTAAAAAAACTTCAGAATTTTACAAATTTTTAAGATAAAATCGATTTATGGAATCAAAAAATTTAGAAAATATATCAGTTGATATACCAAACTATTCTGGTCCTTTAGAGGTATTATTGGACTTAGCTAAAGCTCAAAAAGTTGATTTAGCAAAAATTTCAGTATCAATTCTTGCAGACCAATTTTTAGAGTATATCAAAAATAGTAGTAATTTAAATTTAGAAACCGCTTCTGAATATTTATTAACAGCCACATGGTTAGCTTATTTAAAGTCTAAATTACTTTTACCTGAGGATGAAGATGATAACTTTAAAGCTTTAGAAGTTGCTGAAAAATTGAAATTACAATTAAAAAAATTAGAGTTGATAAGGTTACTTTCTGATCAAATATTGCAAAAAAAGAGATTGGGTGTTCACATTTTTAGTAGAGGAATGAAAGGCGGCATTAGATCGATTAATACACCTGTTTATGATGTCTCTTTATACGAATTATTAAAATGTTATTCAGATGTTCAAATAAAAAAAACATTTCAAACTATTAATATCCCAAAGCTACCAGTATTTTCAACCGAGGAAGGTATTAAGAGTATTAAAGATAATTTAAATGAAATAAAAGATTGGAAAAATATTAATGACTTTATACCTAAATTTTATTTTAGTAAAAAAATGAAAAAAACAGGTGTAGCTGGAATTTTTGCAGCAACTCTTGAACTGGCAAAAGAAGGTTTAATTGATATTTTGCAAAAAAAAATGTTTGATAATGTATTAATTAAAAAGAAATTATAATTGATGAAAAACAAAAATAAAAATAAAAACAATATTATTTCATTTCCATCAACAATTTCAAAACTTGAACGACAAGTAGAGGCAATACTTTTTGCTGCATCTGAACCTCTCGATATTGAAACTATAGAAAAAAGAGTTCAAACTTCTGCAAATATTTTAAAAATTTTAGAAAAAATTAAAGATAATTATAAAAATAGAGGTATAAATTTAACTTGTATAAGAAATAAATGGTCATTCAGAACCGCAGAGGATCTTTCAAAATTAATGTCTTTACAAAAATCTACACAAAAAAAATTATCTAAAGCTACAATAGAAACTTTAGCGATTATTGTTTATCATCAGCCTGTTACAAGATCAGAAATTGAAGAAATTAGGGGAGTGTCATTTGCTTCAAATACGCTTGAAATTCTTTTGGAACTAGATTGGGTAAGACCTTCAGGAAGGAAAGATGTTCTTGGTAAGCCTATTCAGTACGCAACTACGGAAAATTTTTTAAACCATTTTAATGTTCAAAAATTATCTGATTTACCAACTATTGAAGAACTTGGTTCTGCAGGGCTAATTGATACTTCAACAATTGATAAATCTATTTTTGGAACTGGAAAATTTTTCAAAGAACAATCAATAAAATCAGACCAGAATATTTATGATGATATAGAGGATGCAATTAAGAAAGCTCCTGAAACAGACAAATAATTATATTTATTTAATAAGAATTATCGTATATAAATAATCTATGGGAAATATTGGATGGACAGGTATTATTATAATTGCAATCTTGATTGTTATTCTTTTTGGAAAAGGTAAAATTTCAAGCATAATGGGAGATCTTGCAAAAGGAATAAAAAGTTTTAAAAAAGGAATGTCTGACGATACTACATCGAATAACGAAGACAAAAATAGTAATTCTGATAATTCTAATTCTGAAAATAAGTAATCTTAAATGCCTCAAATTGGTTGGTTAGAGATATTAGCAGTAGTAATCGTTGCAATATTAGTATTAGGCCCTAAAGAGTTTCCCATAGCATTAAAAAAAATTGGTTCTTATATTGGAAAAATTAAAAATACCTTTAGCAGTTTTCAAAGGGAAGTAACTTCGGCAACTAAAGATTTAGATGTTGAAGAAGAATTATCTAAAGAAGAACAAAAAGACAAGACGGATGGCAAATAGCAATTCATTTACAAGTCATTTTGTAGAACTTAGATCAAGATTAATTAAATCAATATTTATTATATTATTTATTTTTATAATTTCTTATACTTTTGCAGAAGAGATTTATAATTTTTTAGTTCAACCTTATGCAAGCGCGGTAAAAGATGATCAAAACGCTAGAAGATTGATATTTACTGCTTTACACGAAACTTTTATCACTTATTTAAAAGTAGCTTTCTTTGCTGCTCTCTTTTTAGGAAGCCCAATCTTATTAATTCAAATTTATAAATTTATTGCACCAGGCTTATATAAAAATGAAAAAAAAGCAATTCTACCTTATCTAATTTTTACTCCAATTCTTTTTTTGTTAGGTGGTTTATTGGTTTATTATTTAGTAATGCCGCTAGCAATAAAATTTTTTTTGTCATTTGAAACTGTTGGTTCCACTACCAGTTTGCCAATTCAACTAGAAGCTAAAGTAAATGAGTACCTTTCTTTAATAATGAGACTAATCTTTGCTTTTGGTATAAGTTTTCAATTACCAATTTTATTAAATCTATTAGCTAGAATTGGTGTTGTTAATTCTAATTATCTTAAAAAAACAAGAAGATATGTAATTGTTATTATTTTTACAGTTGCAGCTATATTAACACCACCTGACCCTATTACTCAAATTGGTCTGGCTATACCTTTATTATTACTTTATGAATTATCTATTATAACAGTAAAATTTACAGAAAAAAAAATTGATAAAGAAAAGTAAAAAATGCACGATTTAAAAGAGTTAAGAAAAAATTTAGAAATATATAAAAAAAAATTTGAAAACAGAAATGCTGATTTTAGTATTGACGAATTTAATCGATTAGACAACAATAATAGAGATTTAATTCACAAAAAAGAAACACTTGAACAAGAGAAAAAACTATTATCAAAATCAAAAGATAAAACTAACCGTGAAAAATCAAAAAAAATTACAAACCAAATTGATAAATTAATTTTACAACAAAAGGAAACTCAAAAAAATTTAAATAAAATTCTTTTTAACCTTCCAAACATTTCTTGTAAAGATGTTCCTATAGGTAAAGACGAAAAACAGAATAAACTTGTTAAAAAGTTTGGAAAGATAAAAAATTTTGATTTTAATTTAAAATCACACATAGAACTAGGAAACAAAGATAATAATATTGATTTTGATTCCTCAAAAAAACTTTCTGGCTCAAGATTTGTTGTTCTTAGAGATAAATTTGCTTTGCTAGAAAGAGCATTGATAAATTTTATGTTGGATATTCATACCACTCAGTTTAGTTATATAGAGATTTCACCCCCTTTAATTGTAAACGAAGATGTGATGTTTGGTACTGGCCAACTGCCTAAATTTGAAGACGATCAATTTGAAATTAAATTTGATGGCTCTGATCAAAAAAAATTTTTAATTCCAACAGCAGAAGTTGTTCTTACTAATTTAGTTAAAAAATCCAATTTAAGTATTAAAGAACTACCACAAAGATTTGTTGCAGCCACTCCTTGTTTTAGAAAAGAAGCAGGTAGTTATGGCAAAGATACTAAAGGTATGATGAGACAACATCAATTTTATAAAGTTGAACTTGTGAGTATTGTGGAGCCTCAAAAATGTCTAAACGAATTAGATAGAATGTTAAATTGCGCTGAGGAAGTGCTTAAGAAATTAGATATTCCTTATCAAATAATTCTTTTGTCATCAGGTGATATGGGTTTCAGTGCTGAAAAAACTTTTGACATTGAGGTATGGATACCCTCTGAAAAAAAATATAGAGAAATTTCTAGTTGTTCTTCGTGTTCTACCTTTCAAGCTAGGAGAATGGGAGCTAAATATAAAACTAATAAAGGCAATGAATTTGTAGGTACATTGAATGGATCAGGCTTAGCAGTTGGACGGCTAATGATTGCATTGCTGGAGAATAATCAAAATAAAGATGGTTCAATTAGTATTCCAAATAATTTAAAAAAATATATGAATAATTTGGACAAAATTTGAATATTATTCACTTGTTTAACTAACTCTTTTATTATAATTATCTTTTAATGAGCGGCCAAGGAATAGCACAATTCATCCCACTGATTTTAATTTTTGTAATATTTTATTTCTTTTTGATAAGACCACAGCAAAAAAGAGTTAAAGATCATAAATCAATGGTAGAAGCACTTAAGCGTGGTGATGAAGTTATAACTGCAGGTGGAATTTTAGGAAAAGTTGAAAGAATAATGGAAGACGATCGTATAGAAGTTACAATTGGTGATAATGTAAAAGTACAAATTATAAAATCTACTATAACAAGTTTGTTAAAAAAAGAAGAAGTAAAAAAATAATTCTTTTTTGTGTTAAATTTTTCAAAAATAAACGTATTATTTATATACCTTATATTTATTTTAATTTCTTTTTTTTCACTTTTAAATTTTCAGAACCCAACAAATCCATTAATTGATAAAAAAGTTAATTTAGGTTTAGATTTGCAGGGGGGTTCATATTTGCTTTTAGAAATTGATTCTGATCCTTTAGTAAAAGAAAAAATTCAGTCTAAAGTAATTCCTTTTAAAAAATTTTTAAAAAATAATGATTTAAAATACTCAAACTTTGTTATAAATGAAAATAACTTTACTTTTACAATTCAAAATTTAGAAAAGTTTAAAAATTTATTTTTTATTAAAAAGGATAATACAATCAATCCTTATATAAATAAATATAATTCTTACGAACTAGACTTGGAAGTTTTAGACACAAATAATGTAAAAATTCTTTTTTCAAAATATGGCCTACTTAGTATAAATAATTCTGCACTTAAACAATCAATTGAAATAGTTAGACGAAGAATTGATGATGTTGGAACAAAAGAACCAACCATTCTTCAAAGAGGAGAAAAAAGAATTTTAGTTGAATTACCAGGCTTAAAAGATCCTGAAAGAATAAAAAATCTTTTAGGAAAAACAGCTAAATTAAATTTTAGACTAGTGGCCAATAATGAAGAATTTGGAGTCGAAAAGCTTATTTCAGAAAATAATGAAGAATTAAATATTAGTAAGAGAATAATAATGAGTGGTGAAAATTTAATAGATGCTCAACCAAATTTTAACAATCAATCAAACGAACCTGCAGTTTCCTTTACTCTTGATAGACTTGGAGCACAAAAATTTGGGAGAGCTACAACTGACAATGTTGGTCAAAGATTGGCTATTGTTTTAGACGGTAAGATTATAAGCGCACCAACAATTAATGAAGCTATCACTTCAGGAAGTGGGATAATTACTGGAAATTTTTCATTTCAGGAAGCCACAGACTTAGCATTGTTGTTGAGGTCAGGTGCTTTGCCCACTCCTCTTGATGTTGTGGAGGAAAGGACAGTAGGTCCAGATCTTGGGAAAGACTCAATTAAAGCTGGGTTAATATCATTGATAGTTGGCTTTATTTTAGTAATTTTTTTCATGATTTATAAATACAAAGTTTTTGGACTAGTAGCTAATACAGTACTTGTAGCTAATTTGATTATGTTAATAGGTGTTTTAACGATTTTAGAAGCTACGCTTACTTTACCTGGTATTGCGGGTATAATACTAACTGTTGGAATGGCTGTTGATGCAAATGTTCTAATATTTGAAAGGATTAAAGAAGAACTAAAAACAGAAAAATCTATCATACATGCCTTTGATATTGGATATAAAAAAGCAAAAATTACAGTTTTAGACGCTAATATTACTACATTAATCGCTGCGGTAATTCTTTTTGCTTTTGGTTCAGGACCAGTAAAAGGTTTTGCAATCACTTTAGGCATTGGAATTGTTACAACATTGTTCTCAGCATATTTTATGGCAAGGCACATCACATCAGTAATTGTTTTAAATAAAAGAGATGGAAATATAAATTTATGATGGAAAATAAAATAGACTTTTCTTCACGATTTAAATTAGCAAATATTTTTTCTACAATAATTTTTATTGTAAGTTTAATTTTTATTACATTCAAAGGCCTTAATTACGGCATTGATTTTAAAGGAGGTACATTAATCGAGTTACGAACTGACACTGAAAATGTTGAAATATCACAAATAAGATCTTCATTAAATTCCATGAATTTAGGAGATGTAAACGTTAAAGAATTTGGTAAAAAGGGTGATTATTTAATCAAAATTGAGCAAAAAACTAAAAATAATAATAATTTAATACCAAGTATCAAACAAACATTAGTGGAAAATTTAAATTCTGAAATAGATTTTAGAAGAGTAGAAAACGTTGGACCTAAAATTAGCGCAGAGCTTTTAAAGTCTGGTATTACTGCAATTTCATTGTCTTTAGCTGCTATGCTTTTTTATATATGGATCAGGTTTGAGTGGCAATTTAGTATTGGGTCTATAATTGCTTTATTTCATGATGTTATTATAACAATTGGAATATTTTCAATTCTTTCCTTTGAAATTAATTTATCGATTATTGCAGCAGTTTTAACAATAGTAGGGTACTCTATGAATGATACAGTTGTGATTTATGATCGTATAAGAGAAAATTTAAATAAATATAATAAACTTAATATTAGTGAAATTGCAAACATCTCAATTAATGAAACATTGTCTAGAACAATTATTACCTCAATAACAACATTATTAGCTTTAATGTCTATTTATATTTTAGGGGGTGAAATTCTTAGGGGATTTTCATTTGCAATGATACTTGGAGTTTTAATTGGCACGTATTCATCAATTTTTGTCGCTTCACCAATCTTAAAATATTTTAAAGTAAGTTATAAAACTCTTGAAAAAAAAGAAGAAAAAATAGTTCCCTAAATAATTAATATAAATTTTGAGCAGCTACCATTGACAACAACATAGGGAAAGAAAGCAAAGTATTTACTCTAGAGAATATCATAGCAGTTTTAGCAGAGCTAGCCTTTACTTCAGGAGAGCTATCAACCATCCCAAGTGCTTTTTTTTGATTAGGCCATATAACAAACCAAACATTGTAAGCCATAATTATCCCTAGCCACATTCCTATCCCTATAGCTGTATTCTTTCCGTAACCACTGCCTATGCCAAGTGTCATCGCTTGATGAGCATATCCATTTAAATATGAAACAATTAAACCTGTTATAATAGTTCCTAATGCTGCCCATCTGAACCAAAATAATGCCTTCGGAGCTATAACTTTTCCGATGGCAGGTTTTTGTTCATCT
Organism: uncultured Pelagibacteraceae bacterium; assembly: GCA_902605035.1. Classification (GTDB taxonomy): domain Bacteria; phylum Pseudomonadota; class Alphaproteobacteria; order Pelagibacterales; family Pelagibacteraceae; genus Pelagilacustribacter. The sequence goes on from CACLBB010000001.1 coordinate 15,571, forward strand.
GGAATATTTGGCATAGAGGGTATTTGAACAAAATTAAAATACCATAATAATCCAATCCACATTATACCAGTTAACACATGAAGATATCTAAACAACCAACTAAAAAAATATCGGTCTAAAGAAAAACCGTCCCCTCCAAAATGAAGGCCTAATAGAAGAAATAAAGCGATGGCCAATGATATATGTACTGTTTTAGAAAGTGATTGCAATATTGTTATCATGATTCACTATAACATAGTTCTTTATTTTAAGCAGTTTTTTTCATACTAGAATTTCCCAACAATTCTTTAATAAATCTACCCGTATAACTATCTTTATTCTGCGATACTTTCTCAGGCGAACCCTCAGCTATTATCTTACCACCATTTACTCCACCTTCAGGCCCCATATCAATAATGTGATCAGCAGTTTTAATTACATCTAAATTATGCTCAATCACGACAACAGTATTTCCTGTGTTAGTAAATGCTTGTAATATTTCTAGAAGTTTCTTTATGTCGTGTGAATGTAAACCAGTTGTTGGTTCATCTAATATATATAGAGTCCTTCCGGTAGGTCTTTTTGAAAGTTCTTTTGCTAATTTTATTCTCTGTGCTTCTCCTCCAGATAAAGTCGTAGCTTGTTGACCTATTTTCATATAGCCTAGACCAACATGCTTTAAAGTAATTAACTTTGATTTTATGTTTTGTATATTTTCAAAAAAATCACATCCTTCATCTACTGTCATATCGAGAACATCAGCAATATTCTTATTTTTAAAACGAATTTCTAGAGTTTCTCTGTTATATCTTGCTCCTTTACAAGTATCGCATGGAATAAAAACATCTGGAAGAAAGTGCATTTCATAAGTAATAACACCATCGCCTTCACAAGTTTCGCATCTACCCCCTTTAACATTAAAAGAATATCTGCCAACTTTATATCCCCTAGCTTTTGACTCAGGTAAATTTGCAAACCAATCTCTAATTGGTCCAAATGCACCTGTATATGTTGCTGGATTAGATCGAGGTGTTCTTCCGATAGGGGATTGGTCTATATCTATAACTTTATCAATTAATTCATTACCTTTAAATCCAGTAAAAGCTTTTGGTACTTTTCGACTTTTATTCTTATTTAATATTAAATTAAAAGCATTATATAGAGTGTGCAAAATTAAAGTAGATTTTCCACTTCCTGAAACTCCAGTCACGCAGGTAAAAGTTCCTATTGGGATTTTTAAATTTACTTTCTTCAAATTATTTCCACTAGCCCCATTAATTTCAATAAATCTTCCATTTTTTGCAGTCCGTCTTTTTCTTGGAACTTGTATATATTTTCTTCCAGATAAATAGTTACCTGTTATACTATTTTCGTTTTTTATTATTTCTTTTACCGTACCCTCCGCAACGATTGTACCACCATTAAGGCCTGCTTCAGGTCCAATATCAACTATGTGGTCCGAGTTTTCCATTGTCTCTATATCATGTTCAACAACAATTACTGTATTACCTAAATCTCTTAATTTTTTTAATGCAGTAATTAATTTTTTATTATCTCTTTGGTGCAAACCAATAGATGGTTCATCAAGAACATATAATACGCCAGTCAAACCAGATCCAATTTGAGATGCAAGTCTTATTCTTTGAGCTTCTCCTCCAGAAAGGGTTCCTGATTCTCTAGACAATGTTAAATAATTTAAACCTACATTAAGAAGAAAATTTAGTCTTTCATTTATTTCTTTTAATATATGTTGTGCAATTTTGTTTTCTCTTTCACTTAGAACATTCTTTAAATCAGAAAACCATTTTTGAGCATCTTCAATTGATTTTTTTGTAATTTCACTAATATTTAATGAATTTATCTTTATACATAGAGCTTCATCTTTGAGTCTCATTCCATTGCATTTTTCACAATTTGACTCGCTTTGGTACTGTGAAATTTCTTCTCTTTTCCATTCACTATCAGTCTCTAAATATCGTCTTTCTAAGTTATTAATTACTCCTTCAAAAGTTTTCTTTGTATTATAAGAGTCATACCCATCATCATATGAAAATTTAATTTCTTCTTCATCAGAACCGTATAAAATTATATCTTGAATATTTTTTGGTATTTTTTTCCATTGATCTGCAAGTGAAAATTTAAAATGTTTTGCTAAGGAGGCTAAAGTTTGAGCATAATACATTGACGTAGATTTTGACCATGGTTCAATGGCGCCATCTTGTAAACTTTTTTTTTGATCTGGTATAACTAAATTAGGATCAACGTTTAAATTATGTCCTATACCTTCACATTCTTCACAAGCACCAAAAGGAGAGTTAAATGAAAACAGTCTAGGTTCTATTTCTTCTATTGTGAAGCCACTTTCGGGACACGAGAATTTGGATGAAAACGTGATTGTTTCAATTTTTCTAAATTTTTTGGGTAAAGTTTCATTTTCATACTCTACAATAAGAAGACCATTGGACAGATTTACTGCAGTCTCAACACTATCAGCTAATCTATTGCCAAGATTTGAATTTAAAATTACTCTATCTACAATTACAGAAATATCATGTTTAACTTTTTTATTCAGGTTCGGAAAATCATCAATATTCAGATATTTCCCATCTACTTTTATTTTAGTGAAACCTCTTTTTTTATAGTTTAAAATTTCTTTTTTATATTCTCCTTTTCTTCCTCTTACTATTGGTGCTAACAAATATATTGTGCTATTTTTTGGTAATTTTTTAATTCTATCTACCATCTCGCTTATTGGCTGTGAAACAATTGGCTTACCAGTGAAAGGTGAAAACGGAATACCTATTCGAGCAAATAAAACTCTCATATAGTCATATATTTCAGTAACAGTAGCCACAGTAGATCTAGGGTTTTTTGAAGTGTTTTTCTGTTCAATTGATATTGCTGGACTCAAACCTTCAATTAAATCCACTTTTGGTTTTTTCATCTTATCTAAAAACTGTCTAGCATAAGAAGATAAGCTTTCAACGTAACGTCTTTGTCCTTCAGCATAGATTGTATCAAAAGCTAAAGACGATTTTCCAGATCCAGATAGACCTGTAATAACAACCAATTTCTCTTTTGGAATTTCAAGAGAAACATTTTTTAAATTGTGTTCTTTGGCGCCTTTTACAACGATTTTTTTCAACATATTTCTAGTATAAAAAAATAATCAGCTTATATTTATTAACTGATTATGGTATAATTCAATAACTATTTAAAATAAAAAAATCACAAATATTAAAATATTATGGCAGGAAGTTTAAATAAAGTACAATTAATAGGTCGTTTAGGCGCAGACCCAGATATCAAGCAAATGGTTAACGGTAAAAACGTAGCTAGGTTAAGCATTGCAACAAGCCAATCTTGGAAAGATAAATCTAGTGGAGAGCGAAAAGAGAAAACAGAGTGGCATAGAATTGTCATATTTAATGAGGGCCTAGTTAATGTTGTCCAACAATATTTAAAAAAAGGTGCTAACATTTATGTAGAAGGTCAATTAAGCACAAGAAAATGGAAAGATGAGTCTACGGGACAGGACAAATATTCTACAGAAATCGTACTTCAAGGATACAATTCAAGTTTAACAATGTTAGATAGCAAAGGTACAAAGAACGAAAATCCAAATTTAGTTAGCGAAAACAAAAGCTCCTTACCTAATGATAGTTTAAATCAGGATAGTTCGGATTTAGATGACGAGATTCCATTTTAAAATTCATGGATAAATCAACTATAGAAAAAAAAACATTTAAGCCTATCTTTGTTCAAGATGAGATGAGTTCTTCTTATCTATCTTATGCCATGAGTGTAATTGTAAGTAGAGCTTTGCCAGATGTTAGAGACGGTCTTAAACCTGTTCATAGAAGAATAATTTTTGCAATGTACAAAGGTGGGTATGATTGGACTAAACCATTTAGGAAGTCAGCTAGAATAGTTGGTGATGTAATTGGTAAATATCATCCTCATGGTGATCAGTCAGTTTATGATGCATTAGTGAGACTCGTTCAAGATTTTTCGATGAGTTTACCTTTGATCGCTGGACAAGGTAATTTTGGATCAATAGATGGAGATCCCCCTGCAGCAATGCGATATACCGAGACAAAACTTGGAAAAATTGCTCAATTTTTAACTGAAGATTTAGAAAAAAACACAGTAAATTATAGAAATAACTACGATGAGACCGAAAAAGAGCCTGAAGTTCTTCCTTCTCAATTTCCTAATATATTAGTTAATGGAGCAGGAGGAATAGCTGTAGGAATGGCAACCAGTATTCCTCCTCATAATCTTAGCGAAATTATCAAGGCAACAATTGCTTATATAGAGAACAAAGATATCACCATCAGTCAATTAATGAAACATGTGCCTGGCCCAGATTTTCCAACTGGTGGCGTAATAATAGGAAAAGATATTTTAAAGCAGGGTTACAACAAGGGAAGGGGATCTTTTAAAATTCGAGGTGAAATTGATTTAGAGGAAAAAAAAGGCAGTAGAGAAAGTTTAATAATAAAATCAATTCCATACCAAGTAAACAAATCTATTTTAATAGAAAAAATTGCTCAACTAGTTCGAGATAAAAAAATTGAAGGCATACGTGATATTCGAGATGAATCAAATAGAGAAGGAATAAGAGTTGTTCTTGAGTTGAGAAAATCTGTGGAACCTGAAACTGTGAGAAGACAATTATATAAATTAACTAATATAGAGAATTCATTTGGATTTAATACGTTAGCAATTGTAAATAATAAACCGAAAATTTTAAATTTAAAAGAATTTATTTCTGAATTCTTAAAATTTAGGGAAGACACTGTTTTAAAAAGAGTAAAGTTTGATTTAAAAAAAGCTGAGGAGAAAGCTCACATACTTATCGGACTTGCTACTGCAGTTGAGAATATTGACCAAATAATTAAGATAATTAAAAATTCAAAAGATACTGAGGTAGCTAAAAAAAATCTTTTATCAAATAAATGGAAGGTAAAAAGAAGTGTAAAACTAATTTCACTAATTGAAAAGAAAAAGAATATATCAAATTACCAATTATCAAACCAACAGGTTAATGCTATTCTCGAACTCAGACTCCAGAAATTAACAGCATATGGTATAAGCGAGATTGAAAGTGAAATTAGTAAACTTTCCAATTTAATTATTGAGTACAATAAGATTATAAATTCAAAAAAGGAACTTTATAAGCTCATTACTAATGAATTACAAAATATCAAAGATAAATTTGGTAAACCCAGAAAAACCAAAATAATAGATGCAGTTCTTAATTACAATATTGAGGAAACCATACAAAAAGAGTCAGTAGTTATAAGTATTACTAATCAAGGATATATCAAAAGAAGTCCTTTAAAATCATTAAAAGCTCAAAAAAGAGGCGGTAAAGGTAAAACTGGCATATCAACAAGAGAAGAAGATTTTGTGATTCAAATATTTACTGCAAATACCCACACACCCGTTCTTTTTTTTTCTACTCAAGGTTTAGTCTATAAAATTAAGGCCCATAAAATACCTGAAGGAACTTCAGCTTCTAAAGGAAAATCTATATTTAATATTTTACCACTTAAAAATTACCACGCTATAAGTTCCATAATGCCTTTGCCCGAAGACGAGTCTGAGTGGAAAAATATGGTGGTTATTTTTGCTACTGCTAATGGAAATGTAAGAAAGAACACTTTGGAAGATTTTATCAATATTAATAATAGTGGTAAAATAGCTATGAAACTCGATCAAGACGATAAGATAATTGGTGTAAAAATTTGTAAAGATGATCAGGATATTTTATTAAGCACTAAGTTTGGAAAATGTATAAGATTTAAATCAAAAAAACTTAGACTCTTTAAAGGTAGATCTTCGAAAGGAATAAAAGGGATTAAATTAAATGATAATGATAAGGTAATATCATTATCAATTTTAGACAATACAAACATTAGTTCTAAAACATTAGATAAAGATAAAAAAATTAAAAAGGGTATAGATAGTTTTATACTTTCTGTTTCTGAGAATGGCTATGGTAAAAGATCATCTTATTTGGATTACCGTGTTACAAATAGGGGAGGAAAAGGTATTATTGGTATAGTAAATTCTCCAAGAAATGGCAATATTTCTGCATCTTTAGTTGTAAGAGAAGGAGATGAAATTATTTTATCTACTGACAAAGGAAGTATAATGAGATGTGCTGTAAAAGAAATTAGAATTGGAGGAAGAAATACGCAAGGAGTTAGAATTAAAAAACTTTCAGGTAATGAAAAAGTTGTTTCTGTTATTAAAATAGAAGATAATATTCAATAAATATGAGAACAGCAATATATCCAGGAACTTTTGATCCTATTACTTTTGGGCATATTGATGTAATTAAAAAGTCTCTGAAAGTTTTTGATAGAATCATAGTAGCGACAACTGACAATGTTAATAAAAACTATCACTTTTCAATTGATGAGAGATTATCCATAATAAAAAACTCTTTATTTAAAGATTTAAAATTAAACAAGAATAAGATAAAAATTATTTCATTTGACACTCTCACAATTAATCTTTGCAAAAAATATAATGCAACAGTTATAATAAGAGGTTTGAGGGCTGTTTCAGACTTTGAATATGAATTTCAATTAGCTGGAATGAATAAAAAGTTAAATTCTAAAATTGAAACAATGTTTTTAATGTCTGACGTAGAAAATCAAATAATTTCATCAAAATTTGTTAAAGAAATAACAAAACTAAATGGCAACATTAACAAATTTGTCACAAAATCAACTGTCAAAATGCTAAAAAATAAATTTTAATGAAGAATTTTATCTATTTATTTATTTTATTTTTTAGTTTAATAAATTCCAACTTACACGCAAAGGAGAATAAAATGATTTTAAAATTAGAGTACGGAGAAGTAGAAATTGAGTTATACCCTGAAAAAGCCCCGAACCATGTAAAAAGGTTTAAAGAATTAGCTGATAAAGGAAAATATGATAATGTGGTGTTTCATAGAGTTATCGAAGGATTTATGGCTCAAACAGGAGATGTAAAGTTTGGAAATTCAAGTAGTCCAAATTTTAATTTATCACTCGCTGGCACTGGTGGGTCAGACCTCCCAGATTTAAAACAAGAATTTTCTGACATTGCCCATACTAGAGGCATTTTATCTGCAGCCAGATCCTCTGATCCAAACAGCGCTAACAGTCAGTTTTTTATTTGTTTTCAATCTGCTCCTCATTTAGATAGACAATACTCAGTATTTGGAAAAGTTATTAAAGGGATGGAATTTATTGACAAGATAAAGAAAGGCGAACCTAATAGTGGAGCTGTATCAAATCCTGATAAAATTCTGAGTTTAAGATCTAAGTAAATAAATGTATAAGAAAGAATTTTCTTTTGAGTTAGTAGCTCAAGATGACAAAGCTAGACTCGGAAAAATTTCCACTCCCAAAGGGACCATTGATACTCCTGCATTTATGCCAGTAGGTACTCAAGGAACTGTAAAAGGTATTTATCCTGACGATATTAATAAAACGGGCACTCAAATCATTCTTGGAAACACATATCATTTATTATTAAGACCTGGAATAGATATACTAAAAAAATTTAATGGTCTTCATAAATTTATGAATTGGAATAAACCTATTCTTACTGACTCCGGGGGCTATCAAATTATGTCTTTATCAAAATTCAATAAGATTGATAAAGATATCGGGGCTATTTTTAAATCACATATAGATGGTAAAAAAATAATTCTTAGTCCCGAAAAAAGTATACAAGTTCAAAGAGCTATTAACTCTGATATAATTATGGTTTTAGATGAATGTCCAAAACTCACTAAAGATAAAAAAGTTTTATCTAAAGCAATAGATGTTTCATCACGATGGGCTGAAAGATGCAAAATAGAATTTGGCAACAATCAATCCAAAGGTTTATTTGGTATAGCTCAAGGCGGTCTGTATAATGACCTGAGAGAAGAAAGTATAAAAAAATTAACCAAAATAGATTTTGACGGATATGCTCTTGGCGGATTAGCTGTAGGAGAAACACAAAGTCAAATGTTTAAAATTTTAAGGGAAACTGCAGATATGTTGCCAAAAAAAAAACCTAGATATTTGATGGGAGTCGGCACGCCCTCGGATATTTTAGGTGCAGTTTCATATGGGATGGATATGTTTGATTGTGTTTTACCAACAAGATCAGGTAGAACTGGACTTGCTTATACATGGGATGGAAAATTAAATATTAAAAATGCAAAATATGCTAAGGATCTTTCTCCCTTAGATCCAAATTGCAATATAAAAGATTTAAATAAATATTCTAAAAGTTACTTAAATCATCTTATAAAATCTAACGAAATGATGGCATCTATGTTAATTTCTCTAAATAATATCTATTTTTATCAACAATTCATGCATGAGATAAGAAGCAATATTAAGAGTGGCACTTTTGCTACTTTTTATAAAAAATATATAGATTATTTTAATTAATAATTATTTGAAATTCTTTTAATATATCTATAAAAGAGAATTTCTTTTAGGGCCCTTAGCTCAGTTGGTAGAGCACCTCCCTTTTAAGGAGGGTGTCGATGGTTCGAGTCCATCAGGGCTCACCAATAATTTATTATTCTCTAATTAATTTGTATGTTAAGATATGTGAATTATATGTTAAGATTAAACCTTATCTTTTAAATTACTACATTTAATGAAATATTTAGTTACAGGTGCAGCTGGGTTTATTGGAATGCACACTTGTTCTGAACTTTTAAAAAAAAATTATAAGGTAATAGGAATAGATAATTTAAACTCCTATTACGACAAGAAGTTAAAACTTGATCGATTAAAAGAATTAAAAAAAGATAGAAATTTTAAATTTTTTAAAAGTGATATATCTAACTTTAAAAGTCTCTACAAAATTTTTAAAAAAATTCAACCACAATATGTAATTAATTTAGCCGCTCAAGCTGGAGTAAGATATTCAATAGTAAATCCATTTGAATATTCGAAATCTAATTTACTTGGCTTTGGAAACATTTTAGAATGTTGTAAACTCACAAAAATTAGACATCTTATTTTTGCTAGTAGTTCAAGTGTATACGGCGGAAGCAAAATTTTTCCATTTAAAGAAACTCAAAATGTTGATTATCCAATAAGTTATTATGCAGCTTCAAAAAGATCAAATGAAGTAATGGCGCACTCTTACAGTCATTTATTTAAAATACCAATTACAGGTTTAAGATTTTTTACCGTTTATGGCCCCTGGGGTAGACCTGACATGTTTCTGTCTCTTTTAGCTAATGCAATCAAAAAAAATAAAGTTATAGATGTATTTAATGAAGGAAGGATGTACAGAGATTACACTTATATTGATGATGTAACTAAAGGCATTATCAAAATATCAAAAAAAATTCCTAAAAATGTTAAAAATACTTTGAATGCAAATTATACTGCAGCACCTTTCAAGATTTTTAATATTGGCAACAACAAGCCAATGTATTTAAAAAAAATTATATCTATTACAGAAAATGCATTTAATAGTAAAGTAAAAAAAAGATATAAAGGAATGCAAAAAGGAGATTTGAAATTTACTCATGCAAATATAAAAGCTTTGTATAATTGGATAAAATTTAAACCAAAAACAAGCATGGAGCTGGGTATAAAAAAATTTGCAAATTGGTACAACAATTATTATTAAAGTTTGATTAAACTTTTATAGGAGGATATTTGATAATAATTTCATTTATCCAGTTTCTTAAATTTTCAATTCTTTTAGCACTTGAAGGGTGTGTGCTTAAAAACACAGGTGGTTCTTTACCTTTATTTTTTTTAGCCATTCTTTCCCAGAGTTTTACAGACTCTCTTATATCGTAACCCGCGAGTGATGAAAAAATTAAACCTAAATAATCTGCCTCTGTTTCTTGTTTTCTTCCAAATGGATTAAATATTCCAACCCTAAATATATCCATACCTGTGTTTTGCCCAATTGTATTTCTAGTTCTATTAATTGCCCCGCCAAGAAAAATATCTGCTACTGTTGTTCCTAAGTTAATAGTCATTGCTTGACTTGCTCTTTCAACTGAATGTTTTGCTACAGCGTGAGCTATCTCATGACCCATAACTATCGATAAAGCGTTTGTATTTTTTGTAATTTTAAGCAATCCTGTATAAACAGCAATTTTTCCACCTGGCATGCACCACGCATTAACTACTTTATCATTATCAACAAGCACATAATCCCAGCCAAAGTTTTTAGTAGGATCTTCTTCACCTTTATTTGCAAAAAAAGTACTTACTGCTAACTCAATTTTCTTACCTATTTTAATAATTTCTTCAAATTGAGATCCCTTAGTAATCAGTTTGTTTTTCAATCTAAATTGTTCGTATGCTAAAGCGGCTTGTCTGTTAATTTTTGCTTCTGGAATTATACTCAATTGTTTTCTATCTGTTATTGGCACAGAAGAACAAGAGGGAAGTAACAAAGAACAACATCCACAACCAAATAAGCCAAGAAATTTTCTTCTATTTATGTTATACATATCTAAATTTATGATATTAAATAATAAATTACTAATTGCAATTTTTATCTTAATATTAATATTTATTATTTTCTCAAGCTATTCTTAACCAATGTCAAATAAAACTATTAAAAAATCAATTTTCACAAGAATACGAAATTATTTCATTGCCGGTATAGTGGTTTTGATACCGATAGGAATTACTTTGTATTTGACAATTTTTATAATAAGAATTTCAGGAAATTTTATACCAAAAGAGATTAATCCAAACAATTATCTCCCTTTTAATATTCCGGGGGTAGAAATATTTATTGCTTTATTTTTGATAACTATAATTGGCTGGATTTCACTTTCATTTATTGGAAAAAAATTTTTTGATTTATTCAATAATTTTTTAAGAAAAATTCCTATTCTTAGAACAATCTATTCGGCTATTGGTCAGATGACCGAAAGTTTTACAAAGACAGATAATAAGGAAAAGAGTGTTGTTCTATTAGAATACCCTAGAAAGGGTATTTGGGTTGTTGGTTTTGCTACAAAAGAAAATCAAGGTGTAATTAAAGATAAACTTAAAGAAGAAATTGTTAATGTATTTGTTCCAACTACACCAAATCCCACAAGTGGATTTTTACTGATGTTGCCAAAAAAAGATTTAATATATTTAGATGTATCATTTGAACAAGCTTCAAAATTTATTGTTTCCGCTGGGACTACAAATATTAGTTAGATATCTTCACTATTAATTATTTCAGCTTTATCAAATAATTTTAAAAGAAAAGAGTATTTCGATTGATCAATGTTATACTGTATATTTTTTACATAATTTTCTGCTAAGCTAAATAGATCTTTATGAATTATTGGATCAGCAAATCTAAAATTTTTCATTCCACTTTGTTGATATCCAATTAAATCTCCAAATCCTCTTAATCTAAGATCTTCTTCAGCTATAAAAAAACCATCATCAGATTTTTTTAAAATTTTAATTCTTTTTATAGCATTTTTACTTAATCCATCTTTAAACAAAAGAATACAGGTCCCTTGTTTTTCACCTCTACCAACTCTACCTCTAAGTTGATGAAGTTGAGCAAGTCCAAATTTATTTGCATTTTCAATTACTATTAAATTTGCATTAGGAAAATCTATACCAACTTCAATAACAGTAGTAGATACAAGTATATAAATGTTCTTATTTAAAAATCTTTTTAAAATGTTTTCCTTTTCAACATTATCTAAAGCTCCATGAATAAGGCCAACTTTATTAGGAAAAATTTTATTTATTAAATCATATTTTTTTTTAGCAGAAGAATAATCTAGGAATGAAGATTCTTCAATTAGTGGACAAACCCAAAAAATTTGATTGTTAGCATTTATTTGTTTTTTTATAAAAGGCCATAATTGATTTATTTTTTTTTCTGGTTTGCTAAGTGTAATAATTTTTTTTCTTTTTGCTGGTTTCTCTGTTATTTTAGAAATATCCATATCACCATATAACGACATCATCATGGTTCTTGGTATAGGTGTTGCAGACATTAACAAAACATCACAATTGTCTCCACCTTTTTTTGCAAGTTCAGATCTTTGTCTAACTCCAAATTTGTGTTGTTCATCTATAACAATCAAACCTAACTTTTTAAAGTTAATTTTTTTTTGAAATAATGCATGAGTACCTATCAGCAAATGAGTTTTGCCAGTATTTAAATTTTTTAAAATTTCATTTTTTTTTTTATTTTCTATTTTTCCTGTTAAAAAATCTATTTTTATTTTTGTATTTTTGAAAATCTTATTTGTTAAATCATAGTGTTGTTTTGCAAGTATTTCAGTTGGTGACATAAAAGCACACTGATAGCCACTTTCTATAATATTAATTATTGCTAACAACGAAACAATTGTTTTACCAGAGCCAACATCTCCTTGAATTATTCTAAACATCCTTTTTTCACTTGAAAGATCTCTATTGATTTCTTTTAAAACGTTTTCTTGACTTTTTGTTAGGTTGAATTGAAGTTTTTTTTTTAAGTCATTAGATCTTTTTTCAGAAAATATTTTGGGTAATTTAACTTTTTTTATCCTTTTTCTATTCTCCGACAAAGTTAAAAAATTAGCACATAACTCGTCAAAAACTATTCTTCTAAAGCTTTTTGATAAATTATCTTTACTATCCTTTGAGTTATGTAATTTTTTTATACTTTCATTCCAATTAAGCAAATTATTTTTATTGATAAAGTCTTTATTTAACCAATCAGTTATATCTGGTAAATTTTTAATTACTTGATCATTAATAGCTCTATATTTTTTTTCATTAATTCCTTTGGTAAGATTATACTTTGGTATATTCCGAATTACATAATCTTTGTTTTGTAAAGAAGTAACATAATCAGGGTTAGTCATTTGATATTTTTTATTGAAAAAATTAACTTTTCCACTTATTATGATCCATTCATTAATAGGATATAATTTTCTTAAATAACCCTCACGACTGTTAAAATAAACAATATCAATTTTTCCTGTTTCGTCTTCACAATTTATTTTATTTGGTAAATTTCTTACTCTCGGAAAATTCAATTTTTTAACGCATACTTTAACTGACTGTATTTTACCAATCTCTAATTCATTTAATTTATATAATTTCGATCTATCGGTCTCAGAATATGGAAAGTTAAGAATAATATCTTTTATTTTTTCAATTTTTCGCTTTTTTAAATATTTCGACAGCTGATATCCTACACCTTTCAACTTATCTACATCACTAAAAATAAAATCTTTTTTCATCGAAGTAATTAATTTATGTATAATACAATTATATGTCTAATAAATTAGAAATTTTAAAAAAAAGATTGATTTACAGAGCTTCGTACAGGGGAACTAAAGAAATGGATATTTTGTTAAGTAAATTTGTTAATAAATATATTGATATTTTAGATAAAAACAAGTTGTTAGAGCTAGAAAAATTTTTAAATTTTGAAGATGAAATTATTTTAAATTTTTACCAAAATGATATTGTAGAAAAAAAAATTGATAAAAATAAAATATCTAAATTATTTAAAGATTTTAGATTTTAATGGCGGAGAGGGTGGGATTCGAACCCACGAACGAGTTGCCCCGTTGCTGGTTTTCAAGACCAGTGCTTTCAACCGCTCAGCCACCTCTCCTTGAATAATTTCAATTACCTTTATTACTATCAAAGCAAATAAATAACAATATCGATGTAGATTGTTGCAATTACTAGTTAATAGTACTTATTTGTGGTATTTAAAAAAATGCTCAAAAACTTATTCACTATCAAATTGTTAATTATAATTGTTTTTTTTAAAACTCCTTCTCATGCAGAAAATCAAGATTTTACTTCATGGTTAGAAGTTTTTAAACAAAAAGCTATAAAATCTGGCATCTCTAAAAAAGTTGTAGAAGATGTAATGTCTGATGCAAAGTTTTTACCTAAGGTAATAGAATATGATAGATATCAACCTGAATTTTATGAAGATACTTTTACTTATATTAAGAAACGAACTAATAACAAAAAAGTGAAAAAAGGAATTGCTTTGTATAATAAAGAAAAAAATAAAATCGATAAAATAGAAAAAGAATTTTTTGTAGAAAAGGAACTTTTACTTGCTCTAATGGGTATCGAAACGAATTTTGGAAGATACTTAGGTAAGATGGATATAGTTTCTTCACTAGCAACATTAAGCTTTGATAAAAGACGTAGTGAATTTTTCACAAAAGAATTATTAATTTTATTAAACCTTGTCGACAAGGATATTATTAGAAAAGATATCTTATTTGGATCTTGGGCTGGAGCCTTTGGTAATTTCCAATTTATGCCAAGAACCATAAGAAATTATGCAATAGATTATAACGATAACAAAACTATTGAATTAAAAAAAATTGAGGACTCTTTTGCTTCAGCGGCTAATTACTTAAGTAAAATTGGATGGAAAAAAAATACCCCTTGTTTTACCAAAATAGAATTAAACAAAAAAATTCCAAAAAAATACCTCAATTCTTCTGCAAGAAATATTAAAAATAAAAAAAAATATAAATTCTTTAAAAAATATATAGTAAACGCAGATTCTTTAGAAATTAGTGATAATGTTATAGTAGGCATAATAACCCCAGACAAAGACATAATACCTGGTTCAAATATATATGATCCTGCTTTTATAATATACAACAACTACGAAAAAATACTTAATTGGAATAGATCTCTTAGATTTGCTTTAGCTGTGTGTACTTTAAAAAATAATTTTAAAAATGAAATATAATTTAATTTTTCTTTTAATTTTCCTATTTTCATGTGTTCCTAATCAATATCAACCAATAAAGAAAAGCACATATTCTTCTAAGGGCTTTGCGTATATTTTTAATCAAGAAGATTTTGAATCAAAAATTATAAAAAAAAAATTAGATAATAATAATTTTCAAATTGCTCATAATAGATTAAAGCCAGGAACACTCATAAAAATTATTAATTTAAAAACAAAAGATGAAATAGTTCTAAGAAATAGTAAAAGATTTGAGTATCCTGATTTTTACAAAATAATAATTACTGAACCAGTTGCTAAAAAACTTAAGCTTGATTATAAAATACCTTTAGTGGAAATTATTGAAGTTAAAAAAAACAAGTCTTTTGTTGCTAAAAAAACAAAAATTTTTAAAGAAGAAGAAAAAATTCATAGTAATGCTCCAGTAGAAACAGTTACTATTAATAATATTTCTAAAAATAGTTCTACTATTGCTGGAGAGAGAAAAGTAAAATTTTTTATTATAATTGCTGATTTTTATTCTAAAGAATCAGCTTTTTTATTAAAAAAAAGAATCACCAAAGAATTAACAAATTTCAACAATAAAAAATTGTTTATTAAAAAAAAAACTGATAAGATTAGTCTCTTATCGGGTCCATATACGACTATTAATTTGATGAAAAATGATTACATTCAACTCAAAAATTTTGGATTTGAAGAACTAGATTTAAGCATAAATGAATAAGTTTATAATTTTCATATTTCTTATAATTGTAAATTTAAGCAAAACTGTTTTTGCTTCACCAATGGTAAATGCAAGAACAGCTATTGTGGTTGATTTTCATTCAAACAAAGTTTTATATGAATATGAACCCGATATACAAATATATCCTGCATCAATGACAAAGATTATGACAACAATTATCGCTTTCGATTTAATTAATAAAAATAGAATTTCCTTAGATGACAAATTTGTTGTAACGGAGAATGCTTGGAGGCTGTCTCAAAGCGGGTATTCTTCTATGTTTATTATGGTTAATGATGAAGTTTCAGTAGAAGATTTATTAATGGGAATCATTGTAGCCTCTGGAAATGATGCTTGTGTAGCTTTAGCTGAAGGCATAGCTGGCTCGGAAGAGGCTTTTGCTGAAATGATGAATGAAAAAGCTGCAGAAATTGGAATGACAGCTACTAATTTTTCAAACTCTTCAGGTATAAATGATCCTGAAAATTATTCTACAGTTAGAGATATAGCTTTAATGTCAAAATATTTAATAGAAAAATATCCAGATTATTATCCATGGTATGGTGAAAAAACATTTACCTGGGATAGAACAGGAGGTGATCCAATTAAACAAGGGAACAGAAACCCTTTATTGTACAAAGGTATCGGAGTAGATGGCATTAAAACTGGATATTTAGCTGTTGAAAAATATTCTTTAGCTAGCACTATGCAAAAAGAGACGAGAAGAATTATTGCAGTTGGATCAGGTTTCCCTAATAAAAGTTTTAGAAGCTCTGAATCGTTGAAGTTATTAAATTGGGGTTTTAGAAATACGAATACATATGAAATATCTAAAAAAGATCAAACTTTTTTTGAACTAGATACTTGGTTAGGTACAAAAAATAAAATTCAAGCTATTACAAAAGAAGATTACTATTTAACATTAAATAAAAAGGATATTAGACATTTAAAAGTATTTTTAGAGTATGATGGACCTATTAAAACACCTATTCAAAAAAACCAAAAAATTGCTAAGTTAATAGTAACAAATAAAGATGAAATCATAAAAACTTTGCCTTTATATGCATCTGAAAAAATTCCAAAAGTAAATTTTTTTAAAAGCTTAATCATATCTCTAAACTATTTGATTTGGGGAGATGTTTAAAAAAAAACCTTTTTTAATAGTTTTTGAAGGAGTTGAAGGTTGTGGAAAATCATATCAATGCAAAAAACTGTATAAGAGTCTTAAAAAAAAGGGTATTAGTTCAATTTTAACGAGAGAACCTGGTGGTACTCATTCTGCTGAACAGATAAGAAAAGTATTACTTAAAGATTATTTTTATAAGGGAAAAAAAGGAAAATTTGACAAATATACTGATACACTACTTTATTTAGCAGCTAGAAATGAACATATTATTAATAAAATTAAACCATCTTTAAAAAAAAAAAAAATTGTAATTTGCGATAGGTTTATTGACTCTACCTTAGCCTATCAAGTTTATGGAAAAAAAGTAAAAAAATCATTTATTGATTATATTCATAAATTTGTATTACAAAATATAAAACCAAATTTAACTTTTATACTTAAAGTATCTCCAAAATCTTCTAAAAAAAGATTAAAGAATAGAAGAACTAAAAATAGGTATGATAATTTTACCCAATCATTTTATTCAAAAGTTCAAAATTCATTTTTAAAATTAGCTAAAAATAAAAAAAATTATATTGTTATTAATTCATCAAATAATGATAATTTAGTTGAAAAAAAAATATTTGAAATAATAAGCAAACGTTTAAATCTTAAATGAACTTAGATAATTATGACGATCCAAAAAACTCATTAGTTTTGTTTGGATTACAAGATAAATTCAAGTTTTTGACTGATCTTAATGACAGAGAGTGTCTCCCTAAAGTTCTTTTAGTTTCTGGTGGTAAAGGAGTAGGAAAATTTACATTAATTAATCACTTTATAACTTATATTTTCGATAAAACAAATTATGATTTGAATAGGCAGTCAATAAATAAAGATACAATATTTTATAAACAATATTCAAATAATCTATTTCAAGATGTAATCTATCTTTCTGGAAAGAAGTTAAACAACATTAAGGTAAATGATATACGTGATCTCAAGTCTACAATTTTAAAATCTTCGGTAAAAAAAAATAAAAGATTTATAATATTGGACGATGTAGAAACTTTTAATAAAAATAGCTTAAATGCATTATTAAAATTAGTTGAAGAACCAAGTTCAACAAATTATTTCATATTAATAAACAATAAAACTAAACCTTTAATTGATACTATCCGTTCTAGATGCGTTGAATTGAAAATATTGTTAAATCAAAAAAAACGTATTGAAATCATCGAGTCAATAATAGAACAAAATCAAATTGATGTACAAATAGATTTTAAATCCTCTGACTTATCACCAGGTAATTTTCTAATATTTAATCAGATTTGTTTAGAAAATGAGATTAATATAGAAGAGGATTATTTAAATAATCTTAGTCTAATACTCAGTTTATATAAAAAAAAAAAAGATATAAATTTAATTAATATGATTTATTTTATAACGAATAAGTATTTCGATAGTTTATCAAAAAATAAAGATAAAAATATCGATGATATAATGGAAAATAAATCTTTTGTTTTTAAGAATATTAATAATTTTTTGATATATAACTTAAATCAAAATTCTTTATTTAATGCTATAAATGATAAACTACAAAATGAGTAAAAACTTTTACATCACTACACCAATATATTATCCCTCTGGAAAACCTCATATGGGACATGCTTATTCAAGTATTGTTGCTGATATATTTGCCCGTTTCAAAAGGTTAGAAGGTTTCGATGTTTTGTTTTTAACTGGAACAGACGAACATGGTCTTAAAATACAAAACGAAGCAAAAAAAAACAATAAAGACCCAAAAATATTTTGTGATGAAATATCCCTGATATTTAGAAATTTAACAAAAACTTTAAATCTTTCAAATAATGATTTTATTAGGACAACTGAAACAAGGCATTTTAAATCTGTAGAAGATATATGGAATAGACTCGTAGACTCAGGGGATATTTATTTGGGTAAATATAGTGGATGGTATTCGGTTTCGGATGAAGCATATTATGACAAAGATGAAATTGAAGACTCCTCTGGCAGTAAAGTTTCAAAAATTTCAGGTTCAACTGTTGAATGGGTTGAGGAGGAGTCATATTTTTTTAAATTATCCTCTTGGTCTGAAAGATTATTAAAATTTTACAAAGAAAATCCAAAATTTATTTTACCTACATCAAGAAAAAATGAAGTTGTAAATTTTGTTGAAAAAGGATTAAAAGATTTGTCTATAAGCAGAACATCTTTTTCTTGGGGCATACCAGTACCCAAAAATAAAAAACATATTATTTATGTTTGGTTAGATGCTCTTACAAATTATATAAGCGCTTTAAATTATCCAAATATCGACGATAATAAATATAAGAAATTTTGGCCTGCTGACGTGCATATTATAGGGAAAGATATTTTAAGATTTCATGCAGTTTATTGGCCAGCCTTTTTATTTGCAGCTAAGTTGTCAGTCCCTAAAAGAGTGTTTAGTCATGGATGGATTCTTTCTAATGATAAAAAAATGTCAAAGTCTAAAGGGAACATTTTAGATCCAGTGGAAATTATAAACAATTATGGCATTGATCAACTTAGATATTATTTAGTAAAAGAAGTTTCGCTAGGAAATGATGGAAGTATTTCAATGGAAAATCTTAAAAATTGTATAAACAATGATTTAGCAAATAATTTTGGAAATTTATGTCAACGAGTTTTTTCATTTATTAAAAAAAATTGTTCTAACAAAATACCTAAAATTAATAAATTTAATAAAGAAGATGAAAAACTTTTAAATACGCTTAAAAATAATTTACCAAATTTAATTAATTTAATGAATGAGCAAAACTTAAACGAGTTTATTAAGATTGTAGTTAGTTACTCGTTTGATGCTAATAAGTATTTTAACGATGCAGAACCATGGGCTTTAAAAGAAAAGAATCCAGAGAGAATGAAAGTAATAATTTTTACTGTATGTGAGCAAATTAAGAATATTAGTATTTTGCTCAATTCAATTATTCCATTAGCTACCAAAAAAGTTTTTGAAGCTATGAATATAAATAAAGATCAGATATATTTAGATAATATTAATAATTTAGAATGCTTTAATCATAATATTGAGCTAAAAGAGTTAAATATATTATTCAAAAAGATTGAAAATGATAATTGATTCGCACTGTCATCTTACTTATGAACCTTTGTCTCTCTCACTAGAAAAGACAATAAAAAGAGCTAATGAGGGAGGTGTTAAATATTTACTTACAATCTCAACAGAGGATAAAAGTTTTAAAAATATTTTGAATATTTTAAAGAAGCATCGATGTGTATATGGCACATATGGGATCCATCCTCATGAAGCAAAAAACAACAAACAAATTAATTCAGAAAATATATTACTAAATATAAAAAAAAATAAAAAGATAATTGGAATTGGTGAAACTGGGTTAGACTTCTATTATAATCATTCTGAGAAAAAAGACCAAATAAAGTCATTTATAGAGCATATTGATGCATCTCAAAAATCAAACTTACCTTTAATTGTTCATACAAGATCTGCTGAAGACGATACATATAAAATCTTAAAAGATAGTATTAAAAAAAATGATCTAAAGATTTTAATTCATTGCTTTACTGGTTCAAAAAAATTTGCTTTTAAACTCCTTGATTTAGGAGCATATATTTCTGCAAGTGGAGTTGTAACATTTAAAAAATCTCAGGATTTAGCAAAAACATTTAAAGAAATACCTTTAGATAAAATTTTAGTTGAAACAGATTCTCCTTATTTGTCACCAGAACCCTTACGAGGCAAACCAAATGAACCAAGTTTTATAACGCATACAGTAAAATTCCTCTCTGACTTAAAAAATATTTCTTATGGTAGTTTTTCTGCGGCTACAACTAAAAATTTTTTTAAACTATTTGGAAAATTAAATTGACAAACAAGTTTACTATATTAGGGTGTGGAAGTTCTCTCGGGGCACCTTGGATAACTAATTATAATGGAAGATTAAGTAACAAAATAAAGAATAAAAGAACCAGGTGTTGCGCACATATACAGTATCGTAATCTGTCTATCTTAATTGATACTTCACCGGATATAAAAAATCAATTTTTAGAAAATAAAATCAAAACTTTAGATGCTATCGTCTATACGCACGAACATGCTGATCAAACTTCTGGTATTTTTGAGATGAGACCTTTTTTTTGGCAAAACAAAAAAAAAATACCAGTTTATGGAAGCAAAAGAACTATAAAGGCTTTAACTACTAAATATACTTTCTGTTTTAAACCTAGATCTGGTTATCAACCAATAATGAGTTCTAATGTCGTAAAAGGAGCTTTTAAGGTTACGGCAAATAAAACATCATTAAATTTTAAAGCTTTTGACGTCATCCATGGAATGATTAAAGCCACAGGATATGTTTTTAAAGATGTGGCTTATATAAGTGATTGCAATAAAATTCCTAGAAATTCACTAAAAAATCTCTTTAATCTAAATTATTTAGTTATAGACTGTTTAAAGATAGAAAAACATCCTTCACATTTTAATTTGGAAGATGCATTGAAACTAGTAGATCTTGTAAAACCCAAAAAAACTGTTCTTACTAATCTACATACAGACTTAGATTACGATTATTTAAGAAAAATTCTTCCTAAAAAAATTATTCCTGCTTTTGATGGTTTAAGTTTTAATTTTTAATCTCTTTTTCTATAAAATCTAAGAATTTTTTCGAGGTAGGTTTTGTAAATGAAGCAAATGTACCTGCAACTTTTCCGTCCTTACCAACGATTATTTTGTGAAAGTTCCATTTTGGTATGGCACCAATACCATGGTTATCTTTTGCCCATTTAAAAAAAGGATGAGCTTTACTTCCTATAACACTTATTTTTTCAGTCATCGGAAAATTAACACCAAAATTTGTTTCACAAAAATCTTTAATTTCTTTATTTGAACCTGGCTCCTGTTTAAAGTTATTTGTAGGAACACCTATTATAACCACATCTTGATTTTGATATTTAATCCAAAGTTTTTGTAAGTCACTGTATTGAGGTGTATAACCACATCTACTAGCAACATTAACAACTATTACTACTTTGTTTTTAAAATCTTTGAGCTCTATTTTACTCCCATCTATACTATTAAATTCATAATCATAAGCTAAATTTGAATAATTAGCTGATGCATTTGTAAAAAAACCAATCATAAGTATTAAAAAGAAAAAATTTTTTATCATCATTTTATTTTAAAAGCTTTTAAAAAAGCATCCATAGGCAATATGACACAATCAAATCTATTGATATTTTTTCTATTTATTAATTCTTTAAACTCTTTAAATTTTTTAGGGAGGATAAAATTAGAATTTTTTTTAAGTAATTTTAACTTTTTTATTTCCTTTGTTAAATCATTAATTTTTATATTTCTTATTTTTCTAGATAAAAGACTCGCCGATGCTTCACATAAAACACAAGAGTCGGTTTCATATCTCATTGATTTAACTTTTGTTTGATCTGCTATAATTTCCAATTTTATATAATCTCCACATAGCGAGTTCCTCATAGATGTTTTATGTGTAAACTCATTTTTCAATCCAGCATTATCTGTGATAGATGCAATTTTAATAATTTTGGAACTAATCATTTTTTCGAAAAAATAAGTAATAAAAAATACCCAAATACAGTTGATAGAAGAGAGCCAGTTAAAACACCTATTTTTACTCCATCCAAATACTCCATATTGTTAGCAAATGCTAAATTTCCAACGAAAAGACTCATTGTAAAACCTATACCAGTTAAAATCGATACTCCATATAATGCTGGCCAAGTTGAATTAGAAGGTTTATCAGCAATCTTTAGCTTTACCGCTAAAAATGAAAGAACAAAAACACCTATTTGTTTTCCAAAAAATAAACCTAATACAATACCTAGCGGAACAGGGTTCAACAAAGAGGCAAATGTTAATCCCTCTAAAGAAACTCCTGCATTGGCAAAAGCAAATATAGGCATTATCAAAAAAGCTACATACGGTGATAGAGCATGTTCTAATTTTAATAATAAAGAATCTTTATTTTTTTTTGTATTATGTGGAATTGTTAGTGCTAATAAAACTCCAGCTATTGTCGCGTGTATTCCTGACTGATGGGTAAAGTCCCAAAGTAAAACTCCAACAATTAAATATGGTATAAATTTTACTATCTTAAATTTATTTAGTCCTATTAAAACAATTATTGATATAAACATTAGAATTAAATATTTAATTTCTATATTTCCTGAATAAAAGAAAGCTATAATTACTATGGCTCCTAAATCATCAATAATAGCTAAGGCAGTTAAAAAAACTTTTAAAGAAATTGGAACTCTTTTTCCCAATAGAGATAAAACACCCAAAGAAAAAGCTATATCAGTAGCCGATGGTATAGCCCACCCATTTAGTGTTTCACTGTTTGAATAATTAATAACAATATAAAATAGTGCGGGTATAGCCATTCCACCAACAGCACCAATAATTGGCAATAATGCTTGTTTAGGATTAGAGAGTTCACCCTGCAAGAATTCCCTTTTTATTTCTAGTGAAACAAAGAAAAAAAATATAGCCATTAGCACATCATTTATCCAATGAAGTACACTTAATTTTAATCCAAAATCTTTAAATCCTAATACTATGTATTTTTCTAATGTAGAAAAGTATAGTTCACTAAAATTTCCGTTACTTATTATCAGAGCAAGAATAGCAGCAAAAAGTAAAACCAAACCAGAAGCTGCTTCTAACTTGAAAAAGTATTTAAAAGGTTTTGTAATGTGTTGGATCATAGCTATTATTTACTTCTATAGTGGCTATCTTTCAATTGCCAAAAAGGCATAATTAACCTATAAAAACAGTCGTTCGGGGCGTAGCGCAGCCTGGTAGCGCATCTGGTTTGGGACCAGAGGGTCGCAGGTTCAAATCCTGCCGCCCCGACCATTCATTATGAATATTAATAAAGTTGTTGTGATAGGATCTGGTACAATGGGAAGCGGAATAGCAGCCCATTTATGTAACGCTGATATACCAGTTGTATTACTTGATTTAAAAACAGAAATTGCAGAAAATGCAAAAAAGAGAATTTTAAAATCTAGACCACCTTTATTATTTGAAAAAGATAAAATTAAAAGCTTAAAAATTGGTAATATCGATGAAGATTTTGATAACGTTACCGACGCTGACTGGATAATAGAAGCAGTTGTTGAACGTATTGATATCAAACATCAAATTTATAAAAAAATTTTTGATAAAAGAAAAAAAGACTCTATAGTTTCATCTAATACATCTACAATTCCTTTAAAAGTTTTATCAGAAAAATCTAATCTGGAAGACAAAAAAGACTTTTGTATAACTCACTTTTTTAACCCTGTAAGATATATGGGATTGTTAGAAATAGTTAGAGAAAAGTCAAATGATTTAAATAAGATAAATTCATTGAAGAAATTTTGTGAAGAAAAACTTGGCAAAGGTGTAATAATTTGCGGTGACACTCCTGGTTTCTTAGGTAATAGAATAGGTGTTTACGCTATGCAAGTTGCAATGACTGAAGCCATAAATATGAGTCTTTCGATAGAAGAAGCCGATGCTGTATTTGGAAGACCTATGGGTATTCCCAAGACAGGAGTTTTTGCTTTATACGATTTAATTGGTATAGATTTGATGTCAGATGTTTTAAAAAGTTTCCAAAAAGAATTATCAAAAGAGGACGAGTTTCATAAAGTTGTAACTGGTTTGCCTATTATTAAAAAATTAATTGAAACTGGATACACAGGAAGAAAAGGTAAGGGAGGTTTTTATAGAATGAATAAATCAAAAAATAAAAAATTTTTGGAAGCTCTTGATTTAAAAAAAAATGAATATTTCCCGGTAAAAAAAATTGATTTAAAAATCGATAAAATTAATCTTTTAGAATTAATTAATAGAAATGATAAATATGGAAAGTACGCTTGGTCAGTATTATCAAAAATTATCTTGTATTCATCTTCTTTAGTGCCTGCAATTACAGATGAATATAATGATATTGATGAAGCTTTAAGGCTAGGTTTTAATTGGTCTATGGGCCCATTTGAAATGCTTGAGTCAATAGGATTAAAAAATTTTTTTTTAAAATGTGAAAATTTAAATGACAATAAATTTTTAAAGAATTTAAAAGAAAAAAAAATAGAAAATTTTTACGGTGAACGACAGAAATACACAGATTTACAGACTCTTGGAAAGATTAAGAAAACAGTTATCAAATTGGATAAAAATGACTCAGCAGAAATATTTAGATTTAAAGACTTTAATATAGTTGAATTTAATACAAAAGCTAATGCATTAGATTATAATTCTATGGATGCTTTACAAAAAGCTACAGATAAACCTTTGATAATTATGAATGAAAGTATGCAATTTTCTGCGGGTGTAAATCTAAACTATGTAATGAAATTTATTAAAAATAATGATTTAAAATCTGTAGAAAAATTTATCAAATACTTTCAAGAAACTTGCAAACATCTTAAGTATTGTAAAAACCCAGTCATATCTGCACCATCCGGTCTAGCTTTAGGTGGAGGAGAAGAAGTAGTTCTTCAAAGCAATCATGTTATTTCTCATACTAATATTGTAATGGGTTTGGTCGAAACTATTGTTGGTTTAGTTCCTGCAGGAGGAGGATGTAAAGAATTACTTTGGAGATGGTCACAAACAAAAGAGGCTAAGTCTGATCCAGATTATGCATCATTAAAAGTTTTTGATATTATAGGTTATGCGAAAACCGCTTCCTCTCCTCAAGAGGCAAAACCTTTATTATTTTTAGACAATAACTATAATGTTATTATTAATAGAAATGAGTTGTTACCTGCTGCTAGAACATTGCTCAATAAAAACGTAAATATGTCTCCTCCAAATGAATGCAAATTTAAATTATCTGGAAAAAATGTTAGAGAAAAGATGCACAAAATACTTGAAGCATTATATAATGATAAAAAGATTCTAGATCACGGTATGGAAGTAGGCAAAGAATTAGCATATGTTTTAAGTGGAGGAGATACGGATTTAAATAAAGAGGTAACAGAGGATCAAATGTATAAATTAGAATTAAACAGTTTTATGAAATTAATCGAAAACAAAAAAACTCAAGATAGAATTATTCATACATTAAGTACGGGAAAACCATTGGTAAACTAAATGACAACATATAATGCGCCAGTTGAAGATATGATGTTTCTTTTTGATAATCTTAAAGATAATAAGGAATATAAAGAAATAGATAAATTCAAAGAAATTAACTCAGACCTAGTTAAAGATATTTTAGTTCAAGCAGCAAAAATTAACCAAGATATTGTTCATCCTTTAGCAAAAGCTGGAGATGATAGCCCGTGTGTTTATGAAAATGGTATTGTTAGATCTCCTCCAGGTTATAAAGAGGCTTACAACAAATTTATAAATGATGGTTGGACATCACTTTCGTGTGATCCTAAATATGGTGGTCAAGGGATGCCTAAAACAGTAAGTACTTTTTTTGAAGAAATGTTATCATCTGCAAGTTTGTCATTTAAATTATATAGTGAATTAAGTATTGGAGCCTATAATTGTATACTTCATCATGCTGATCAAAAAATTAAAGAAAAATTTCTTCCAAAAATAGTAGAGGGTAAATGGAGTGGAACAATGTGCTTAACCGAGTCTCAATGTGGTACAGATTTGGGTTTAATTAAAACAAAAGCAATTAAAAATAATGATGGATCATTTTCTTTAACTGGTCAAAAAATATTTATTACATCAGGAGATCATGATTTAACAGAAAATATAATACATTTAGTGCTAGCAAAAGTACCTGGATCTCCTCAGGGTACTAAAGGTATTAGTTTATTTTTAGTTCCAAAATTTAATGTAAATGAAAATGGATCTGTAGGCTCAAGAAATGGAGTAAGTACTTTATCAATAGAAACAAAAATGGGCATCAAAGGATCTCCTACTTGTGTGTTAAATTTCGATAACGCCAAGGGTTTTCTTATTGGAAAAGAAAATAAAGGATTAAGTTCAATGTTTACAATGATGAATTTGGAGAGAATTGTAGTTGGTATACAAGGATTAGGCATTGCTGAAACAGCTTATCAAAACTCATTAGCTTATTGTAAAGAAAGAAAACAAGGAAAATCAAATGATAATACAAACAATGAAACAGATTTAATTATAAAACATGCAGATATAAGAAGAAGTTTGATGACAATGAAGTCATTAATCGAAGGTCAAAGATCCTTAGCTTTTTGGCTGTCTCAACAAGTAGATGTAAGTTTAAATCATTCTAACGAAAAAATTAAGAAAGAGGCTGATGATATGGTTTCTTTAATGACACCAGTTGTAAAATCTTTTTTTTCAGATATGGGAATGGAAATTACAAATGAAGCAATACAAGTTTTTGGTGGCTATGGTTATACAAAAGATCAAGGTATTGAACAATTATATCGTGATAATAGGATTACACCAATTTATGAGGGTACAAATTCTGTTCAAGCTATAGATCTAGTATTTAGAAAAGTACTTTCAAATAAAATTTTAGACAAATATGTCAGTTTAATTAGGAAGGAAATAAACAATAATAAAGATAATCCTGAATTAAAGGATTTTTCAGATACTCTTGAAAAGAAGATAATTACACTGTTAGATTTTGCTAAATATTTAGAACAAAAATTAAAAGTTCAAAAAGATGATGTAAGTGCAGCTTGTAACGATTTTTTGAAAGTTCTTGGTTATGTTTCTTTAGGTTTCTCATGGTTAAAGATGACTAAGATAAGTTTTAAAAATTCCAATAAAAATAAAGATTTTTATAATGAAAAAATTAATACAGCTAAATATTTTTTTGACAAAATATTTCCAAGAGTTGATAGTCACTATCAATCAGCAATAACTGGTAGCGAGAGTATTATGAAAGCGAAATTTCATTAATAATGAACGTATACGAAAAAGATTTAGATAAAAATAAAGCTAATTTTGTTCCTTTAACTCCACTAACATTTTTAAAAAGAGCAAAAGATATTTATCCAAATTACGAAGCTATAATTTACGAGGATCGAAAATATAGTTGGGTAGAAGTTTATAAAAGATGTGTTAAATTTGCTAGTGCCCTAACAAAAATTGGAATAAAAAAAGGTGACACAGTATCATTTTTAGCATTCAATACGCCCGAAATATTTGAAGCTCATTATTCAGTTCCCATGACTGGAGCGGTATTAAATACTATCAATATTAGATTAGATGCTAAAACTATTTCTTACATTTTAGAGCACGCGGAAGCTAAAGTTTTAGTAGTTGATCGACAACTTCATGCTGAAGTTAAAAAAGCGTTAGGCTCTATAAAAAGAAAAATTATTATCATAGATATTAATGATAAATTTGCTGATCAATCTAAATTGGAAAAAATAGGGGACTTAGAATATGAGGAATTTTTGAATACTGGTGATGAAAACTATGACTGGAGAATGCCTGATGATGAATGGCAAGCTTTATCTTTAAGTTATACGTCTGGAACAACTGGAAATCCTAAGGGTGTTGTGTATCATCATAGAGGATCTTATTTAATGTCAACAGGTAGTGCAGCAGCATGGAATATGCCTAACAGACTTAATTTTTTAACGATTGTCCCAATGTTTCATTGTAATGGCTGGGGATATCCTTGGACTATTCCTATGCTTATAGGCCGTACAATTTGTTTAAGAAATATTGATGTAAAAAAAATTTTTGAATTAATAGAAAAATATAATGTTACACATTTTGGAGGAGCACCTATTATTTTAAATATGATAACTGGAGCATCGGAAAAAGATAGAAAAAAATTGAAACATAAAGTTTTTGTTTTAACAGCTGGAGCTCCACCACCAAGTATAATCTTTAAAAAGATGAAAAGTCTTGGTTTTGAAGTAATGCATGTTTATGGATTAACTGAAACATATGGTCATGTTACCCAATGCGCATGGAACGAAACTTGGAATGATCTTAACGAAGATAAACAAAATGAAATAAAAGCTCGTCAGGGCGTTAGATATCCTAATACTGAAGGCGTAACCATTATGGACCCTGAAACAATGAGTGAGGTCCCCAAAGATGGAAAAACAATCGGCGAAATAATGATAAGAGGCAATATAGTTATGAAGGGCTATTTTAAAGATAAAGACGCTACTGATAAAGCTATGAAAGGTGGTTGGTTTCATACTGGAGATTTAGCTGTTATGCATCCAGATGGTTATGTAAAAATACAAGATAGATCAAAAGATATAATAATATCAGGAGGTGAAAATATATCTTCTATAGAAATTGAAAATACACTCTCTAAACATCCATCTGTATCTATTGCTGCAGTTGTTGCTAAACCAGATGAAAAGTGGGGTGAGGTACCGTGTGCATTTATAGAAATGATTAAAGATAAACCTGTGACTGAAAGTGAACTTATTAGTTTTTGTAAAGAAACATTGGCAGGTTTTAAGGTGCCCAAAAAAATTGAATTTTGCGACCTTCCGAAAACATCCACTGGAAAAATTCAAAAGTTCGAACTAAGAAAAAAAGCAAAAGAATTAAACTAAATTATGTCTAAAATATCTATAAATTTATCTTGGAAAATTGGTGAAGGAAAAATGTCTCCTGGAAATTATTCTAATGAACATGAAATTGTTTTTACGCCAAATGTTAAAATTGTCGGAGACTCTGCTCCTGATTGGTATGGCAGTGAACTAAATACTAATCCTGAACAAGCGTTGGCGGCGTCATTAAGTAGTTGTCATATGATGACTTTTTTAGCATTAGCTGCAAAAATGAAGTGGCCATTGATAAGTTATAAAGATAATGCTTTTGCAACCTTAGGAAAAAATTCTAAAGGAAAAATGTCTGTTGTGAAATTAGAATTAAATCCTAAAGTAAAATTTTCTGGAGAATTTAGTGTTAATGACAACGAAATGAAAAAAATACAAGATAGAGCTCACAGATATTGTTTTATTGCCAATTCACTATCTGAAGAAGTAAAAGTTTTAGTTAATTAAAATTATATGAATTCAATAAAAAATAATGAAATATTAAAAACTTCGATTACTCCAGATGGCATTTTACGTTTAATTTTAAGTAATCCTGACAACCAAAATGTTTTATCAGAAGAAATGATGTCAAACATGCAGTCAGCTTTAGACGAGTCAATTAGCACTAAACGAATTAGAGTAATAATTATTTCAGCTGAAGGGCCTATATTCTCTGCTGGTCATGATTTAAAAGAATTAACTAGAAAACGTCAAGACTCTGATAAAGGAAAAAGTTATTATCAAAAAATAATGAAAAAGTGTTCAAAATTAATGCAATCAATAGTTAACAACCCTAAACCTGTAATTGCTGAAATTAATGGTGTTGCAACTGCTGCTGGATGTCAGTTAATTGCAAGTTGTGATTTAGCATATGCAAGTAATTTATCTAAATTTGCAACTCCTGGTGTCAATATAGGTTTGTTTTGTTCAACTCCTATGGTTGCTGTTTCAAGAAACATATCAAACAAACACTCTATGGAAATGCTTTTAGGAGGAGATTTGATTACTGCAGAAAAAGCTGAAAAAATTGGATTAATTAATAAATCTATTGATAAGGCAATTTTAAAGGAAGAAACATTAAAAATGGCTCTTAAGATATCAAAAAAGTCAGCTTTAACTTTAAAAATTGGCAAGGAAGCTTTTTATAAACAAATGAATATGAATTTATTTGATGCTTACAATTATGCTTCAAATGTAATGGTGGAAAATATGTTAAAACTTGATGCTAAAGAAGGAATAGAAGCATTTATCGCAAAAAGAAAACCTACTTGGCAAGATAAATAATTTAAAATTAAGGTAATAAATTTGGATTTTATAATTAATAATACCAAAGTTTTTTCAGTAGATACTGGAGAAAAGTTCAATGAAAAAAATCCTTCATTAATACTTTTACATGGAAGTGGACAATCTCATGTAGTTTGGTCGTTAACTACACAATATTTGTCTGGTGAAAATTACAACGTTTTTACACTAGACTTACCTGGACACGGTAATTCAGAAGGGGAGAGCTTAAAATCCATAGAAGATATGGCTCTATGGTTAAATAAGGTTATAGAATATTTAGGAATCAAGAAGCCGTCTATAGTTGCTCACTCACAAGGCTGCTTAATAGCTTTAGAATATGCAAATAAATTTCCAAAAAATCTTGAAAAAATCGTGTTTATAGCTGGTTCTTACGAGATACCGGTGAATAAAAGTCTTATTGATTTAGCTCTTTCAGGTGATATGGAGTCTTTAAATTTAATGATGAAGTGGGGATATGGGAAGTCTAAACAATTTATTGGAGGCAACCCTTTGCAAAAGATATTAAATTCTCCGAGAGAAGTGCGGGAAGTTTTGGCAGTAGATTTAATTGCGTGCAATAACTATAAAAATGGTCTAAATGCAGTTAAAAAAATTACATGTCCAACTTTTTTTATTTTCGGAGAATTAGACAAAATGATAAAGTTGGATAAAGGTAAAGAATTTGCAGGATTTGTATCTAATTCAAAAGTTCATATAATTAAAAACTGTGGTCATATGATTGTTTTAGAAAATGCTTTTGAGATGAGACAAAAAATTAAAGAATTTTTAAAATGAAAAATTTTTATATAAGTAAGTCTAGAAGAGTAAGATCAACACCTTTTACATCTAGAATTGAGAAACAAGGCGTAAAGAATTATACAGTATATAATCATATGTTATTACCTACAACTTTTTCTTCTGTAGAGGAAGAGTACATTCATTTAAAAAAAGATGTTCAAGTATGGGATGTATCTGTTCAAAGAGAAATCGAAATTTCAGGTGTAGACGCACACAAACTAGTTCAGTTAATGACGTGTAGAGATCTTTCTAAATCTAAAATTGGAAATTGTTATTACGTTCCACTAGTTGACTCAAATGGTGGAATGATTAATGATCCTCTGATCTACAAGCTAAAAGATGATTTATGGAGAGTTTGTATAGCTGACTCTGATGTATTGTTGTTTGCTAAAGGTATAGCAGCTGGTAAAAATTTAAAAGTAAATATTTTCGAAGCAAATATAGATACTTTGGCCATACAAGGACCTAAATCATTTAAGTTAATGGAAGAAGTTTTTGGAACCGTAATAAATAATCTCAAATTTTTTAAGTACGATTTTTTTACATTTAAAGATAATAAATATTTAATCTCAAGAACAGGTTTTTCAAAGCAGGGAGGATATGAAGTACATTTAGAAGATATAAAATCCGGACAGGCCTTGTATGACCATTTCTTTAATATTGGTAAAAAATATAATTTAAAACCAGGAGCTCCAAATCATGCAGAAAGAATAGAAGGGGGATTATTATCTTATGGAAATGATATGCTTATAGAGGATAATCCATTTGAATGTGGCTTTGAAAGATATATTCATTTAGATACGGGTGTAGACTTTTTAGGAAAAGAAAATTTAATAAGAATTAAAGCTAAAGGTATTAAAAAAAAACTTATGGGTGTTAAAATCGAGACTAATAAATTAAACTTGACCGATATACATTTGCTAAATAAAGATAACGAAATTATAGGTGATTTAAGATCAGCGGCTTATTCTCCTGAATTTAAAAAAATTGTTGGTATAGCTATGATTAAAACAAAGTATTTTGATAACAAACAAAATTTTAAAATGATTATTAACGGCAAATATATCGATGGAAAAATTTGTGAACTACCCATTACTTAAACTATGAAAAAAGCTAAGATTTATATCCCTTCAAAAACTGCTATGCAATCAGGTTTTGGTAAACAAAAAAAATGGGTTCTTGAATTTGAGACAAAAGACTCTAAAATTAATCCATTAATGGGTTGGGAAAGCTCTACAGACACTCTTAACTCAATAAATCTAAAGTTTCCAAGTAAGGAAAAAGCGATTGAATACGCTAAAAATAATGGAATCTCCTTTAAAGTGATAGAGCCTAATAAGAAAGAGTTTATTATTAAATCTTATGCAGATAATTTTACGAAAAATTAAAAATGTGGCGTAGTTTTTTTAAAGATAAAAAGTGGTTTTACTGGTCTTACGGAGGAGGAACTTTTATTCTTTTATTGTTAGTAACCCAAACCTATTTAGATGTACTTTTTAACAGTTGGTATAAAGATTTCTACGACATTCTACAAACAGCTGAAAAACGTGATATATCTGAATTTTGGGACTCAATTATAAAATTTTTATATATTGCGCTTCCTTATGTAACAATTTTTGCTTTTACAAATTGGTTCACGAGATTGTGGGCTTTTAGGTGGCGAGAAGCGATGACTTTTTCTTATATGCCTTATTGGAGGTCAACCGAAGCAAAAGTAGAGGGATCTTCACAAAGAATTCAAGAAGATTGTATGAATTTTGCTAAAATTGTTGAATCAATTGGATTACAAGTTGTTAAAGCAATAATGACATTAATTGCCTTCATACCTATATTATTTGTTCTTTCTTCTAACGTTACAGTCCCTTTTTTAGATAATGTTTCCGGTTCGTTAGTTTGGGTAGCATTAGTATTAAGTCTTGGTGGAATTATTATAAGTTGGTTAGTTGGTATTAAACTGCCTGGTTTAGAGTATAATAATCAAAAAGTAGAGGCGGCTTTCAGAAAAGAACTTGTTTACGGTGAAGACGATAGAAAAAACTATGTTCAAGCACCTACAATTTTACAATTATTTACAGGTATAAAATTTAATTACCATAAACTTTTTCTTCATTATGGATATTTTGATTTGTGGGCAATTTGGTACAGACAATTGTTCGTAATTGTACCTTTTTTAATCATGGCTCCTGGCTTATTTACTGCTGCGTTTACTTTAGGTGTAATGATGCAAGTTGTGAATGCTTTTGGTGAGGTTAAAGATGCTTTTTCAGTATTTCTTTATAACTGGACTAGAATTACTGAGCTAAGATCAATTCATAAGCGGTTAATGGAATTTGAGAATGCAATAAATTATAATAAAAAAGCGTTGAGAAAACCAAGAAAATCTGATGTAAGAGCTTAATGGAGCTCTATCTTAAACTCATAGATGTATTATTTCCAGTCTTCTTTGTTATTGGAGTAGGTTACTATCTTGGAAAAAAAGATCCAAAATTTGATACTAAATTTATAACAAATTTTGCAGGAAATATCGGTACGCCTGCTATGATTTTCTATACAATTACAACTACTGGAATTACTTTAGATATATTTATTGAATACTTTATTTATTCTTTAATAATAATCGGTGGTTTTGCAATTGTAGGATTGATTTTTCTTTTCATACTTAAAAAAGATATTATTAGTGAACTACCACCTCTAATATTGCCAAATACTGGAAATATGGGTGTTCCGATATGTCTTTTTGCTTATGGAACTAGTGGGTTAGGGGTTGCCTCAGCAGTAGCTTCTGTAATAATACTTCTTCACTTTACGTTAGGTGTTTTACTAGCTAAAAAAAGTTTTTCTCTAGATATACTTATTAAAAATGTTCCTATATATGCAATTTTAGCTTCTGTAATCTTTTTATATTTTAAGTGGGATGTTCCTGGATATATCGAAAATACAACTTTTCTTTTGACCTACACAACTATTTTTTTAGTACTAATGTCTTTAGGTATCGCATTATCTCGATTTCAAGTTGTTTCCTGGACAAAAGCCTCAATATTAGGGGCGGTAAGAGTTATAATAGGTCCAATTATTGGATTTAGTTTGATAAGATATTTAGGTTTAGAAGGATTTCCAGCAGGTGTTTTATTAATACAATCAGCTATGCCCAGTGCAGTTTTGACTTATTTAGTTGGTTCAATGTATTCAGAAAAAAAAGTCGTAGATAGTGTTGCGAGTGTTATTGTTACCTCTACTGTAATGTCCTTAATAACAGTTCCTGTAGTTGTTTATTATAGTTTAAAATATTTTCAATAAATACAGTTAGTTACACTTAGTTATTAATATAAATTATCAATATATAGGTCAGTATAGTTTACTTATAAATAGAAAAAGTAAGATAATGATTGAAAATACTAGCTTATTTAAGCACTACATTATGACTAAAAAAAAAATAAATCATATAATTATTGAAAAAAAGCGTAAATGAATGATTTTTTAAAAAAATAAGTCAAATCATGAAGCAATACCAACGATTTTAGCTCAATTAAAAGTATTAAATATCAACATTTCTAGAAGCCCTGCAATAAGGGAATATACCGTTTAAACGGCCATAGAGGGTCTTTTTTTTTCGATTATATGTTGTATAGTACAACTAACCGGGGAATAAGTAAATTTAATAGTGTAGAAGGGTAGATCTGCCCAATCGCCCGTCAAATAACAATTCTAGACGATTATACCCTCCTTTTTTAGAAGTTTTTTTTTTGTTTTAAGGCCACCTTTAGCAGAGTATCCTCCGAGTGATCCATTAGATCTTATAATCCTATGACAGGGTATTTGGGTTGGATAGGGGTTTTTAGCTATCGCATTAGCAACGGCTCGGACTGCTAGAGGCATTCCAATAGCTTTTGCCACTTGTGAGTAGGTTTTCGTGCTGCCAACTGGTATTTTCTTTAAATATTTCCACACTTTTACTTGAAATTTGGTGCCTTTTAGCTTCATTAGTCAATAATTAGATAAATTGTGAGAGAAATACATATTATAAGGGTTATTAATAAGCCAAAAGCTATCAATTTTTTGCCTTTAGAACTTGAATTGGTCCAGAAATAGGAAATTCCATAAACTGCAGCTATAAATATTGCTATGGGAAGGATGAATTTTATCATTTAGGCTTTCAAAAGTTCAATTTTTACGCTCGTTTTGGCTTGGTTTGTGAAAATTTGCAAATTGCTTAGAACCCTTATTTGGTCCCACAAATATGAGCGTCCAAGCTGCTTTTCCTTCAGGAATCTCCAGACTATGAGTGTCTGAGGCCTTTCTAAGACCTATATAGCCTGGACCCCGCCAAAATCGACCCTTTTTCGTGGTTTCCCAATACCCACCTTTAAGCACTAAAGTTAGATAGGACCAATAATGATCATGTAAATCTCCTAAATCACTTTTAAGTATCTTGTGGAGGAAGATATTAAATGGAAACCATCTTGGTCTTTTTCTAAATAATAAATAATACCTAATCATGAAAGGTTTAGCCTCGTCGTAGTCCGGCCAGCTCGGTCCACGATCTAAAAGTAATCTTTTTCGACTCTTAAACATGTTCTAAATCTAAACACTTGACAAAAAAAATAAATAATATATTATTTCCGATAATTAATGGTTATCGGAAATTATGAGTGATTTAACAACTGAAGTAAAAAAATTAGAAATTGAGACTTTAGACAATTTAAAATTATCTAAAGCAAAAAATACATTAAGAGCTTATAGATCTGACTTTAACGATTTTGCTTTGTTCTGCACAAAAAATAATTTGAAAAGCCTCCCAAGTGATCCTAAAATTGTTTCAATATATCTTACTCATTTATCTAAAAACTCAAAATTTAGTACTCTGAAGCGAAGATTGGCATCGATAAATATGATGCATAAGTATAAAGGTCATTACTTAGATACCAAGCATCCAATAATAGTTGAGAATTTGATTGGGATTAAGAGGCAAATAGGAGTATATCAAAAAGCTAAAAAACCATTATTATTCAATGACATAAAAACGATAATTAAGAAAATTGATCAATCCCCAGGAAATATAAGCAAAAAACAGAGAGATAAAGCTTTAATATTAGTTGGTTTTGCAGGAGGTTTTAGAAGGTCAGAACTTGTATCAATCAATAAACAAGATGTTGAATTTGTTAAAGAAGGGGTAAAAATATTTGTTAAAAAATCAAAATCAGACCAATCAGGTGAAGGAATGACTAAAGCTATTCCCTCTTTTAAATACAAAGAATATTGTCCTGTAGAAAACCTAAGATTATGGATGTTTGAAAATAGAAATGATCGAATATTTGCTATTTCTGACAAGAACGTTGCTCTAATAATTAAAAAATATGCTCTTCAAGCTGGATTTGATGATAAAAAATACGCTGCTCACAGTTTAAGATCTGGATTTGCTACAACAACAGCTGAAAATGGAGCTAGTGAAAGAAATATAATGGCTATGACTGGTCATAAATCTGTAGAAATGGTTAGACGATATATTAAAGAAGCTGATTTATTTAAAAATAATGCTTTAAACAAAATTTTAAACAAATGAATTAAATAGAAATAAATTATGAAGAGTATATTAAATAAGATTTCAATAGTTTTAGTTAGTTATAAAAGTTCATTTAAACTAAAAAAATTTGTACAAAAAATACCAAACGAAACTAAGATTTTTATTATTGACAATTCTAAAGATTATTCATTAAAAAAAATATTTAAAAGAAAAAAAAACGTAAAAATTTATTTTAAAAAAAATGAGGGATATGGATCATCAATAAACTTTGCATCTAAAATAATTAAAACACCATATTTTTTAGTGGTACAACCTGATGTAACAGGAATTAAAAGAATCTCTTTAATTAGATTTTACAAATATGCGAAAAAATTAAAAAATAAATTTTCAGTCATTGGTCCCCACTTTATAAATGCTTCTAAAAGCGGACATTTCCAGACAAGTTTAAAATTCAAAATAAAGGAGATTCATAATGTTCATGGATCAATAATGTTTTTTAACAAAAAAATATTTAATATAAATAAAGGTTTCGATAAAAATATTTTCTTATATTGGGAAGAGACAGATTATAGTAAAAGAGCTAGTAAAAATGGTTATAAAGCATATCAATTAAATATAGTCAAAGTTAAACACGAAAAAGGTAAAGCTGTAAAAACTAGAAATCTCAAGGATACAAAAAAATTACAAAATCTTTATACTTGGCACTTTATATGGTCAAAATTTTACTATTTTGATAAGCATTATGGAAAATTTTTATCTTTAATTTATTTTACCCCAATATTGATGAGAATTTTATTCAGAATACTCATTTATAAGTTGATCAAAAGTAATAAACTAACAAAGTATTATTTTAGATTGGATGGTTTAATAAGCTCAATTTTAAATAAAAAATCATCTATGAGACTCGAAAAAATATCTATAGACTCATAATATTTGGCTTAATAATAATTGATTTTCTGTTTCCAGTAATACTTTAAACCCTTTTTCTTTTAAAAAATCTGCAGAATATAAGGTTTTTGCACCTTTATCATCTAATAAGACTAAAGAATTTTTATGAAGTTTATTAATAACGGCTTTTGTCTCTTTAAGTTGATGTTGTGAAGCAAGCTCAGCATCATGACCATCAAATGAGTCTAAATATAAAAGATCTATCTTTTTATGAAAATCTTGAAGAAATACAATGCTATCCTTTATGTAAAAATATACGTTATTTTTGTATTTTTTTGTAAAATCTTTAGCATTTTTAATATTCATCTCAGATATATCACAACTGTGAAGCTCTCCATCTATGAAATGTGCAAATTCTGAAAATATTAGTGTGCTCATTCCATCTTTCCAATTGAACTTCTTAAAAAAAATAAACTTGCTTTTTCCTCGTGCAGTGCCTGTTTCAACAATTATTTTTGATCTCCTAATATTTGCTATTTTTAAAGTTTTTTCAAAAAGCTCAAATCGAATATTTTTTTTATGATTATATTTATTTATGAAGTTCATGATTTAAAATGATTTCTTCTGATATAGAAGAAAATTCTTTTCTGAAGATAGATTTATAATGACTCATATGTTTAGTAATTCTGCTATAATGATCTAATTTCTCTTCTTCAATAATATCATATATATACAAACCATAATTGAACGCGATATGAGTAAATGCACCGTGACAAGAAATAAATAATCTAGATATGGAAATTAATTCAATCATTCTAAACAAATCTAATTTGTCAATTAAATAAATGTAACCACTTTTGATTTTAATACGATATAAATTATCATTTACTAATTCTGAAACTTCTTTTAGCTGCTTAAATATACTAGTTTCGATTACTCCAGTTGTAATTATCATTTCATAGTTGCTAATATCATATATATTATTAGCAAAATTTAAAATTCCCTCTTTATTAATCGTAATATTCGTCAATTTTTTTGCCTGTTTATACTCAATTTGATATTCATCTGTATTCCATTTCTCATCAAGGTGAAGCAAAATCTTTTTCTTAGACTTATCTAAAAAGTTAATAAAATTATTTTTTTTAGTAAGATTATTGTTGGTAATCTTGTCATCTTTATTAATATTTAATCCAAAACATTTAGCATTAAGTTCTAAGATTTCATACATACTGTCTTTTACGGTATCATTATCCAAAAAAACATTATTATAAAATATCTTAATTATCTTGAATTGAAAATTTTTTGAAACATTAAATATTTTTTCTTTTGAATTTAAAAAAATACTAAAAATTATTGATCTATTCTTTTTATCAGATACGATAATTCTATCAAATTTTTCTTTTCTAAGAAGAAGAAAAAATTTTAATCTTTCAAGCAGATTTTTTCTCTTAAACAAAAAGTAACCATCTATGTAATCAATTTGTTTAATTAATTCTATGTTTTTTTTAGAACAAACGATAAAAATTTTTGAATTTGCGTCTTCTCTTTTAATAGCCTTTATTAAAGGAGCTGTGATAAAAAAATCTCCAATACGGTCATTCCTAAAGATTAAATATTTCATTTAATTTTAGTTATTCTTTATGAATTTAACAAATTGTTCCTTTATATAATTAATGTCTTTATCAATTAAACCATGATGACAACCTATTAATATTCCATTTTTCATTATATTATTGCTGTTTACTTCTGCATTTTTTACTTTTTTGTACTTTCTTTTTTTCATTATTGGTTGTCTTAAGATATTGCCAGTAAATATTGTTCTTGTTTGTACGCCTTTTTTTTCAAGAAATATTTGTAGTTTTTGTCTGTTGATTTTGGAGTTTTTTTTTAAGATTACTGGATATGCCAGCCAAGGTGTTTTAAGACCTTTAATTTGTTCAGGCAAATCAAATAGCTCAGGAAATCCCGCAAAGAAACTTTTTAAAGTTTCAAAATTTTTTAATCTTGTTGTAATATTTTTTGGTAATTTTTTAAATTGTTCTAAAGCAAAAGCTGCAGAAATTTCTGAAGGTAAGAAGTTGTAACCTACGTCATGAAAAATATATTTACCATCATAAGGAACTCCATCAACCTTAACATTAAATCTTGCCTTAATACCTTCAGACTCATTAAAAACTGCTGAGGACCTACCCCATCCTCTTAATAACTTGGCTTTATCATAGCTCTTTTTGTCGTTAAAACAAACCATTCCTCCTGAACCTGCTCCAGTTATGATATGAGAAGCATACATACTATTTGTGGTTACATCTGAATACTTCCCAAAGTTTTTATTATCAACTCTATATCCTAGTGTGTCAGCAGAATCTTCAATAATTTTTAGTTTAAATTTTTTTGCAATTTTATGAATAATTTTCCAATTAGGTACGTTACCTATTAAATTAGGTATCATTATTGCTTTAGTTTTTTTATTAATAGCTTTGAGGATTTGATCAGTTCTTGCTACAAAGGAATTTTTTTCAACATCTATAAAATGTGGAACTAACCCTAGTTGATACATTGGAGCAATTGTAGTTGAAAAAGTAAGTGTTGGAGTTATTATTTCACTTCCTTTTTTTAGATTTAAAGATGCTAATGCTAGCAAATTTGCTGATGATCCAGAGTTGACCATTAATCCATACTTTTTACCAAAGGATTTTGCAATTTTTTTTTCAAGTTCTTTAACAGAGGGTCCGTCTATTAATGCAAAAGACTTATTCTTTAAAACATTTATGGAAGCTTGAATCTCTTTTTTATCATAAACAGCTTTTCCGTAAAAAATTTTCATAAATTATCTCTCCCAAAAAAAGTTCTTTTTATTTGAAAGGCCTAGTGATTTATTGATAATAAACTCTGCTACTAGATTAGAATTAAAGTACTTCATATATTTGTTTTTTCCATTTTTAGCAATAGTTTTTCTGAGTTTATCATCATTTGCGATCCTTAAAATTTTTTCAGATAAATCGTTTGTGTTCTTGTAGAATACCATTTCTTTATCATTAAAAAAATTTTTATACTGCGTCTTTTCGTCAATTAAACAAACTAAACCATTGCCAATTATTTGTGTAATTCTATCGCTACTATAATATTTGATTGCTTCGCCTCTGCTTAGGTTTAGACCCATTTTAGCATTTGCTATTGTTTTAAAATAATGATCAGCCCAAATAGGCTGAATATTGTTTAAACCATAAATG
The DNA here is from genome assembly GCA_902605035.1 of uncultured Pelagibacteraceae bacterium. Lineage (GTDB taxonomy): Bacteria > Pseudomonadota > Alphaproteobacteria > Pelagibacterales > Pelagibacteraceae > Pelagilacustribacter. The sequence goes on from CACLBB010000001.1 coordinate 56,379, forward strand.
TCAAATTTAACATCCGGGGTAATATTCATTAGATTATTAACAAAGTTAATTCTGTCATCAATTTTACCTGATTTTAAAACTCCTCTATGAACTCCATGACTAAGTGCAAAAAAAACATCAACATTACATGATTTATTATAATTATTTAAAATTTCAAAAGATTTATCGCTTGGATTAGGTATGTAATGAATATCTTTATCTTTTGGTAAAAAATCTAAAACTGTTGGACTAGTTGTTAAAAAACTAGAGTCAACTACATTGATTTTATCTAAAATCCGTTCTTTATTTCTGTTAAAATCTGGACCTTTTTTATTTAATGGATCTAAAAACCACTGGCTTATTTTAACTTTTGGATAATCTTCTTTAAGTTCCTGTATTTGATCTGCAGATATTAAGTCTGCGTGACCCATTACTATAAGATCTGGTTTGTAATTATAACAAGTTTTTTTTAATTTATCGTTTAAGGTTTTTGCACCTCTTAAGTCACTTAGTGATCTATAATATTTCTGAATATCTCTATCACTAAAACCTAGAACACTATGTCCTAATCGAATAAATCCATTATTTATTCTTCGACCTGTATTAAAAAACAATCTTCCATCTAATCTTTCATTAAAATTCGTAATATGTAAAATTCTTAGGTTATTAATGTTTTTTTTGGTAAAAAAATTATTAGTGTTAACTAGTTTCTCTGACCTGTAGTCATCAATAGTTTTGGTTACAAACTCATGTGTTAAACTAAAGTTTTTAACAGACAAACTTTGTAATTTTTTTCTAAGTTTAAGATTATTAATTAGTCTGTTAATATTTTTTTCTAAATTTTTAACTGTTAGATTATTTAATATTTTTGCGTTTGTTACCGTTTCAGGCAATCCGCCCTTATTTGTTATTATTACAGCGCAACCATTAGCAGATGCCTCTAAACTAGTTCTTCCAAATGGCTCCTCCCATCTTGAACATGCTACGGCTATACTAGTTTTTTTAAAAATATTAATTACTTCACCATGTTTTTTAAATCCTAAAATATCAGCATTTTTATGTGAAAGTTTGATTTTTTCTCTTTTTTCATCTCCAATAATTTTTGCCTTCCAAGTCGGATTTTTGTTTAAAACTTTTATAATTGCCTTTGAAAAAATGTCATAACCCTTAGCCTTATTTAGTTTTCCAACAAAAGTAATCCATTTTTCTTTTTTATTAAGTAAAGATATAGATCCTTTTTTAGCTGATTGATAAAAAACTGATAATTTATTACTGTTAACAAATTTGTTTTCTAGTCCCTCTAAAAATCTTTTTTTTGACCAATTACTATTGAAAATAATCTTGTAACATTTTTTTAATAGAAATTTCCTATCACTAATTGATTTCGAACCATCCATAGAGAGAGGATCATTATGAAAGTATAAAGATATAATTCTCTTTTCTAATTTATTTGAAATAATTTTTACATAACTTGGTCTATTATGAATTTCAATTATCGATGATTTTTTTTCATTTTCTATTTTAATAAATTTATTTACATAATTTTTCGTTTGACTAGTTAACGGAATATTAAGTAAGGATATATTTTGATACTTAATAGGAAACTTTTTTTTTAAACTGGTACTTCCATAAACTGTTATTTTATTTCTAAATATACTGTTTCTGCTTGTTTCAAAAACGAACAGTGAAACAGCACCAGGATAATTTGGTGAAAAGTTTTCTTTGTACGGTAGTAATACTGAAATTTTCATTTATAATTCTTTTTAATTTTATTTCGTAATGTTCTATTTTTCTTTATATAACATTCTCTAGAAATTGCCTCTTTTTTTGACCTATGTTTTTCTTTATAAATTAATTTCCATTTTCTACCTCTTGTGAATTTTGCCCCTCTACTCGTGTTATGTAGTGTGATTCTTTTTTTTAAATCACTGGTATAACCTACATATGTTACTGGTTTTCTGCTCAGGGATATGAGCATATAAACGTGATAGTTCATTTATTGTTAATAACCTTTTCCCGAGTCTTTTTTTTGATCTTTCTTTAATTTACTTAAAGCTGACTTAGATGCAGCTGTCATATATCTTTGATCAGATCCTATTGTTACTAGCTGAAACCCCTTTTTAATCATCTTTTCTGCGTACTCAGGCTGTCCATTTTGTATACCAGCAATTATTTTGTTTTTTTTGGCATGTTCTAAAATTTCCATTATTACATCATATACAGGATCTCCTTCAGGTTTATCAAAACTTGGTTTTTGGCCAATAGCTAAACTTAAATCAGCAGGACCAATATAAATACCGTCTAAACCAGGAGTTTTCATTATTTCGTCTAAATTTTCTAACGACTCTTTTGTTTCAATCATTGCAAATTTCAATATTTCACTATTAGCCTTATCTTCATAACCAGGTCCACCATAAATTAAACTCCGAATAGGCCCATTACTTCTATATCCATCAGGCGGATACAAACAGGCTTTAACAAATTTTTCTGCTTCTTTACTGTTGCTTACCATTGGACATATAATTCCATATGCTCCAGCATCGAGTATTTTCATTATTTCTCCAGGCTGATTCCAATTAACTCTAGCCATTGGAACAACATTAGTAGTAGAAATAGCCTGTAACATTCCTAAAGCGTTTTGATAATCAATAAGTCCATGTTGCATATCTAAAGTTAAAGAGTCCCAATCTTGATTTGCCATAAGCTCAGCTGTGAAGGAATTAGGAATTTGAAGCCAACCGTTTATTGCGGATTTTCCAGACTTAAAAATTTCTTTTAATTTATTTTCTCTCATTCGTAGGAAATACCAAAGTGAGTATATTTAATATTCAAATAATCTTTAATAGCCATAGAACCACCTTCTCTTCCATACCCAGTTTGTTTTATACCACCAAATGGCGCTTCAGCAACAGCTACAACAGGAGTATTGACAGCAACACATCCAGTTTCAAGTTTCTCTGAAGCTTTATTTGCTTTTTTTAAATCAGTTGTGTAAACATAACTACATAACCCTAAATCATTATCATTAGCTCTATTTATTACTTCATCGAAATCTTTAAAACTTAAGATTGGAACTATTGGACCAAAAGGTTCCTCTTTCATTATAGTGAAATTATCTTTAATGTTATCAAAAACTGTAGGTTCATAATAATATCCTTTATTAAAGTTAGCTGCTCTCTTGCCTCCTAATAATAACTTACCACCTTCTTTTTTTGTAGTTTCAACTAGTTTTTCTACTCCTTCTAATCTTTGTTTTGTGCACAGTGGGCCTAGTAAAATATCTTTGTCCATACCGTTTCCCATCTTTAATTTTTTTGTTTTTTTAACCATTAGATCAGCAAATTCATCTTTTTTTTTTTCATGAATATAAAATCTATTGGGGGATATACATACTTGTCCATTATTTCTAAACTTTGCAGTTATAGCCATGTCTGTAACTTTATTTAAATCAACATCATCAAAAACTATGAAAGGTGAGTGACCGCTTAGTTCCATCGTTACTCTTTGCACTTTATCAGCTGCTTGTTTTAATATCAATTTTCCTACCCTCGTTGAACCTGTAATTGAAATTTTTTTTATTATATCAGATTTTATCAGTTGCTCTGATATGCCTGCTGGATCGCCAGATAATAAATTTACTACTCCAGGAGGAACTCCTGCTTCTCTACAAATGTCTACAATTTCCATCACACATCCAGGTGTAATAATATCTGGTTTTACGATAACTGAACAACCTGCAGCTAATGCAGTAGAGATTTTTCTAGATGCTAAAACCACTGGAAAGTTCCATGGCACTAAAGCAGCAACAACTCCAACAGGTTGATATATTACGTGTATACGAGTGTTAGGGAAACGACTTTGATTAATTTCTCCAAATATTCTTTTAGTTTCTTCTGAGTTCCATTCAAACATATCTGCAGCTCCACCTACTTCTCCAGGTCCCTCTGTTAAAGGTTTTCCAACTTCTAGCGTAAGCCATTTTGATAAAATATCAATTTTCTGTCTCATCAATTCAGAAATTTTTCTAATTATTTTCGCTCTTTCCCAAGGAGAGGTATTTCTCCAAATTTCCAAACCTTTTTCTGCTGATTTTAGAGCTTTTTGTACATCAGAATTATTAGCTTTAGACGCTTTACCTATTACTTCTTCAGTGGCAGGGTTTATGACATCATAAGTTTCACCACTAGCAGACTTTTGCCACTTACCATCAATGAACTGTCCGAATTTATCGTACATAAATTATTGTTGAATAAAGAATATTTATTAAATAGTTTATATTGAATTTATGAAAAACATTCAACTTACTTGTGCTCACGCTTTAGTAAAATTCCTTATTGCTCAAAAAACTCTTATAGATGGAAAAAAAGTGCCTTTATTTCCAGGTGTGTTTGGAATCTTCGGACATGGAAACGTTGCTTGTTTAGGTCAAGCTCTTCAAGAGAACCAAAAGGAACTCCCAACTTGGAGAGGACATCATGAACAAAATATGGCTCTTTCAGGAATTGCATATTCTAGAGCAAAAAGACGTAAACAAATTTTTGTGGCAACATCATCAGTAGGTCCAGGCTCAACAAATATGATTACTGCAGCTGCTGTTGCAATGAGCAACAGATTACCAATACTTTTTTTACCAGGGGATACTTTTGCTAATAGAATGCCAGATCCAGTATTACAACAAGTTGAGCATTTTAATAATCCAGGAATAACACAAAACGATGGATTTAAACCTGTTGTAAGATATTTTGATAGGATCACAAGACCTGAACAAATTATTTCTAGCTTACAACAAGCTGTTCAAGTGATGTTGGACCCTGCTGATTGCGGTCCTGCTTGTATTTCTTTAAGTCAAGATGTCCAAGGTGAAGTTTTCGACTATCCAGAGGAATTTTTTAAAGAAAGAATTCATACAATAAGAAGACCTAAGCCTGATGATTTTCAAATTAAAGAAGCAGCACAATTAATTAAGAAATCAAAGAAACCTCTTATAATCGCAGGAGGAGGTGTTTTTTATTCTGAAGCCACAAATGAACTTAGTTCTTTTGCAACAAAACATAACATTCCAGTCACTCAAACTGTAATGGGTTATTCTTCAATAAAAAAAAATCATACTCATTATTTAGGAACAATTGGTGGTTTAGGTGGTAGAGCTGCTAATAATTTAAGCAAAGAAACAGATACTGCAATTGCCGTAGGAACCAAGTTAGCTGATTTTACAACAGGTTCTTGGGCAAATTTTGAAAATTCTGATTTTAAATTAGTTTCTATAAATGCAGCTCGTTTTGATGCAAACAAACATATGGCTCAAGCTGTGGTTGGTGATGCTAAAGTTTCACTAATTGAATTATCTCATGCGTTAGGCAACTGGAAAGCTGATGATAGTTGGTATAAAAAATCAAGGGTGGAACTGAAGAATTGGGAAACTTATGTTGATAAAGAAAGCGGTCCAACTAATCAAAAACTTCCAAGTTATGCTCAAGTAATTGGAGCTTGTTACAGAAACTCAGATCCAACTGATATAGCAGTAACAGCAGCTGGTGGTTTAGTTGGTGAAGTTATACAAGTTTGGAAGCCTAGAGAATTAAATACTCATGAAACAGAATGGGGTTTTAGTTGCATGGGTTATGAAATTTCTGGTGCACTAGGTATTAAAATGGCTAATCCAGATAAAGAGGTTGTATCATTCGTTGGAGATGGATCTTATCTACTTTACAATTCTGACATATATAGCTCTGTAATCACAAATAATAAACTAATACTTATAGTTTGCGATAATGGTGGTCACGCTGTAATAAATAGATTGCAATTATATAAAGGTGGTAAAGAATTTAACTGTCTATTTAAAAGCTCGAAGACTCCTAACCTAGTGCCTGTAGATTTTGCTGGTCATGCTAAGAGCATGGGAGCTGATGGTGAACATGTTAATTCAATTGCCGAATTAGAGGAAGCTTTTAAAAGAGCAAAAAAATCAAAAAAAACTTATGTAATTTCAATTCATACAGACGGATATCAATGGCTTGAAGGATCAGCATATTGGGAAAGTCCTACTCTTGGAATAACCTCAACAGAAGAAAATAAAAAAGCCCTAAAAGAACACTTGGCAGGCAAGAAAAAGCAAAGAAAAGGCGTTTAGTTCTGCAAATGCAAAAAATTTTTAAAATTGGATTAATCGGGTGCGGACACATAGCCGAAACATACTTTAGAGCCCATAAATATTTCAATAATTTTAGAATAATTAAGTGTGCAGATATAAATAAAAAATCTGCTGAAAAATGTGCTAAAAAATATAAAATTGACTTTGTATCTATAAATAAAATACTTAAAGATAAAGAAATTGAAATAATTTTAAACCTTACAATTCCTACAGCACATTATGTAGTAGCAAAAAAATCGTTATTGAGCGGTAAACATGTGTATTCAGAAAAACCATTAGCAGTTGACCTTAAAGATGGTTTAGAACTTGTTAAAATTGCAAGAAGAAAAAAACTTTTTATTGGAAATGCTCCTGACACTTTTTTAGGTGGAGGTAATCAAAAAGCAAGACAACTTTTAGATAGGAAAATTATAGGTAATATAAAATTTGGAACAGCAATATTTGCTTTTCCTGGAATTCAATCATACCACCCCAACCCGGAACCATGGTTTAAAAAAAAGGGAGGCGGACCAGTTATCGATATGGGTCCTTACTATTTAACCGCATTAGTAAATTTATTAGGTCCGGCTAAATTTGTAACAAGTATTTGTAATCATAATACAAAAAAAAGAATTATCGGCATCGGACCAAAAAAAGGAAAAAAAATTAAAGTAGAATGCCCTACTACTTACTTTTCGACTATAAGATTTGAAAATGGAACGACAATTAGATTAACTTTATCATTTGATGTGATTTCTCACTTAAGAAATCATATAGAATTATATGGAGATGAAGGATCTATGATAATACCAGACCCTAATATGTTTGGTGGATCTGTTTTATTAAGTAAAAAACTAGGCAGTAAATGGAAAAATTATAAAACAAATAAAATGGTTTTAGGAAAAATTAATATTCGAACCCAAAGTTCAAGAGCGAATGAGTCTCCTACTAATGCTAATTATAGAGGTGTAGGACTTGCAGAGATGATTTATTCAATTCAAAAAAAGAAAAAACATAGATGCAATGGTAATTTATCTTTACACGTGCTTAATATTATAGAAGGTATTCACAAATCAGCTAAAACTGGTAAAAAATTTTATATAAAAACTAAATGCGAAAGGCCTAAATTTTTTACTAGCAAAGAAATAAATTCAATTATTATATAGAATTTTGTCTACTTAAAATTGCGGCACCTCTAACGCCACTCGCGTCTCCAAATTTAGGTTTTAAAAAGACAGTTTTCAAGTTTGACTCATTAATATATTCTGATGTTTTTTTTTTGATATCATCAAGAAAATCTATTTCACTCGAAATACCTCCACCGAAAACTATTGCATCTGGATCAATTGTTGTAATAATCAAGATCAAGCTCCTTGAAAGTATTTCTTTATAGTTATTTACGAATAATTTTGCATTTTTATCTTTTTTTCTATACAGAGCAAACATCTCTCTTGCAGAAATTTTGTTTTTATATTTATCGTAAAATCTTTTTTCAATTGATTTTCCTGACAAATATCCTTCAATCCTATTTGAGAATTCTAAAACTTTATTTGGTTTTAAATTACTAACATTTTCAATCGGCATTTGATTTAAACTCCATTCACCACCTAAACCATTAGCTCCTGAAATTATTTTTTTATTAATAACAAGTCCACCTCCACAACCTGAACCTAATATTATACCAAATACAGTTTCATAGTGACTTGCAGATCCATCAAATGCCTCTGATAAACAAAAACAGTTTGCATCATTTTCTGTTAAAATACTATTATTAATTTTTTTCTTTAAATCTTTGATTAAATTTTTCTTATTTAACCATTGGGAATTATGAGCATTTTTTATTAGACCAGTGTTTTTGTCGACTGCTCCTGGATGACATATTCCAACACTAACTTTTTTATCACCTTGATCGAGTTTTTTTATAATATCAGCTAATGTTAAAATCGTATTTTCGTAGTTTTTGGGAGTTAATACTCTATCTCTTTTTATTTCTTTATTGTTGTTGTCTAGAAGAACGTATTCAATTTTAGTTGCGCCTAAATCAATTCCTATTTGCATTAATTAGCTGAAGACCTATTCATTTCTTGAAGCTCTACTTCTAACTTATTAAGTTCTTCACCACCAGCCATCATGCTTAAAAGTTTTTCTCTTGTGATATCTTTTTTTGGATAAGTACCTAAACTTTTTCCTCTGTTTAAAACGGTAAAACTGTTTCCAACAGGATAAGCATGATGAACGTTGTGTGTTATCAAAATTACAGCCAAACCTTGCGCAGCCGCTTTAACTATATACTTTAAAACAACTGATGCTTGGTGCACTCCAAGTGCAGACGTTGGTTCATCTAAAACAAGAACTTTAGCTCCAAAATATATTGCCCTGCTAATAGCTAAACACTGCCTTTCTCCACCCGACATGGTTCCAACCGCTTGCGAGGGATCTCTAACATCGATTCCTATCTGTCCCATTCTTTCTGCCGCTATCTTATTCGCTTTCTCGATATCAAATGTCTTAAAAATAAGAGGTCCCTTCATAGGCTCTCTGCCCATAAAAAAATTTCTTGTTATGCTCATTAAAGATACTAAAGCTAAATCTTGATAAACAGTTGCTATTCCCATATCCAAGGCATCTTTAGGGCTATCAAATATCGTTTTTTTTCCTTCAACTATTATTTCTCCCTCGTCAGGTTTATGTACACCAGCTAATGTCTTTATTAAAGTTGACTTACCAGCACCATTATCACCTAGAAGACACATAATTTCACCTTTCTTTAATTTCATGGTCACATCTTTTAAAGCGATAACTTTTCCAAAAAATTTACTAATATTATTAAATTGAACTAAGTACTCTGACATTATTTGCTCTCTGTTACTTTTCTTCTGATAAAATTATTAAATATAACTGCTATTAACATCATTGCTCCTAAGAAAACTTTAAACCAATCGGTATCAACGTCAGTGTAAAATATCCCCATCGATACTGTTCCAAAAATTAAAGCTCCAAATGCTGCTCCAATAGCTGACCCGTATCCTCCAGTTAATAAACATCCACCTACAACAGCTGCAGCTATTGCCTCTAGCTCTTTCAATGTTCCTCGCATTGTATCTGCAGAGCCAGCATCTAAAACTTGAATAGTAGCAAAAATCGTTGCTGCTACTGCTGTTCCAATAAATAAACTTATTTTTACTCTGCCAACTGGAACCCCTACGTTATTTGCACCATTTTTGTCTCCACCAGACGCAAATATCCAATTACCATATCTAGTCTTCATTAATATCCACGTTGAAAAAATTGCTAAAACAATAAACCATATTACTGAAGGCGGTATACCTGTAGCAAGAGGGGTGCCGTCAGTTCTTAATGTAATTAAATTCATGGAACCTAGCCAAGTAAAAATCCACTTAAATGTATCTGTAGCAAAAATCCAAGCCAAAGGATCGTCTTCAATTAAAACTCTTAATCCTGGAACTTGAGTACGACCAGTAATAAGCCTTGTTATTGCTAAAGTAGCTCCTCTTAAAATAAATAACATCGCAAGAGTTACAATGAATGATGGCAAACCAGTTCTTACAACTAAAATTCCATTAAAATAGCCGACTAGCACAGCCATGGAAAATGCAAATATTATACTCATCCATAAGGGCCATCCCCAATAGATTGCTGGAATAGCTATGCATATTCCTGCAAAACCTATCATTGATCCGATCGATAAATCAAATTCACCACCTATCATTAACATTGCAGCAGCTATGGCAATAATTCCTAGGTTTGCAGAAACATCAAGAAAATTTAGAACACCATAAGCACTAAACATTCCTGTATCTCCAGCAACAATACCAAAAAAAATAAATACCAGGATTGCACCACCTAAAGCACCAAGTTCTGGTCTATTTAGTAATAATCTTAATTTAGAAACTTTTTTTAGTCTTTCATCCTGATTAAAATCAGTTTTACTTTCTATACTTTTAGACTTTGTTGACATATTTTAAAATTAAAAAAAAGGCCTAGTGATATTTCACTAGGCCTTCTTTATATATTTTTTATCTATAACCTTGAGCAGCCCATTTAATTACACTTTTAGCGTTTTGAGGTGTAACAAAACCAGGTCCCGTCATAACTACACCAGCAGGCATAGTTCCGTATCTCATATATTGAGCAAAAATAGCTATAGGTAAGTAACCTTGTAAGTATTGTTGTTGGTCAATTAGAAACTCAACCTTACCATCAGCAGCAGCCTTAAGCATTCCTGGTGACATATCGAATGTACCAAGTTTAACACTTCCAACTTTACCAGCTGACTCTAAAGCTTTAAGAGCAGCTTCTCCTGCTAGTCCAGCTCCTAAAGTAAGAATAGTGTCATAACCACCACCTAATTTAGCAGCAACAGCTTTTTGAATTTCAGTCGGGTCATTTGATGTCCCTAAAATGTCTACAGATCCACCAAAGCCTTTTTTGAAACCAGCACATCTTCTATCTAAAGCAACGTTTCCTACTTCGTGGTTAACACAAAGCGCTTTTTTACCACCAGAAGCTTTCATTTTTTGTCCGCCCCCTACTCCTGCTTCAAATTCAGTTTGACCAACGTGAGCACTAATTCCTAGTTTCATGTAGTCATCTGAACCAGAGTTCATAGAAATTACTGGAATACCTGCAGATATTGCAGCTTTGACAGATTTACCTAAAGCGGCAGCATCTGGTAAAGTTATTACAATACCTTTTGGTTTTTGAGAAACGGCGTTATCTATTAATTTTGCCATTTCTACCATGTCGAATGTTGCTGGAGCAGTATATTTACAAGATACTTTCATATCCTTACAAGCTTTATCAACTCCGTTTTTTGCAACAGACCAGAAAGGGTCATTTGCTTGTCCATGAGAAACAACAATAACATCTACAGCTAAAGCAGCTACTGACATCATTGCCCAACTCAATAGAGCAGCAATTGTTAAGTATACTTTTTTCATGATTATTTCCTTCATTTGTTTATTAATTTTGAACAATTTAAACAAAAAATTAATTGAAATTCAAAAGGAAAAAAATCTCATACAACTGTAGGTAGTTGCATTTACTTTAATTTTATTAATCTTTTCTGAACTAAGGATTTTAATGCTGCATTAGCAATTTTTAATGCTAAATAACCATCTTCAAAGGTTGATCTTGGTTTTATTCTTTTTTTATGAAGAGATACAAGTTCATTTAGCTGGAGATGATAAGCTTCTTTATATCTCTCTATAAAGAAATTTAAAAAAGGTTTTTGCGAGTGAGATTGATTGGAACTAAACAACTCTGTAGCATTATTTTTTTGATTTCCTGATATAAGCATTCCTTTTTTTCCAAACAATTCAACTCTTTGATCATATCCAAAAGAACAATGTCTTGAATTGGTTATTACACAAATAACACCTTTTTTTGATTTCATGGTAACTGTTGCCAACTCATAATCTTTAATTTTTTTGTAAAATGGTTCAAATGAGCTTGCTGATGAACTAATTTCATTAATTTCATCGTTTTTTAAATAATACCTGCATAAATCAAAATCATGGATCATCATATCTCTGAAAATACCACCAGAAGATTTTAGATAAGATTTAGAAGGAGGGGCTGGATCTCTACTAGTAATTATTATTTTTTCTAATTGACCAATTTTATTGTTTTCTAAATCTTTTTTTATAGAGTGATGACCAGGGTCATATCTTCGGTTAAACCCAAGTTGAATTTTTGGTTTATTTTTTTTAACCTTTTTCAAAGTTTTGATAATCTTCTTAATATTTAGATCTAAGGGTTTTTCACAAAATATAGTTTTTTTATACCTAATACCTTCTTCTATAAATTTTATATGTGTGTTCGTAGGGCTTGAAATAAAAATAATATCTACTTTTTCATCTGAAAATATCTTATTAGAATTTCTTTCAAAATTGCAGTTATAGAGTTTTTGCGCATTTTTTCCTAACTTTTCAATCTTTTCATATACATATAAAAGTTTAAGATTTTTATTTTTATTTATATTTCGAGCATGCATTTGCCCTATTCTACCAAACCCCAAAAGTGCTACATTGATCATTTATTTTTTTGTAACTTTATTTTATTTATTATATAAAATGATAATACTTTCTTAAAACTATGTCGATAAAATTAGGTATAGCACCAATTGCATGGAGTAATGATGATATGCCTGAATTAGGTGGCAATACTCCATTAGAGCAATGTTTAAGAGAAGCTAGCTTAGCTGGTTTTACAGGAATTGAGTATGGTGGGAAATTTGCGATGGAGTCACATGAACTAATTCCAAAACTTAATAAAGTGAACCTCAAATTATGCTCTGGTTGGTATGGGGCTCAGCTTTTAAAAAGATCTCCTAAAGAAGAGTTTAAACTAATGCAAAAACAGCTTAAATTATTTAAGGATTGTAATTCTCCATGTATGGTTTTTGCAGAAGTTACAAATTCTGTTCAAGGAGATCCCTTAATTCCTTTATCAAAAAGACCAAAATTATCAAAAGATGACTGGAAAAAATTAGTTCATTCTATAAATGAAATAAGTAAAATGATGATGGATGAAAACATGCCGCTTGCTTACCATCATCACATGGGAACTGTTATAGAGACTGAAGAAGACACAAGAAGGCTTATTGAGAACACAATAGATACAGTTGGTTTATTAGTGGACACAGGTCATATGCTATTCGCTCAAGGTAATTCAGTAAAATTAGTTGAGACTTTTTATGAGCGAATAATCCATGTTCACTGTAAAGACATTAGAAAAGATATTTTAGAAAAATCTTTAAAAAATGATGCGACTTTCAGACAAGCATTTTTAGATGGAGCTTTTACCGTACCAGGAGATGGATGTATTGATTATGTTCCCTTTTTAAATTCTTTAAGAAAAAAAAATTATTCAGGTTGGCTTGTTGTTGAAGCTGAACAAGATCCTGCAAAAGCAAACCCATTCGAATATGCCAAAATTGGATTTAATTATTTGAAGAAAACTGCAAAAGACTGTGGTTTTGAAATTATAAATTAACGATAAACGGAAACTAATTCATTATTTCCTGCAGCTACACAAGGTGATTTAACACAAGTACCGACAATCCATTCAGAACCTTCTTCTGACCCAAAATTACTTAAGGAAACAAAAATTATACCTTTGTCAGTAGATTGACCTGCTTTACCTTCAGCTTGAATTCTAGGATCTTGAGATGTTTGTATTAAAGGTTTATTTATTGAATAAGGATTTTTCAAGTCAATATTAGATAATACATAACTTACAATTTTTTCTGACGACCAAACTGAATTACATTTTTCACCCCACGATGTTAAACTCTCTCTGTTTGAACTACAAATATTTACTTCATTATTAATAAAATCGACAACTGACTTATGATTAGTTTTAATATCATTTGCTTTTTGCAAAACATCTGATCTTGTTGAGGCTGTCCATAATAACATTACAACAACATAAGTAATTGAGCTTAATACTAAAACTTCTAATGGTCCAAAATTTTTTAATTTTCTACGAATGTCTATCATAATTTTACTACCATAGATTTATCAATCTTATTATTAAAAAAATCAATTATATTTTTTGTTGTCTCCAAAGACATTCTAGATTTACATTCATTTGTAAACGTTGCTGAATGAGGACTTAATAAAACTTTTTTGTTAGATAGAAGTGGATTATTCTTATCGACTGGTTCTTTATCAAAAACATCTAGACCTGCTCCGAAAATTATATTCTCATTTAGTGCTTTATTTAAATCATTTTCATTTATTATCCCTCCTCTAGCTGTATTAATTATAATAGACTCTTTCTTCATAATTTTAAGTTTAGAATACTTTATTAAGTCTTTAGTTTTCTCAGTTAATGGAACATGTAAAGACATATAGTCACAAATTTTTAGTCCTTCATCAAGACTTTCAATTTTTTCACCTCCTGCTTTTTCTATAGTTTCATTATTAACAAATGGATCGTATACTTTTACTTTCATTTCAAAACCTTTACATCTTTTAATTAATCTTTGACCAATTCTTCCAAACCCAACTATTAAAATCACTTTATTGAATAGTTCAAATGTTTTAATTAAAGATGCGTTTTTTTTAAAATTTCCAACCCTTACTTCTTGATCATATCTATTAATACTTTTAGATATAGATAACATCATATAAATTACATGCTCGGCTACTGCTACAGCGTTAGCCTTTGCAGTTATTAGTAATGCTATATTATTTTTCTTTAAATAATTTAAATCAACATTGTCATATCCAACACCATGTCTAGATATAACTTTTAAATTTTTACAATTAGACAAAACTTTTTCATTTAATTCCGAAACCCTAAGCGTGCATGCATCAAAGTTAGGCAGGATTTTTATCAAGTTCTGTTCAGATGTGTCCTCAATTAATTCGAACTCAAAACTTGGATTATTTTTTAGTAACTCTATTCCGTCTTGGTGAATTTTTTCTATGATCGCTACTTTAAACATATTTTTTGGCGGTCCCAAGGGGAATCGAACCCCTCTTTGTTGGATGAAAACCAACTGTCCTAACCGATAGACGATGGGACCTTTTTTTTGAATGTCTTATTAACAGAAATATCATCGATAATAAACTCTACATTTGATTGCCCTTTCCACTCATTTAGGGATAATTTTCCTGCGATATTAAATAATCTATTATCTTTTTTAAGTAAATAAGCTCCAATTTCATTTTCTACAGAGTTAAAAGCTATTGCTTTAATAACAGATCCTTCTTCACCAACTAAAACGGTTTTTATATGTCTATCTTTAATAATTTTACTGTTTACACATTTTAAATTTTCAATAATAAACTTCGGTTCAGGGTTTCCTGAGCCAAATGGAGCGAGAAGATTTATTTTATTATAAAAATCAAGATTTATTGCACTAGAAGAAATTACACTATCTAAGTACATACGTTTATCTTTAATTAAATCTTCATTAATTTTTGTAAATTTACGAATAACGAAGTTTTTAAATTTTTCAATATTTTCAACCTTAATCGAAAATCCTCCAGCCATTTTGTGACCACCTCCTTTAAATAATATTTTTTCTTGTGTTGCAGAAATGATAGCTGCACCGATATCAAAACCAAATACTGATCTCGCCGATGCTTTACCAATATTATTGTTTATTGATATAATAATTACTGGTTTATTGAATTTATCTTTTAATTTAGACGCAACAATACCTATTACACCCTCATGTAAGTTCTTCCCACTTATGACTAAAACTGGATCTGAAATATGATTATTTACAATTTTTAAAATTTTTTGTAAAACATCTTTTTCTAACATTTGTCTTTCTTTATTGTAATCATCTAATTCTTTAGCCAATTTAAATACCTCTCTTGGATCTTTATTTAATAATAATTTTGCTCCATGAGATGATTTACCTACTCTGCCACCTGCATTTATTCTAGGGCCCAAAACATATCCCATATGGTATATATTTGGAGAGCTTTGTACTTCACAGATATCTAATAATGTTTTTAAACCTAAATTTTTTTTATTTTTTAGTATTTTCAAACCTTGAGATACAATAGCTCTATTAAGACCAATTAGAGGGACTACATCACAAACAGTTCCTAAAGACACTAAATCTAAATACTCTATTAAATTTGGTTCTATTACTTGATTTTCTATGTACCAGTTAATTAACCTTAATTCCTTACTAAGTGATATTAAAAACATAAATGTTACTCCTGCAGCACATAAATACGTAAGAGATGATTTATCATCTAATCGATTAGGATTTATAATCGAAAAGGCCTTTGGAAGTTTTACTTCAGACTGATGATGATCAATAACAATAACATCTATTCGATTTTCTTTAGCATATTCTATTGCTTCAAAAGATAAAGTTCCACAATCAACAGTAAAAATAATTTGTACACCTTTGCTAATCAATGTTTTAAAAGATTGTATTGAGGGGCCATAACCTTCTTTCCTTCTGTCAGGAATATATATTTCATATGGAATATTTAATTCAGAAAAAAATTTACCAAGAAGGGCAGTTGAAGAAGCCCCGTCAACATCATAATCTCCCAAAATACCGATTTTTTCTTTTTGCTTAATAGTTTCGATAGTCCTATCTGAGGACTTTTTCATATCTATCAATGTGTCAGGATTTGGAAGATAATTTTTAATTGAAGGTTTTAAAAAATGTGAGACATTTTTTTTATCAATTTTTCTAATAGATAAAAGTTTTGAAGTAATTTCATCTAAAAAAAAATTATCTTTTAGAAATGATATGTCTTCCTGATTATAACTTTTTAAAACCCAATTTTTCCCACTAACTGAAAGTGAATTCATTTTTTATAAATATTAGTAAAAATTTTATTAATCTTTTTACTTTTGTGTAACGCAAAAGTTGTAACCTTAAATTTATTGCCTAAATCTTGCACTCCCTCTGCTAAATCACCATTCGTTACTCCTGAAGCACAAAATATTACATCTCCTTTAATCATGTCATCAATATTATATTTCTGTTCGAAATTTGTAATGCCTAATTTTTTAGCTCTGTTTTTTTCTTCATTGTTCAGAACCAAACGTCCTTGGATTTGTCCCCCGTAACAAGATAATGCAGCGGCTGCTAAAACACCTTCTGGACCACCACCAGTACTATAATAGATATCATTTTTTGGATTTTTTCCAACAACACTTAAAACACCTGCTATATCACCATCTGTTATGTAATTTATTTTAACGCTCATGTTCATAAGTATTTTAACTATCTGATCATGTCTTGGTCTTTTAAGTACGCACACTTTTAAATCAGAAATTTTTTTGTTTTTTGCTTCAGCTAATATTTTTATGTTTTTTTCAACTCCATTATCAATATCTAATAAATTTTTTGGCAACTGATCGCCGATAGCAATTTTTTCCATATAAGTATCTGGTGCAGATAGCAAATTACCTCTGTTAGTAACAGCCAAAACTGAAAATGCATTAGGTTCATTATTAGCTGTAAATTTTGTGCCCTCTAACGGATCCACAGCAATATCTAATTTAGGATCTTTAGAAACTCCTAATTTTTCACCAATGTAGAGCATTGGCGCTTCATCCATTTCTCCCTCTCCTATAACAACTCTACCATCCATCTCGATTTTGTTTAACTCAGCTCTCATAGGATCAACTGCACCTTTATCGGCTGCGGCTTTGTCTTTTTTGCCTACAAATTTTGAAGCTCCTATAGCTGCTTTTTCAGTTGCTTTAATAAATAGATTTAAAAATTTAGAATCTATTACCATTAATTTTCATCAATTCTAATTAATTTTGATTTTTTTATCACATATGGTTTTTTATTTATCATCTTAATAATCTTATTTAAAAATTTATCCTTTGAAGCATGTGTAATTATAATTATTGATGAATAATTTTTGTTTATAATAGGATTTTGTATCAATCTTTTTATTGATACTTTGTTTTTAGAAAATATATTTGTAATATTAGATAATACTCCAGGTTTATCTAGTACATCAAACCGCAAATAAGCAGAAAAAAGTCTTTCTGAAATATTTTTAAATTTGAGTTTTTTTCTTTCCTTATTAGAAATTGAAAAAGGAAATTTTATGTTCCCTCTTAAAATTGAAGAAATATCAGATACTAGTGCTGATGTAGTAGCTGGAGGCCCTGCCCCCTCTCCTTGGATTATACTGCGCCCAACAGGATGACCATCAGCAATTACTGCATTTAAAACACCGTCTATACTTGCAACATAAGAGCTTTTTTTAATCAACGTTGGATGCACTCTTTGATAAATTATATTATTAATTAATTCAGCATAACCTAATAATTTAATTTTATAGCCGAGTTTGTTTGCATTATCGATATCATTTTTATCAATAGAATTTATTCCCTCTACGTGAATATTATCATTTAAAAAAGCATTAAAGCACAAAGAAGAAAGAATCTTTAATTTCGAAGAGACATCCTCTCCATTTAAATCTGAAGAGGGATTTGACTCTGCATAACCAAGCTTTTTTGCATTTTCTAATACTGTTTTTAAACTTTTGTTCTGTTTATCCATTGATGTTAAAATATAATTTGAGGTGCCATTTAGTATACCAAAAACTCTGTGAATTTTATTTGCTATTAATCCCTCTTTTAAAGATCTAATAATGGGGACACCTCCACAAACTGCTGCCTCAAACTCTAAATTTACATTATTTTTTTCAGCAATTTTTGAAAGTTCGTCTCCATATTTTGCTATTAATGCTTTATTTGCTGTAACTACATGTTTTCTATTTTTTAGTGCGTTAAAAACCAATTTTTTAGCCGGCCCTTCTGAACCACCTATTAATTCTACTATAATATCAACATCTTTACTTATTGTTGCTTCAAGATAATTATTTAACCATTTATTCTTAGGAATTGAAAAGCCTCTTTTTTTTCTAATATTTTTAGCTGAAATAAATTTAACGAAAGGAAAACAATTATTTTTTTTGGATAAAATATTTCGATTTTTATTTAGGTATTTGTATAAATAACTACCAATATTACCCATTCCTATTATAGCAATATTTTTTCTTTTACTTTTCATTAATTTTCTCGGATTGTAATATCAGGGAATTTTCTATTCATTCCTTGTTCCACTAAATATTTAGATATTTTATCAATACTACATTCATCAAGTATTGTGCAAATATCAATTGTTTCATAATGTGTTTTATTCACAATTTTTTGATTTATCTTTTTTTGATTTTTAATAACTTTATTTATTTTGTTAACTTTTTCCTTTTGAGTTTTATCCAAGTTTATTACTTTTTTTGTATTATCATTTTTTCTTAGAGATATTTTTTTATTTTTTTCTTTAAATTTTTTTCTTTTTTTTAATTCTGCTTTTTTTTTTAAAATTTCATCAGCAGTTAACTCTTTAATCTCTTGTTTTGTTTTTTCTTTTGTAAATATACTTATATTTTTTTTATCTTCCTCATTAGAGTCTAAGTTTATTTGAACTAAATTAATTTCTTTGTTTTCTTTTTTATCGATAATCTGGACTTCCAAAGTTAAATTATCCTCAAAATATTGTTTAGCCTCTGTTTTATTTATACAAACATGATCTCCGCATATTAAAACAGATTTTGGTTTATTACAGCCATAAAAACTAATAAGAATTATAAAAAAAAATAAAAACTTCATTTCAACCCCAACGACTCTCTGAATTTAAAAATTAAATTCATATTTTGTACTGCCTGTCCTGAGGCACCTTTTACAAGGTTATCAATAGCTGAAAAAATGATGATTTTATTTTTTATCTTAGTTTCACAAACGGAAATTTCACAATTATTTGTATTTAAAACATTACCTGAACCCAGATTTGAGTTAAGTTTTAATATCTTAATAAAACACTTGTTTTTGTAATATCTATACAATGTATCTCTGACCTTTCTAGCAGATACATTATTATTTAAATCTAAATAAATAGAAGTTAATATTCCTCTGAACGTTGGTAGTATGTGAGGATTAAAAGTTAGAATTGTATCAACTCCTACATGATTCTTTAATTCTTGTTCAATTTCAACAATGTGTCTATGGTTTTTCGGATTATATGCAAAAGTAGAACTAAATAAATTTTTATGTTTGAATCTTTTTTTTAAATTCTTTCCAGCACCTGAATATCCTGACTTTGAGTCAATAATGATATTATTGTTTTTTACTAATTTTTTTTTAAATAGTGGTATTAGAGGTAATTGTACAGATGTTGGGTAACATCCGGGGTTTGCAATTATTCTATACTTATGGATATGATCTTTTACAAATTCAGAAATAGAATAAATTGTATCTTTTATTAAAGGTACAGATTTGTGTTTAATATGATAATTGCTTTTATATTTATTTGGATCAATAATTCTAAAGTCGGCCGATAAATCAATAAATTTTAAATTTTTATATTTATAATATAGGTTATTAATAATTTTTTGTGCCTCGCCATTAGGCAAAGAAAGAAAAATTAAATCCAAATTTGACCATTTCATCTTTTTAAATGAAGTAATTTTTGGAAGATTTTTTTTTATTCTTTTATCGAAAAAAGATATCTTTTTACCTAAATTTTTTCTTGCACAAATATATCTAATATTTGTCCTAGGATGACTAGAAAGTAAATATATCAAATCTAATCCTGTATAACCTGTTGCACCTATTACAGCTATATTAATCTTTTTTTTAGACATTTTATCTTATAACATTGTCCAGTTAATTGTTGAAATTAAATGATTATCTTTTAGAGAATTGGAAACTTCTTCTGGCTTTTCTGTGGCCATATTTCTTTCTCTCAACAACTCGAGAGTCTCGGGTGGTAAGTTTATCCTTCTTTAAATTTTTCTTTAATATTTCATCTTGTGAGATTAAAGCTTTTGAGATTCCCAATATTATGGCTCCGGCCTGTCCAGAAAGCCCTCCTCCTTTAACAGAGCATTTTACATCATAGTTTGTTCTTACTTCAGAAATTTCTAAAGGTCTAGTGACAATTATTTGATGAACAGGTCTTTTAAAATATTCATTCATTTTAATTCCATTTACATAAATATTGCCTGTTCCTTTTTTGACCCAAACTTTTGCAATGGATTTTTTTCTTCTCCCAGTTGCATATTTACTATCTTTAAAATCTAACTTGATTTTTTTTTGCTGACTAGGGTTTGATATTAAGTTTTCCATTAATTTTTTACTAAGTTTTTTTTGTTTAATTTTCCAAAATCCACAGTTTTTGGTTTTTGAATATCATGAGGATGATCTGATCCTATGTAGATTTTTAATTTTGTGAGTTGCTTTTTTGCTAATGGTCCTCCAGGTAGCATTCTCTTAACTGCTTGTTTTAAAATTTCTTGTGTTTTATTTTTTTCTTTAAGCATCAAAGGTGTTGTTTTTTTAATTCCACCAGGGTGACCAGTATGCTTAAAATACTTTTTATCTTTGAACTTTTTGCCAGAAAACTTAATTTTATCAATATTTGTAACAATTACAAAATCACCATTGTCTATATGAGGATTAAAAGTTGATTTATTCTTTCCTCTTAAAACTCTAGATATGTAAGCCGCGAGTCTTCCAACTACTGCATTCTCTGCATTTATAATATACCAATCTTTCTTTACGTCTTTTTTTTTTATAAAGGGTGTCATAATTTATGGCGATAATTACTAATTATATTTGTAAATGTCAATTTAATTTACATATTTATAGTATAAATTTAATACACTTAACATGAGGAGTAAGCTGCATATTTGATGTGCTGAAGCTAAATAAATATTTATTCCACTAACTAAAGTAAATATTCCAAGAATAATTTGTAAAATTAAAAAAATAAAAAGTAATAAATAAGGTTTAAATAATCTAAACATTCTTTTTATATAGAAAAAAAAACCAATAAATAAAATATAAACTGTAATTATATATGCCACATTTCTATGATAAAACTGTACAAGGCTTTGATTATTAAAGTTAAAGAAATCTAGCCCGGAATATATCTCCACATCGTCAGGAAAAAAAGACAAATTCATTAATGGCCAGGTTTGATATAATCTACCAGCATCTAATCCCGACACAAAAGCTCCAAGTACAATTTGAATAAAAATCAAAAAAATTAAAAAATAGAATAGGTAATTAGTCCTTTTATTAATAAAAAACCTACTTATTGTTTTTTTTTTGAAGTTAATTAAAGTCCAAAAAATTAAACTTAAAATTATAAAAGCAACAGACAGATGCAAAGCTAGTCTATAATGACTGACAGATGTATTAGTTGTTAGTCCGCTGGAAACCATATACCAACCAACAATACCTTGGAAAACAATCAACAAAAATATAATTAAACAAACAGATAAATATTGTTGGTTTATTTTTTTTGTTAAATAAAAATAAATCAAAGGTAACATAAAAAATAAACCTATTATTCTCCCTAGTATGCGATGAAAATACTCCCAATAATAAATAACTTTAAACTCTTCTAAATTCATTTGATAATTAAGCAGCTTGTACTGTGGTATTTCTTTATAAAGATCAAAATAATAATTCCATTTAGAATCATTTAAAGGCGGAATTATACCAGTGAATAATTCCCATTCTGTTATAGAAAGTCCTGATCCAGTTAATCTTGTTAGTCCTCCAACTATAAGTATTAAGAAGACTAAAACAAAAGATAATGTTAACCAGTAATAAAAAATGTTATTAATTTTGTTCATGTTTAATATATATTTAATATATATATTATAATGTTAAATTATATTATCTTAATGTCGCGATGAATAAAAAAAATATTATAAAGATTAGAAGAAAATTAGATAGATTAGATAATTTGTTTTTAGATTTGATAAAAAAAAGAACTAATCTTGTTGATTTAGTTATTCAAAATAAAAAATATAAAAAAGACATTATTGATAAAAAAAGAATCTCTTTAATTTTATCAAATATTAAAAAAAAATCTTTAAAAAAAAAAATTGACCCTAAGATAACAAATAAAATTTGGTCAAATATGATTAAAGCTTATATTGATTATGAATTTAGGAACTTTAAAAAAAAGTAATTATTTACTGTGAGGAGGAAGTTTTTTTTCTATAAAAAACTCATGCTTTCTGGTGTTTGGATTATATTTTTTCAACTTTAATTTATCTTTGACTTTTTCTCCCTTTGTAGGTTTTTTTGCATAGTAAATAAACTTACTATCAGGGTTGCTTTCTGGAACCATCCTCACTTTAATATGTGTTTTTTTTGCCATGTTTTTTTAAATTTTTAATCTTCTCTAAAATTTTTTTGCTTTTTATCTTAATATCTTGTCTTAAATAATCTGTTTTTAAACTAAATGAATTATAATCGTCAAGAGTATTTATATTTGATTTAAGCACTTTTTTTACACCAATTACTTTCATACCTTTTTCTTTTAGTAAGTATTTAATTAACTTAATCATTTCTGTTTGTTTAAGAGTGTAATATCGCCTCTTATTCAAAAAAATTGGTTTAATTTGATTAAATTCTTTTTCCCAATACCTAATTATATGGTTAGATGGTTTTTTTGTTTTGGCATCAACAAGTTTTAACAATTTTGATAATTCTGAAATACTAATAAGCTTTTTCATAAAAGTTTGTCTAGTTTTTGTGTTAATTTTTTCGAAGACGAAAATGTTACTGATTTTCTAGATATAATTTTATACTTTACTTTAGTTTTAGGGTTACGTCCTATTCTTTCATTCTTAAATAATATTTTAAATGTTCCAAAATTTTTTATTTTAGCTTCACTTTTTTTATTAATTAAATTTTTTAAAATAATAATCAAATTATCAGTAATCTTATCTGAATACAATTTTGAGAACCCAATTTTTGAACTAATTTGTTTAGAAATATTTGATTTATTTAAATTAACTAATTTAACTTTGGTCATTCAAATGACTTAGATTGCTCTTTATTTGATCCATTAAACCACCTTTTATGATTCTATAGCATAAATCTATTGAATAATAAAAACCTAATGCATCTGTACCGCCATGACTTTTAACAACTGGTCCATTAAGTCCTAAAAAAATTGCCCCATTGTATTTACGAGGATCTAATTTTGATTTAAATTTTTTAAGTGAAAAGTATGATAATATTACTGAAGCTTTTGTAATAATATTTTCTGATAAAGATTCCTTTAGACTATCTGTTATGTATTTCGCTGTTCCCTCAGCAGTTTTTAAAGCGACATTTCCTGTAAAACCATCTGTAATAATTACATTTGACTCTCCATCCATTAGTTTATCGCCTTCAATATACCCATTAAAAATAAAATTATTTTTTTGATCTAATTTTTTTAATTGTGAATATGTTTTTTTTAATACTTCAGTTCCTTTAATTTCCTCAGATCCTATATTTAAAAGTGATACAATAGGTTTTTGTTCAGGAAAAATAGATTTGTACAAAGCAGAACCCATTTCAGTAAAATCTATTAAATTTTTTTCATCGCATTCAATATTAGCCCCTAAATCTAAAACAACACTCATCCCCTTTTTGCTAGGCCACAAACCTGCCAGAGCTGGTTTGCTTACATCTTTCATTGTTTTTAAAATCATTCTAGAAATTACTAACAGGACACCTGTGTTTCCTGCAGATAAACTTATATCAGCAGCACCATCTAATTGTGACCTTACTGAATTCCACATACTTGTATTTTTCGAATTTTTGACTGCTGTAAGGGGAGTTTCTTCATCTGATACAACAGAATTTGTATGGACAATTTTTATTTTTTCTAAAGGAATGTTATTCTTGATTAATTCTTCTTTTAAAATTGTTTCATCGCCAAATATAAGTATTAGAAAATCATTTTTTTTGGAATTTCTTTTTAAAAAAATGTTAATACCTTCAATATTTTTTTTTGGTGCATTTTCACCACCCATTGCGTCTATAGCAATAGTAATTTTTTTTGTCATGCTAAATGCTTAAATATCTAATATTTTCTTTCCGTTATAAAATCCGGATTTAAGATCTACATGATGAGACAATCTATATTCACCACTTTTTTTATCTTCAACAATATTAACAGAAGACAATTTGTGATGAGATCTTCTCATCCTTTTTTTTGAAACCGATGTTTTTCTTTTAGGTACTGCCATATTAACCTTTAAATTTTATTGCATCTTTTATCATAGTTTCTGGAGGTAATTCAAAACAAAAATCATAAAAATTTGAAAAATATTGCACAAAAAGCTCATATTTAGTCTTATTTAAATCACTAAGATTCTCAAAGTACTTCTTTATTATATTTTTATTAATTTCAAATTCGTTTTTAGAAATATTAATCTTTAATAGAATATCATAAAAAATCTTATTTAAATCTTTCATTTTTTTATTCACTCCAACATCTCCAAAACCTAATTCTCTAAGATTATTTTCTACACAATGAAATAGATCATCGTATTGGACTTGAGGAAAATCTATTTTTTTCTTCTTGAAAATAAGTAAAATTAAAGAAAAATGGACAAACATGAGATAAATTCTTGTTTCAAAAGAGTCTTTAAGGTTAATTTCTTTATAAAAGTTCAAATTTCGAGATAAATATAATAATGTAGTATATAAATCAGTATTATGTTTTTTTGTTTTAAAAATCATTTTTATAAAATTTCGTATATTTTATTGTTTACTTTATTAGGTTGTCAATTACAAGAATCTGCAAAAAATCATGGTATATTATTTCTTGAAAATAGATCTAATAAATTAGAAATAAATAAAACCAATAAAAATGATGTAATTAACATAATTGGTGAACCTCATTCTAAATCTATTGCTAATGAAGATCTGTGGATTTATGTTGAAAGAACCTTATCAAAAGGTAAATACCATAAGCTAGGAAGACATTCTCTCAAATCAAATAATGTTTTAGTTCTTGAATTTGATCGATATGGAATATTAAAAGAAAAAAAATTATTCGACAAAAATAATATTGCTAAAGTTTCTTTTAGCAAAAGCGAAACCAAAAACGAATTAGCTAAAAGAAGTTTTGTAGAAAATTTTTTGCAAAGTATAAAACAAAAAATGTATGGTAATAGATAATTAGTTAGTGTGCTATAACAGCAAGTAATAATAAAGCTACAATATTAGTAATTTTAATCATGGGATTAACTGCTGGACCGGCAGTGTCTTTATAAGGATCACCAACTGTGTCGCCTGTTACTGCAGATTTGTGGGCTTCGGATCCTTTTCCACCATAATTGCCATCCTCTATATATTTTTTTGCATTGTCCCAGGCTCCGCCACCAGCTGTCATTGAAACAGCTACGAACAATCCAGTAATAATAACACCTAGAAGCATTGCTCCTAAGGATGAAAGCGCTGCCTCTAAACCTCCAATTTGTAAAATTATAAAATATAGAATTATTGGAGATAAAACTGGCAATAAAGATGGAATTATCATTTCTTTTATAGCTGCTTTAGTTAATAAATCTACTAATCTTCCATAATCAGGTTTTCTTTTACCTCTCATTATACCTGGTATTTTTTTAAATTGTCTTCTTACCTCTATAACAACGGCTCCTCCTGCACGACCTACTGCTTGCATACCCATAGAACCAAATAAATAAGGTAACATCCCGCCTATTAATAAACCTGCTACAACAAATGGATTAGATAGATCAAATGTAACATTTACGCCCTCCAAAGCAGAATTTTTAACTTTAGAAAAATATTTTATATCTTCAGTATAAGCAGCAAATAAAACTAAAGCTCCAAGTCCAGCTGATCCAATAGCATATCCCTTAGTAACAGCTTTAGTTGTATTACCTACTGCGTCAAGAGCATCAGTAGTTTTTCTAACATTTTTTGGAAGTTTGGACATCTCTGCTATTCCGCCAGCATTATCAGTAACTGGACCGTAAGCATCTAAAGCGACGACCATACCTGTTAAAGCTAGCATTGCTGTTACTGCAACAGCTATTCCATATAAACCTGCTAAGCTATTTGTGTAAAGTATACCTGCAACTATGATTAATGCTGGTATAGCTGTAGCTTCCATTGAAACAGCTAAACCTTGTATAACATTTGTTCCATGACCAGTAGTCGAAGATTTTGCGACTGATTTTACTGGCCTGTAATTTGTACCAGTATAATATTCTGTAACCCAAATTAATAACCCTGTAATTACGAAACCGACTACACCACAAATATAAAGATCTAAACCAGAAAAAATTGCTCCTGCGTTGTTATTGTATGTACTATTTAATCCAACAATAGTGTCTGTAACAGGATACATAATTAATAAAGAAGATACTGCTGTTACTATAAATCCTTTGTAAAGAGCTCCCATAATATTATTACTTTTACCAAGCTTTACAAACCAGGTTCCAATTATGGAAGTAATAATACATGCACCCCCTATAGCTAAAGGATAAATCATTAAATTGTAATCTTGAGGTGAAAATATTGACGCTAAAACCATTGTAGCAACTATTGTAACTGCGTAAGTCTCAAATAAATCTGCAGCCATACCAGCACAATCCCCAACATTATCTCCTACATTATCCGCTATAACGGCAGGATTTCTAGGATCGTCTTCAGGAATTCCAGCTTCTACCTTTCCTACCAAGTCAGCTCCAACGTCAGCTCCTTTAGTAAAAATTCCACCACCTAAACGAGCGAATATTGATATTAACGACGCTCCAAAGCCAAGGGCAACTAAAGCATTAATAATTTCACGGCTATCAGTATTTAAATTAATTAAAATAATATAATAAATTGTTATAGCTAATAGAGCTAAGCCAGCAACTAAGAGACCTGTAATAGCACCAGATTTAAAAGCTATAGTTAAACCAGACTGTAAACTTTGTCTTGAAGCCTCAGCTGTTCTCACATTTGCTTTAACTGATATTAACATTCCTACATACCCCGCTACACCCGACAAAAATGCGCCAATAAAATATCCTAAACCAACAAGATAATTAAAAAAATATGTAACAATTGCTAAAACAATAACACCAACAACTGCTATTGTTTTATATTGTCTATTTAGATAGGCTTTAGCCCCTATTTGAATTGCCTCAGCAATTTCTTGCATTCGATTATTGCCTGGGCTTGACGCTAATATTTGTCCAGAAAGTAAATAACTATATGCTACTGCAATAATTCCTGTAAAAGAGATTAGGTAAAGTAATTCTAAATAATTATTCATTTATATGAGGGATAAATGCCAAAAAAATCTTAAAAAGGCAAGTTAAAGTTATAAATTATTTAAGGTTTATTTTCATCTAATGCTGCTTTCCTAATTATTTTGGATATCTTATCTAGAACAGCATTAAGATAGCCAATCTGAGCTTTTTCAAGGAAAAACTCAGAAGCTTTTACATATTCACTAACAATTACATTTTTTGGTGTATTGTGTTTAAACATAAGTTCGAAAACAGCTGAAAATAAAATTATTTTTAATAGCTTATCTGTTTTTTTAAGGTCAATATCTTTATCAAGGTTTTTTATTATAGTTTCTTCAATTTGCTCGATTCTTTCTAATGTACCAGAAACAACATCCTTTATATATTTCTTGTATTGGTTTTTTGGATAGATAATTTTTTCATCAGGATTCATTAAAGATCCATAAATTTTTTGAATAACCTTAATTCTAGGGGAATTATTTCTAAATTCTTTTTGGTTCATTTTTTAAAAAACTTATAATTGCCAGAGCCGCTTCAGAACCTTTATCAACTCTTCCTTTGGCTTGGATTTTGTTAAACGCAGTAATGATTGAATTTCCTATTGGTTTTCCGTGCTTTATTGATAATTTCATTATTCCGTCAGTGATAGATGAAGAAATTAAATCAAAATTATTAGTCTTCCCTTTTATAATACAACCAATAGCAATAAAGGCATCAAATTTTCTTATTAATTTGGATATCGTGACAGGAATTTCAAAAGCACCAGAAGTGTATATTACACTTAAATTTAAAAAATTTTGACTTCTAAGCCTTTTTTGGGCAATAGCAAAAGCCTTCATAGTTATATCTTCATTATAATTAGAAACAATTATACAAATTTTTTTTTTTTTCAAATTTTTCATTTTATTATTTCTTGCTTTTTTATTCTAAGTCCAAAACCTTCCAATCCTATTATTTTCTTTTTTTTTCTCGTTACTAATATCATATTTTTAACTTTTAAGTCTTTAATAATTTGCGCACCAATACCGTAATATCTTAAAATTACTTTTTCTTTTTCGTTCCTATCAATTTTTTCGTTATTAATGATAATCAATACAAAGTTACTAAATTTTGAGAGGTATTTTAAAGATTTTTTTATCGCTGAATTAGCAAATAATTGTTTGGAGTTTTTGATATTAACTGAAATTACTCTAACTCTCACTGATTTAGATTTAGTAAAATTACCTTTTTTAATTACAAAATTTTTTAATAAATTTAATTTATTTTCATAAATCATATATTCAAAATTTAATCTTTTGTTGTACAGAAAATTTTTTACTGACAACTTGTTTATTAATTTTTCGTTTCTAAGTCTATAAGCTATTAAATCTTCAATAGAAGCTATTTTAATATTATGTTTATTAGAAAATTTTTGGAGATCTTTTAATCTGGCCATTCTTCCATCTTCGTTCATTACTTCACAAATTACAGCGCTAGGATTAAGTTTTGATAATTTTGATATATCTACTGATGCCTCTGTATGTCCTGCTCTTTCTAATACGCCTCCTGGTCTGGCTACTAGAGGAAATACATGTCCAGGTGAAACTATATCGTTTTTGTTTGATCTCGGGTTTATTGCAACTTTAACTGTTCTGGCTCTGTCGTATGCAGATATACCTGTAGAGATGCCTTTTTTTGCTTCAATCGAAATTGTAAATGCAGTCTGCATTCGTGACTTATTTGTGCGTGACATTAAGGGTAATCTTAATCTATCTATCTGATTTTTTGATAATGCTAAACAAATAAGGCCTCTACCATGTTTAGCCATAAAATTTATATTTTTAGATTTGCACTTTGACCCTGGTATTATTAAGTCACCTTCATTTTCTCTATCACGATCATCTACTAAAATAAACATCTTGCCTTTTTTAGCATCGTTTATAATCTTTTTAATCGGTGAAAATTTTTTGTTACTAATCATTGTGATATCTTAGAAATATATTTACTAAAAATATCTAATTCTACATTTACAAAATCTGAAACTTTGAGATATTTTAAATTGGTTAACTTTAAAGTATGGGGAATAATATTTATTTCAAAATATCCTTTTTCAACTTTACTAATTGTTAACGAAACACCATTAATTGCAATAGAAGCTTTTTCAATTAATGATTTATAAAGATTTTTATTTTGTAATTCACATTTAACCACCCATGTTTTATCAATTATTTTTATTTTTTTTATCTTTGCTGTAGTATCAATATGGCCTTGGACATAGTGACCAGAAATTTTTTGGCCATGCTTCAAAGATTTCTCAATATTTATAATCTTTCCTTTTTTGATATATTTAAAATTTGATCTTTTTATCGTTTCTTTCGACAAATAAAATAATGAAGTACTACTTTTAATTCTTATAAGTGTTAAACAAACACCATCGCAGCAAACTGACTCTCCAATGTCGACTTTTTTAAACTTAATCTTTGAAAGAACTTCTATAACTAGACTGCCTGAAACATACCTAGGATTTCTTTTAAAATCTTTAATTATGCCTTTATTGTATATTATGCCGTTAAACATTATTTAATTTTTATTTTATAAAGTTTATCATTTTTTAAATTTACATTAATTAAATTATTTAATCTCAATGTTTTAAATATTTTGTTACTTATATTATTTTGACCATCTCTATTAAGATTTGAGGATGATTTGAATAAATATAAACTATAAACAAGTTTGTTCAAAATCATAGCACTTAAAAATGATAAGCCAGATTCAATCAAAATTCTATATTTTCTTTTTTTTTTGAGAATTTTTAAAAGTTCAATAAAATCTTCTTTTGTTTTTAAAGATTTAATCAAAATTATATCAATACCCTTATTTTTGAAAAATCTAGCTTTTCTACTATTGGATATACTCGTAACTATTGAGATATTTCGTTTATGAGTTCTTTTGAATAATTTAAGATCTTTTCTTAGTTTAAGTTTTAAATCGATAATAATTAAATCTGGTTTTTTATTATTTAAGCCGTCTAATCGACAATTTAACAAAGAGTTATCTTTATTGATTGACTTAGAAGTTGAAATAATAGAATCATATTGAGATCTTAGCAAATGACCTCGTTTTCGTGATAGGCTATTTGTTATCCATTTTGATTTTTTATTGATTGAAAAAAAATCTTTTGAAAATGCAATTTTTGCATCAATATACGGTATCTCAGATTCTCCTATATGATAGTAACTTTTATAAAAATTTTTAAAATTCTTTGACTTTTTTTGATAAACATCTATTTTTTTTAAAGCAAGAACTTTTGCAGACTTTTTAGAAGTTCTTTGATCATTATCATGATGGGAAAAAAAAACTTTTTTTATTTTCTTTTTTGATATTATCTTAGCACAAGGTGGGGTCTTTCCATAATGTGTACAGGGTTCTAATGTTACATACAAAGCTGAATTATAAAAATTTCTTGAAAAATTTAAAGCATTCTGCTCAGCGTGTGGTCTTCCATTTATTGATGTACATCCGGAAGAAATAACTGAGCCATCCTTGACAACAACACATCCAACAGAAGGGTTTGAATTTGTTTTGCCTAAATTTATTTTAGCTATATTAAAGGCAAGGTTAAGAAAATAATTATGATTTATTTTCATCTAGATTGCCGACAAATTGTTCAAAGTCTTTTGCCTCTTTAAAATTTTTATAAACTGAGGCAAAACGAACGTAGGCAACTTTATCTAGACTTGATAAACCTTCCATAATGAACTTGCCAATTGTGGGTGTTGGTATTTCACTTTCACCAAGTCCTTCTAGATTTCTTACTATTTTAGAAATAAATTTTTCAATTGTCTCAGAGTCTATTGGTCTTTTTCTTGTCGCAATTCTTATTGATTTTGAAATTTTATCTCTATCAAAAGGTTCCCTTTTGCCATTGCCTTTAATGACAGTTAATTCTTGAAATTGAACTCTTTCAAATGTTGTAAATCTCTCTTTTCTTTCACAGCCGCATAGTCTTCTTCTTCTTATAGCAGTCCCATCCTCTGTTGGCCGCGAGTCTACGACTGATGTGTCTTTTTCTCTGCAAAATGGACAAAGCATTGTTATTTAATAAAATTTAATTACTATATATAGGGAAAGAAGAGCAAAGATCAATGACCTCTTTTTGAACTTCTTTTTCTATTTTTGAGTTATTTTCACTGTTTTGGCTTAATCCTTTTACTACTTTTGAAATTAAATCACCGATTAACTCAAATTCATCAGCTCCAAAACCTCTTGTGGTACATGCGGGAGTGCCCAAACGAATTCCTGAAGTCACCATAGGACTTTGAGTATCAAAAGGAATACCATTTTTATTGCAAGTTATGTTTGATCTTACTAAAGATGCCTCAGCATCTTTGCCAGTAACACCAAAATCTCTTAAATCAACTAGCATCAAATGGGTATCTGTGCCCCCTGAAAATATCTTGAAACCATTTTTTGATAATCTGTTAGAAAGAATTTTTGCATTGTTAATAACGTTTTTAGAATAATTTTTAAAATCATCGGATAAAGCTTCTTTAAAACATACGGCTTTTGCTGCAATGACATGCATTAAAGGGCCGCCCTGAAGTCCTGGGAAAATTGCGCTATTAAATTTTTTAATTAGCTCTTCTTTATTTGTAAGTATAATCCCACCTCTAGGCCCTCTCAAAACTTTATGAGTTGTCGAAGTAACTACATCAGCGTATTCAATCGGATTTGGGTAAACACCACCAGCTACTAAACCTGAAAAATGCGCCATATCAACTAGTAAGTAAGCATTAACTTTATCACAAATCTCTCTAAATTTTTTAAAATCTATTATTCTAGAATATGCGCTTCCACCAGCGATAATTAATTTTGGTTTATGTTCTATTGATAATTTTTCTACATTTTCATAATCAATTAATCCTGTATCTTTTTTAACGTCATAATGAATGGCATTAAACCATTTGCCTGATTGGGCTGGTTTAGCACCATGAGTCAAATGACCACCAGAATTTAAACTCATTCCTAAAATAGTATCACCAGGCTTTATCAAAGCAAGGTATACTGCTCCATTAGCTTGAGCACCAGAATGTGGTTGGACGTTAGCATAATTGCTATTAAATAATTTTTTGGCTCTTTCGATAGCAAGCGACTCTGATAAATCTACATGTTCGCAACCACCATAATATCTTTTTCCCGGGTAACCTTCAGCATATTTGTTTGTTAAAACAGATCCTTGAGCTTCTAGCACTGCATTTGAAACTATATTTTCTGAGGCTATTAATTCAATATGATTTTGTTGTCTTATAAATTCATTTTTAACTGAGTCGTAAAGTTCTTTGTCGCTTTCTTTTAAACCAAGTTTAAAAAATTTATTCAAAAATTTATCTATTTTTATCGCAGTGGACATATTATATTTTGTTTATTCTCCTTAAATGTCTTCCAGCCTCAAATTTAGTTTTTAAAAAAACATTAATTAACTTTAATGCTTCAATTTTTTTAGTAAATCTAGCTCCTAAACAAATTATATTAGCATTATTATGTTCTCTAGACAATCTTGTAGATTTAATATTGTAGCAGACAGCTGCCCTAATACCTTTTATTTTATTTGCGCTTATTGACATACCTGTTCCAGAACCACAAATTAGTATCCCCATATCACTCTTCTTTGTTTTTACTCGCTTAGATACTTTTTGAGCAAATATAGGATAGTCGACAGAATCACCATTTGAGGGCCCTAAATCTATAATAGAAATATTTTTACTGATTAAATAATCTTTAATTATTTCTTTCAAATAAAATCCAGCATGATCTGAAGCTATACAAATTTTTTTTGATAAGATTTTCAATCTAATTAAAAGGATTTTCTAAAACACAAGCAACCAAATGAATTCGAGATTGTTCTCCTCCATTAAAAAAATTGTGATATTTAGTATTATTTGTAATTGTTACATGACCATTCGCTGGTAGATGTTTTGCAACGTTTTCTATTACCATAGAGCACCCTAAATTTGTTATTATTGGAATATGCAATCTTGGTTCAGGATCTTTGTGCCAACTAAGTGTTGATCTTGGTTCTTTTAATAGTAATCTCACTCTTCCTAACTTAAATCTTTTTTTTAAGGTATTATAAACTTCTTTAAAATATGTATTTTCAAATTCAGGGATTAGTTTAGTGTATTTAGACTCATCTATTGGAATATCTCTAACGACTTCTTTCCCTTTTTCGTCAGGAATAGTCCAATAAATACCTCTTACGTTATGACCTTTAACAGATTGATCATCATTAGGGATTTGATTTAATGGTATTGCACCAAAATTTGTTATTTTTCCAGGTGAAAAAAAAGATTTTTTTTTTAATACACTTTCTAAATCATCTCTAAGACGTTTTATATCAAATTTGAGATTAGGAACTTGATAAAAATCTGAATAATTCAACTGATCCATAATTGTTTATTTAAATTACTTTCTGATTCATTATAATATAATATTTGTCGCATCAAACAAAATTTTATAACTTATATACTTATATTAATGAAGATATTAGGCAAATACCCAAACATTAGATTGCGAAGAATTCGCAATTCAGATTGGATGAGGAGATTAACTTCTGAAAATAGTCTTAACGTAAATGACCTTATACTTCCTATTTTTGTTAGAGAAGGAAAAAATAAAATAGAGCCAATTAAATCAATGCCAGGAGTTTTTCGATACTCTATAGATAAAATAAATATAATATTGAATAAAGTTAAAAAGTATAAAATTCCCATGGTAGCAATTTTTCCATACACACCTAATAATAAAAAGGATAAATTTGGAACAGAGTCCCTAAATGAAAACAATCTAGTTTGTAAATCGATAAGATATATAAAAAAAAGATATCCTAAAATAGGTGTTATGACTGATGTTGCTTTAGATCCTTATACAACGCATGGACATGACGGAATTTTAAATAATAACAAGATAGACAACGACAAAACAATTAATGTATTAGTAAAGCAAGCTTTACTTCAAGCTAAGATGGGCTCTGATGTTATTGCGCCTTCTGATATGATGGATGGTAGAATAGGAGTAATAAGAAAAACTTTGGATAAAAATGGATTGAAAGACATTTGTATATTATCTTATGCAGTAAAATACGCATCTAATTTTTATGGGCCCTTTAGAGATGCGGTCGGTTCAAAAAAAAAATTAAAATTTGACAAAAAAACTTATCAAATGAATTACAGAAATTCAAACGAAGCATTTAGAGAAATAGGTTTAGATATCAAAGAGGGTGCAGACATAGTTATGGTTAAACCTGGACTTCCTTATTTAGATATAATTAAAAATATTAAAGAAAATTTTAGAATTCCTGTTTTTGCTTATCAAGTCTCTGGAGAATATAGTCTGATAAAGATAGGTATAAAAATGGGATATATAAATGAAGATTCAATACTTGAAAGTTTAATCTCTTTTAAGAGAGCAGGAGCCTCAGCAATTATTACTTATTTTGCATTAGATATAGCAAAAAAAATATAAATTTTTAATTATAATAATTTTCAAGAATTATTCTTGATTTAGGTAGTGTTATATTATTGGGTATAAAAAATTTATTTAACATAATGTTTCTAGTGAAAAATAATGATTTTTTTATTAATTCATTTGTAATTTTATTAGGTATCTTTTCATTAATCAAATATATTGGCACGTCGTAAGTATAACCATCTATTATAATTTTTTTGCTTTCAGAAGGCACATTTTGATTGATAGCATAACTGTTAAGATTTGAATCATAACCTAATTCTTTAATTAAATTAATCTCTAAATAAATATAAGGAATTATCCAATTATCTAATTTTAATATATTAATAAATTTTTCAAAAGATTTATATATACTAACATTAGGCTGAAATTCAGGTAAAAGAGAATTTAATAGAGAGCATAAAGATGTTAATGCAGTTGTTTTATATTTGTCGTCAAAATAATTTGGTGAAACTGCTTCTATTAATTCAGTTTTAAAATAACCTATTTGACTATTGTTTTTTGAACTATTTATTATATGTAGTTTATTTGATATTTGTAAATAATTTCTAATTTTACGTGAAGTGCCTCCGTAAACTATACCAGGAACCCTTCCTTTATTTAAAGTAAAAACGTTTATAATATTTGCATTCTCTCTAAATTTTCTTTTTGAGAGAAGGTAGCATTCATCTTCCCAATTCATATAATTTTTAGAGATCTCAACAACTTTTTAGCTGCATCTTGTTGAGCTTTTTTTTTTGATGATCCTATACCCATAAATTTTTTTGAATTAGGTATTTGGACATCTGCTTTAAAGATTGGACTATGGTGTGGTCCAGTTTTTTTATAAAAATAGTATTGTGGGAGTTGTTTAAATATTTTCAAGCTATGTTCTTGCAATAAAGTCTTTGAATCTATCAATGGAGTTTTAGAATTTTTCAAGTATTTATTCCAAAAACGAAAAATAAAAGTTTCAACAGATTTCAAATTGCTATCTAAAAAAATACCTCCAATTATTGCTTCTAAACAATCTCCCATAATTTTATCCTCTGATCTAATTAATTTGTTATGGGATGGACCTAAAAACATAAACTTTTTTAAATTAATTTTTTTACCAATTTCAGAGCAAGTTTTTTTGTTAACAAGATTAGCAAATTTTTTATCAATAATTCCCTCTTTTTCCTCTGGAAATAATTCTAATAATTTCTTTGATATTATTAAACCTAACACCCTATCACCTAAAAATTCCAGTTTTTCGTTATTCAAATCATTATCAAAACTTTTGTGGATTAAAGATTTTTTTAATAAATTTTGGTTTTTAAAATTATAATGTAGAATTTTTTCTAAATTTTTTAAACTTTCTGTCATTTTACGCTTTTAAATAGTCTTTCGATTCTAAAGGAATTACCTAAATTCCAAAATTTTAACAAACTGCTTTTTTTGGTGTCATTAGAGAAAAAAATAATTTTTGCTTCACCTACTAAATTTAAAAAATTAACATAACCTACATTATCTAAATATCTGCTATCACTTGAACAATCTCTATTGTCACCTAATAAAAAAAAATGATTGTCTGGTACTTTGAATATTTTTGTATTTTGTAATGTGCCAGCTTTGTTATAGACAGCTATATATTTTCTGCCATTTGGCAGTTGTTCTTCATAGGTTTCAACTTCAAATGCAGACTTACCGCATCTTACATCTTTGATGGTATTGATTTTAGTTCTATTAATTTTCTTTTTATTTATGTAGATAGTTCCATTGATAAACTGAATCTCATCTCCAGGTAAACCTATAAGTCTTTTTATATAATCTGTTCTATTGTCTACAGGGGTTTTAAACACTACCAGGTCTCCTTGTTTGGGCTTTTTATATAAGAGTCTATTATTAGTTATATTGGGACTAAATGGAAATGAATGTTTGCTATAACCATAAACATATTTTGAAACAAAAATTCTGTCTCCAATTAATAATGTAGGCTCCATAGATGAAGATGGTATATAAAATGGCTGGAAAAAGAGGGATCTTATACCAATTGCAATTATTAATGCTATCAATATTGTTTTAAGATTATCTATAATTGAATTTATCAACTTTTTTTTATTCATATTGAAATTACCACTGTTGCTACTGCAAATGGTTTGTCATCTGAAAGAGATAAAAAAATATTAAATTTTTTATTGCGAAGTATCTTTTTGACTATTGATTTAGTATTACCTAATAATTTTATATTTGGTTTACCTGACTTAATATTATATACTATGATTTCATTAAAATTAATTCCTTTCGCAATTCCTGTTCCAATAGCCTTAGAAAAAGCTTCCTTAGCAGCAAATCTTTTAGCATAGCAGTTGGCTAGATTTTTTTGTTTGGAACATCTCTTGATTTCATTCTCGTTGAAAAGTCTCTTTATAAAGTTCTTATTTTTAATAGATTTTTTAACTCTATTTATGTTAGCTATGTCTGTACCAATTCCAAATATCTTCATTTTAAATAATTTTCTTGAAATTTTTAATACAATTTTTAATTCCAACAAATATTGACTCACCTATTAAAAAATGACCAATATTAAATTCTTTTATACCTTTCACTTTTGACAATATTTTTGCTGATTTATAATTTAAACCATGCCCAGCATGAACTTCTAAACCATGTTGATTTCCAAAATTTACTATTTTTTTTATTTTTTTAAGTTCTCTTTTAAAGTTTCTATTTTTATTTACTAAATTACAAAATTTACCAGTATGAATTTCAACACAATCTGCGTTTAATAATTTAGCTTTATATATATCTTTTTGATTCGGTTCGATAAATAAACTAACTCTAATTTTATTTTCTTTAAATTTCTTAATCATTTTTTTTAAAAAATTTACTTTATAATTAAGATTTAAACCTCCTTCTGTAGTAACTTCTTTTCTTTTTTCTGGTACAATACAAATAAAAGGTGGTTTATTTTTTAAAGCAATCTTAAGCATCTCGTTTGTTGCAGCTAATTCCAAGTTAAGAGGAATTCTTAACTTAGAAATAATCTTTTTAAGATCACTATCAGTTATGTGACGTCTATCTTCTCTAAGATGTATAGTAATTGAGTCTGCGCCAAATTCCTGTGCTAACAATGCTGCCCTTAAAGGCTCAGGATATTTTTCACCTCTAGCATTTCTAACAGTAGCTACATGATCAATATTCACGCCCAATCTAATTTTGCTCATTAAAGATTTCTACTACCAGGTTTGATAGCTTTTATAGAAGAGAGTTCCTCAGGCAAATCATCTTTTGTATATGTAGGTATATCTAGTTTAATTTCTGAAACAATTTTATCATTTATTAATGAACTGCCTTTAGATCTATCTATAATACATGCATACCCTACAGTTTTTGCCCCTATTGAATTCACTAAATTAGAACATTCTAAACTTGATTTCCCAGTAGTAATTACATCTTCTATTATTAAAACTTTATTATTTTTTTTTATTTTGAAATCTCTTCTCAATTTAAATTCACCATTAACTCTTTCTGAAAAAATTGTTTCTTTATTTAGTAAACGACCAATCTCGTAACCTATTATAATACCTCCCATAGCTGGTGATAAGATTAAATCAAATTCATGAAAAGAATCTTTTATTTTTTCAGCTAAAGAACGACATATTTTTGAGGCCTTGTCTGGTTTACTTAGTAATTGAGCACATTGAATATATTTAGAACTGTGTAAACCAGAGGACAAAATGAAATGCCCTTCAATTAGCGCATCAGTCTCTTGTAAAATTTTTAAAGATTCTTCGTATGAAAGCATTTTTTTTCTGTTTATGACGAACTATTTTAAAATTAAATTTATTTTGTTTTATTTGACTTATCAAGTTTGTAAAGTTTTTTAAATCTTTAATTTGTAGATCAAACGAAAACTGTAAATAATCTTTTTTTTTCTTCAACATTTCTACATTTAAGATATTTCCATGATTCATCCCAATAAGAGAGCTTATACTCCCTAAAGCACCTGGTTTATGAGGTAAATCAACTATTATAGTGCTTTGATAATTTTTTTCTTTAGGCTTTGAATATGCAGATGATTTATCTTGCCAATATCTTCTTATAGATGCTCTTGCTTTTCCAGTTTTAGATGAGGATAACCAATGAAGAGATGGGGAGGCATTTTTTGAAGTAACAATTTCTACCATGTCACCATTTTTTAATTCTGTTTGAAGGGTCGACTCTCTTCCATTTATATTACATCCAACTGCACTATCCCCTATTTTTGTATGGACTGCATATGCAAAATCAATTGGATTTGCTTTTTTAGGAAGTTTAATTACCGACCCTTTTGGTGTAAAGCAAAAAACATTTTCCTGAAACATTTGTAGTTTAGTAAACTCATAGTAGTGTTCAGGACTATTTCCAGTCTCAATAATTTCTACTAAATCTCTTAACCAGTCATACTCTTTCCAGGATAATTCTGAAAACTTTTCTGAGGATTTATATTTCCAGTGAGATGCAATACCTCTTTCTGCAAATTCGTTCATATCATGAGTTCTGATTTGTATTTCTATCCTATTTTTTTTTGGCCCAATAACGGATGTATGTATAGATTTATATTTATTTATTTTCGGAGTAGAAATATAATCTTTAAACTTTCCCGGAATAGCTGAGAACTTACTATGGAAAATTCCTAAAGTCTTATAGCAATCATCTACACTATTAACTAAAATTCTGAAACCAATTATATCTGTTAATTGTTCTAAGGATATTTTTTTATTTTGGATTTTTCTCCATATTGAAAAGGGTGTTTTTTCTCTACCTGTTATTTTTGCATTTATTCCATTATTTTGAAGTAAATTGATTAATTCTGCTGAAATAATTCTAAATGTATCTTCTCTATTGCTTTTTATAAACCTTAGTCTATCTAAAATTAATTCTCTTGCTGGTTTATTCAAAACAGCGAATGAAAGATCTTCTAATTCATCTCTTATCCTATTCATACCCATTCTGTCGGCTAAAGGTGCATATATTTCCATTGTTTCTTTAGCCTTTCTAATAGTTTTATCTTTATCTTTAACAAACTGAATTGTTCGCATATTATGAAGCCTATCTGCAAGCTTAACCAATAGAACCCTGATGTCTTTAGAAGTTGCTAAAATTAACTTTCTAAAATTTTCTGCTTTTGAATCATTTGAAGCCTTATCTTCTAACGCAGAAATTTTCGTTACACCTTCAACTAAATTTGCAACTTCTTCTCCAAATTCTTTTTTTACAGTTTCATATGTTACGTTAGTATCTTCTATAGTATCGTGAAGTAATCCAGTTGTTATAGTTGCACTGTCAAGTTTTAAATCGGTTAGAATATTTGCTACAGCCAAAGGATGGATAATATAAGGAACACCTTCATCTCTTTTTTGATGTTGATGCGCATCCAAAGCAAAATTATAAGCTTTGTTTAAAGAGTCTGATTTTAAAAATTTATTATATGACTTAATTTTATCAATTAATTCAGTATTATTAATCATATTTAAATAATAACACTTTTGTTCAATCTTGTAATCTCAATCCTTGAAATTAAGCTTAATTCATTAATAAAAAAATCAACATTTTTCTTAAAAAAAGGGTGTACCCAGTTAGGGTCTATTTCTTTTATTGGATAAAGTACAAAATTACGGCTATGAGATCTAGGATGTGGTAATTTGACTGACTTAGATGTTTTTATCAAACCATCAAAATCAATAATGTCTATATCACAAACTCTAGGATCATTTTTCTTAGATCTTACTCTACCAATTTTTCTTTCTATTAATAAGATTTCTTTAATTAGTTTACTATAATGAAAGTCATATTCAGCCGCTAAACCAATGTTAATAAATTTAGGTAAATTCTTATTTGGGTAAGACGGGGTTTGGTAAAAATTCGAAATCTTTTTAATTCTAAGTTTTGCAGTTGTTAATAGATTAATTGCAATAGATATATTTTTGAATCTTGTTCCAAATTTTGAATTAAGATTAGATCCAATATTTAAATGTATCATTTATTATTTTTACTAAGTAGTCTGGCTTTTTCTCTTTTCCAGTCTCTTGTTTTTTTTACTTGCCTTTTATCGTATAATTTTTTTCCTTTAGCTACAGCTATTTCAACTTTAACTTTTCCTTTCAAAAAATACATTTTAGTTGGGATAACTGTTAATCCTTCTTGATTAATTCTTCCAATTAATCTGTTTATTTCTTTTTTATTCAAAAGAAGTTTTCTATCTTCTTTTGGATTATGATTGTTATATGAAGATTGTCTGTATAACGGTATATGAGAATTTATCAAAAATATCTCTCCATTATTATCAATAGCATATGAGTCTGCAATACTTCCTTTACCATCTCTTAAGGATTTGACCTCAGAGCCCTTTAAAGAAATACCTGCTTCTAGTATTTCTATAAAAAAATAATTAAAACTAGCTTTTCTATTTAAACAAATAATTTTACGACCAGGAAATGTTTTTTGTTTCATTAAAGTAATTTAGCTACTTTAAGCGCTTCAGAAACCTTTTTTTTATTTTCCTCTTTAAGTTCAACCAAAGGTAATCTTACGGTTGGATTACATAATCCTAATAATGATGCAGCATATTTTACTGGAGAAGGATTACTTTCTATAAAAAGAGATAAATGTAATGGTTGTAGTATTCTATCTAGCTTAGTAGCTTCTTCAATATTTTCAACACAAGCTTTTTGAAAACTTGAAGTTAACTTTGGTGCAATATTTGCAGTAACACTTATTGCTCCAACCCCACCACGTTTGTTGAATTCAAGTGCATTATCATCATTTCCTGTTAGTTGTATAAAATCTTTTCCCATTAATTTAAGTTGTTGATCTACTCTATTAAGATCTCCAGTAGCATCTTTTACACCAACTATATTTTTTAATTCATAAAGTCTTGCCATTGTTTCCACTGACATGTCTATTACTGATCGAGAAGGTATATTATAGATAATTATTGGAATACCTACACTGTCATTAATACTTTTGTAATGTTGAAACAATCCCTCTTGTGTTGGCTTATTGTAATAAGGGGTAACAACTAGAAGCGCATTTGATCCAGCCTTTTCGGCAAATTTAGAAAGTTCTACCGCTTCTGAAGTTGAATTAGATCCTGTACCAGCTATAACTGGAATTTTTCCACTGCATTCCTTTACTGATATTTCAATAATCTTTTTATGTTCATCATGGGATAAAGTTGGTGACTCTCCTGTTGTGCCACCAGGAACAATACCATTTGTTCCATTTTTCATATGATAATGAATTAATTTACGGTAAACTTCCTCATTTAGAGCGTTGTTTTCAAATGGTGTTATTAAGGCTACAATTGATCCTTTAAGCATAAAACAATATAAGGTAATTAATTTTAACTTATGCCTTATAAATTAATTAGTCTAGTATTTTTATTATTTTTTTTAATTATCAATAATGCCTATTCTGAGAGCGATTTCATCTTACCACTAAAAAAACCTTCTATTTTTAAAAAAATAGAAAAAAAAAATACATCTATAACGTCAAACAATTTACCTCAAAAAAAACCGTCATTAAAACCAAAGATACCAGAAAAGAAAATAGTCAAAGAAGAAAAGATTATTGAAAAAGAAATACTTCAAAAAGAAACAATAAAGATAACTGTCAAAGATTTTGTATACCCGCAGAAAAAACCAATTACATACAAAACGGTGTCAAAAGAAGTTAAAGAGTCCTCAATATTAAATGCAAAAGATTTTGCAAGAGCTAAAGAGACTATGAAATTTATTAAAGCTCGAAAATGGAATAGTGCAATGAAGAGTGCTGAAAAAGTAAAAGATAGAGATTTTAGAACACTAATAATGTGGATGTATTTAAAAACGACAGGTAATGCAGCTACATTTAGTGATTACAAAAAGTTTATAGAAAGAAATTCAGATTATCCAAGAATTAATAGAATCAAATATCTTGCAGAACAAAAAATTTATTTAAAAAATACTTCTCCTACATTAGTAATAAATTGGTTTGAAAAAAATCCACCCTTGGGTGGGCTTGGTAAGATAAAATTAGCAGAGGCATTTTTAGAGCAGGGTAAAATAAACGAAGTAGAAAAATTGATCAAGGAAGGTTGGGAAACAGCAGAAATAAGAAAAAATGATTTAGGTTATTACAGGGCAAAATTTAAAAAATTTTTAACGTCAGAAGATCATTTGCGAAGAGCTGATTATCTAGCTTGGGAAAGAAAATATTGGGACTTAAAAAGAATGCTTAAATATTTGCCTTCGGACGAAAGGGCACTTTATAACGCACGACAAATATTAATGAGCAATTCCTATGGTGTTGATAATGCTATTTCTAGAGTACCCGCTCATCTAAAAACAGATCCTGGATTAGAATTTGATAGATTAAAATGGAGAAACAGAAGAGGAAGATTGGAGTCTTCTTTAGAAATTCTTTATAAAAATGCAAATAAGACTGAACGACAAATGGTAAGGCCTGATTTGTGGTGGGAACAAAGAAAAAGTGTGGCAAGATCTTTAATTTATAAAAAAAGATACAAAACTGCCTACAAAATTTCTAGCGAACATTCCCTTTCATCAGGTCCATCATTTGCTGAAGCAGAGTGGCTTTCGGGTTGGATAGCTTTATCTTTTTTAAACTCTGCTGAATATGCGATTAATCATTTTGAAAATTTTTATAACAATGTAGGTTATCCAATTAGTTTAGCTCGTGGTGCGTATTGGCTTGGAGCTGCTTATAAAAAATTAGGAAACGAAGAAAGAGCAAAAAAATATTTTACTGAAGGGTCTAAGTTCCCAATGACTTATTATGGTCAATTATCATATAATGAAATTAATCCTGGTGGAGATTTTGAATTATTTGATCAATCCAATTTTGATAAAGATTACGAAAAAGAATTTAAAAAAAATAGATTAATTGATCATGTAATACTTTTAAATGAATTAGATTCCACTAAATATGCAAAAGATATTCTTAAACATTTAGCAACTTTGAATATTGAAAAAGGAAGCGAAGTTTTAGCTGCAAGATTATCAACAGAAGTTGGTAGATACGATTTTGCCATCCAGATATCTAAACAAGCATCTTACGAAAAAAGATTTTATAACAAATATAATTATCCAATTATAGCAACACCAAAAGAAATTAATAATAAGACAATGCCCAATGCAGAAATTATTCTTGCAATAATTAGACAAGAAAGTGAATTTGACTCGAAAGCTAACAGCTGGGCTGGAGCAAGAGGAATGATGCAATTAATGAAATACACAGCAAAAATTGTTGCTAAACAAGCTAAATTACCATACAGTATTAGTAATCTAACTAGAGATCCAGAATATAATATTAAATTAGGATCTTATTATTTTAATTCTTTAATAGAAGATTACAATGGTGTTTACCCCTTTGCAATAGCAGCTTACAATGCGGGGCCAAATAGAGTTAAAACTTGGAGAAGAGTTAATGGAGACCCTTCTAAAGGTAAATTATCATATGTAAATTGGATAGAGTTA
The DNA here is from genome assembly GCA_902605035.1 of uncultured Pelagibacteraceae bacterium. Taxonomy (GTDB): domain Bacteria; phylum Pseudomonadota; class Alphaproteobacteria; order Pelagibacterales; family Pelagibacteraceae; genus Pelagilacustribacter. The sequence continues at coordinate 101,078 of CACLBB010000001.1, forward strand.
ATTAGATTTAAAGAAACAAGAAATTATGTTCAAAGAGTTCTAGAGAACATAAATGTCTATAAATATATGTTGAGCAAAGAACCTGTAAAAATAGATAGCTTCTTCAATTAGTTTTGGCGGAAGAGGAGAGATTCGAACTCTCGGTACGATATTACTCGTACGGTTAGTTAGCAACCAACTGGTTTCAACCGCTCACCCACTCTTCCTTATAATCAGATTTATTTAGTTCTAATTATTAAATAAGTACCTTATAAATCAATCAAAAAAATGGTCAAATGAAGAAAAGTTTATTTAAAGGCTCATTATTCACAATTGGAGCCTCTCTTTGGTGGGGGGTGATAGGTGTAATATATTTTAAATTTGTTTCTTTCGCTTCACCTTTGGAATTAACAATTCATAGAACTATTTGGACGGCATTATTACTATTTATTACTACAGCTTTCTATTCTAAATGGGCTGAATTTTACAAGATTATAAATAATAAGATAAATATTTTGATTTTATTGATTACTGGACTATTGGTCTCAATTAATTGGTATACATGGTTATATGCAGTTAAAACTAATAATTTATTAGACTCAGCGTTGGGCTATTATATATTTCCAATATTAAGTGTGTTTTTTGGAATTATCTTTTTAAAGGAAAGGTACAATAGAAATAAAATTTTATCCGTTTTATTAGTTGTTGCGGCATTAATCTACTTATTATTTAAATTAGGTGAAATACCTTGGATTGGGATTACTGTAGCAGTCACGTTTAGTTTATATGCTTTAATTAGAAAGAAGATTAGAGTATCTTCTGACGTTGGTTTGTTGATTGAAACTTTATTAATTTCACCAATAGCAATTGTACTTTTTATTTTTTTAGTTGAAAATAATTTGAATATTTTCTCTTTAGATAGACCCGTTTTATCATTTTATTTATTTTGGGCTGGACTTATGACTTTGATCCCTCTTTTTTGGTATACAAAAGGCTTTGGTCTTATAGGAATTGGACCAGCTAGTATGATATTTTTTTTAACTCCTACAGCTCAATTTTTTTTAGGGTTATATTATTTTAATGAGCCTTTGGTCCTAGATAAATTAATTTCTTTCTTATTTATTTGGGCTGCTGTAATCATCTATTTAAATGAATTGCGTAAAGAATAAACTAAAAGTATCATCATTGGAATAATTAATGAAACAGCAAATGAAAGAAAAAGTAAATTTGTTGAAATAAAAGAACCAAATTTTTCTATAGAAACTAAATTACCCACTAGTATGCTTGATTGAAAATTTTGGCTTGGAAAAAATACAAGCCCACAAATTAAACCAGAAAAAATAGTACAAGCGGCTAGTCTGGGGTTAATTTTATTATTAAAAAAACCATAAAATACTGTGACAACTGCTGCACAACATAATAAATCTGCTAATAAAAATAAATATAAAATACTATAGCCTTTTGATGCCAAAAGAAAAACTAAGAAGGATAAAAAGAGAACTACTATTTTCGCTTTTGTCTTTATTTCTCTTCCTTTCAGAATCTTATTTATAAATTTTCCATCAGTAATTATTAAACTGGAAATAGCGTTTATCAATGTATCAATAGTGCTTAAAGTTAATGAGATTGCTAAAATTAAAACTGCTATGATTGTTAGAAAATTGCTTTTATCAAGTATTAAATAGAAAAATGCTAAATCTGGACTTACTTTTGAGTTTAATGAATAAGAAATAAGACCAGTATAACCCATCCAAAATACTATTATAAACACTATTATTGATGAGTAAATTAAACTCGATTTGAGAGTTTTATTATTTTTAGCAGAAAACACTCTTTGCCAGTTACCTTGGTGAAACAAGTTTGTAGCTGCCACAGCGATGAAAAAAGTTAGCCCAGCAGTATAATTTGGTAAATAATTTTTATCGATTAAATTAGGTAAATTTTTTGTGATTAATTCAAAGCTAGAAATTTCTATTTTTCCTAAAATTAAAAATAATGATAAAAAAATTATTAAAACTAAAAATCCAAATTGATATTTGTCAGTTATAATTGAAAGTTTAAAACCTCCCTTTAAGACATATAATAAACAAATAATCAAAGTTATTCCTGAAGTAATCCATAACGGAACTTGAGCCATTAATTTTAGCAAAAATGCAATAGCAGTTACTTCTGCAATTAAAAAGATTGTTAGATAGAAAAATATTAAAAATAAACAAATCTTTAATATATTTATACCAAATCTTTTTTTGATAAATTCAGTTAAACTAAGACCCTGCGGAAATTCTCTTCTTATTTTGGGTCCAAAATTATATAGAAATAACATAGGAGCTGCAGTTCCTAAAGCATAACCAAATACTGCCCCTATACCTCCCCAAGTTGATGCAGAAGCAGGTCCAAATAATATCCACGCACCTAAAGCTGAGGCAACTAAACTCGTTGTCAATGAGAACGTGTTTTCATCTCTATCTCCTACAATATAGTTTTTATTATTTGTAAATTCTTTCGTATTTAAATAACCAATTAGTATAAAGAATAAACCCACTATTATTATTAGTGATAAAGACGAATGTAATGATAAGTATGTTTGTTCCATATTTCCCTTACTGAATTACCGGTCAGGTTCTTCGGGTTTAATCTCAGTCGTTTGGACACCCCGTTTAAATTTCTTATATACTAATTTTTGGTAATGAGTCAAATGAAGCTGTATCAATTCTCGATGAATGCTCTCTTCTCATTCTCCAGCTATTATTTATACCTGCTTGAGCTACACTAATTACGTTCCTTCCATATTTAGAATTAGTTAAATCCATTGCTTTCATTAATTTTTGCGACTTATTTTCTAAAATTGGTGTTAATAGATTTAATTCTTTTTCACCTGCTTCATTTAATTTAGATAAAATAATCCCTGCCTTTTGATAAAAATATCCATGTTTGTATATCTTTACAAGACCAGTTATAGCTGTCTTTACTAACTCTAAACTATTATTAGTTGCAATCGGCAAATCTATCGTAAATGAATTTGAGTAATATCTTCTATTTTTATCGAAGGGGCTTGTTCTAATAAACACAGTTATAGACCTTGTTGTTTGATTATCATTTCTAATTTTTTCTGCTGCGTTTAAACAGTGTGTAGTTACTGACTCTTTTAGCTTTTCTAAGCTTTGAACTTTTTTTCCAAAAGATCTTGAAACGCAACAACTTTTTCTTTTCGTTTCTTCTGTATCAAGTTCAATACAAGGTATACCTCTTAATTCCATCACAGTTTTAGCGCCTAATACATTTGTACTTTTTTTAACCCAACTATTTGAAATATTTTTTAGTTTTAGTGCATTATTAATTCCATTTTTTAAATATAACTTTGAAAGTTGTTTTCCAACACCCCAAACATCTGAGATATCAAAGTTTTTTAACACCTCGTCTATGTTGTCTTTCAAAAAAATAACTCCAGCTTTATTTTTTTTAGCTACATGGTTTGCTACTTTACTTAAAGTTTTTGTATTTGAAATTCCTACACTTGTAGGTATTCCAGTCCATTTTAAGACTCTTTCTTTTATTCTTTTACCGTAGTCTTCGACCAACTCATTCTTTATATGAGATAAGTCTATAAAAGCTTCATCTATAGAATAGATTTCAATTTTATCGGAAAATCCTTTTAATATTTTCATTACTCTTCTAGATATGTCTCCATATAAAGCGTAATTTGAGGAAAATATTTGGACATTATTTTTTTTAACCAATTCTTTAACCTTAAAATAAGGTTCTCCCATCTTAATTCCAATTCTTTTAGCTTCTGTAGACCTTGATATTACGCAACCATCGTTATTAGATAATACAACTACTGGAATTTTCTGAATTTTTGGATTAAACAATCTTTCACAAGATACATAAAATGAATTACAGTCAATTAACGCAATTTTTTTCTTACTGTTGTTTATGAATGACATATGTAACTACTCCCCAAATGATTATTTCTGGATTGATTGTTAAATTGATTTTATCTGACATTTTTTTTGAACCGGATGTTAAATAGTTGACCCCTTTACTTTTAATTAAGGTTTTAACTACTAATTCTTCGTTTACATTTGCTATTACTGTTGAAAAATTTCGAGGATTTTGACTTTTATCTACTATTAGTAAATCCCCATCGTATATACCTGCCGTGTTCATGGATTTTCCCTGCACTCTTATAATAAAAGTAGCCGGTGCATTTGTTATAAGATAGGAATTTAAATCTATATCATCTTCTATATAATCTGTTGCTGGAGATGGAAATCCAGCGCCTACTTTGTGTAAATAATAAGGTATTGTTAATTTCATAATGTTCTTGTTTTGTTCTTTATAGATGATAAACTGCCTTTAAGTCAACCCCTTTAATTTTGATTATTAAAGTGGGTCAAATTGCAATTCGAAATAAAGGGACAGATTGGTTAAAAAATGAAAATGTTTAAAAAAATTTTTTCTATAATCATTGTTCTTCTAATAAGTACAAATTTACAAGCTGCATCTAAATTAGACATAATCAAAAAAAACGGTGAATTAAGAGTGGGAACAACAGGTGATTGGGATCCAATGTCAATGAAAGATCCAGCTACAAATAAATATAAAGGATTTGATATTGATGTAATGAGAGAATTAGCAAAAGATTTAGGTGTAAAAGTAAAATTTGTTCCAGCGGAATGGAAAACTATTGTTGCAGGAATAACAGCTGATAGGTACGATATTTCTACAAGCGTAACTAAAACTCCAAAAAGAGCTGAGGTGGCAGGTTTCACAGAGACATATTTTAAATACGGGACAGTCCCATTAGTGCTTAAGAAAAATTTAAACAAATTTCCTACATGGGACTCTTTAAATAACAAAAAAGTTAAAATAGCCACAACTTTAGGAACATCGCAAGAAGAAAAAGCGAAAGAATTTTTTCCAAAATCTAAACTTAGATCAATAGAGGCTCCTGCAAGGGACTATCAAGAAGTATTAGCTGGTAGAGCTGACGGAAATATTACTAGTTCACTTGAAGCAAATAAATTAATTATAAAATATCCTCAACTAGCCATTGTGCCAGATGGTGGAAAGAACCCTGCTTTTTTAGCTATGATGGTGCCAAAAGGAGACAAAGTTTGGAATGATTACGTAAGTAATTGGATTAAAAGAAAACAAACTTCAGGGTTTTTTATGACTTTAGAAGCTAAATACAATCTTAAAAGCTTATAATTTAAGTTTAAATAACTTCCATTAATCAATATAGTAAATCTGTGAAGATTTCAAAATCTATTTTTTTATTATTTGCTCTTCAAGGATGTAGCTCGAACTATGAATGGGGATGGTACATTTTAAGTCCAGATAACGTGGATGGCTTGACTAATTTAAAGTTCTTAATAAGTGGGATAACTACAACTATCTATATTTCAATAATTTCAATATTCCTAGCAATGATAATAGGTCTTATTATAGCTCTTCCCTCTTTATCTAATAATAAATTCTTAAGTTACTTCAATATAGCATATGTAGAAATAGTCAGGGCAATTCCATTGCTTGTGTTAATCCTTTGGATTTACTACGGTCTTCCAATTATGATGGGAATAAGTTTTTCTCCGTTTGTATCTGGTATTATTGCACTTACAATTAGTGAAAGTGCTTTTCAAGCTGAAATTTTTAGAGCTGGTATCAATTCAATTGCCAAAGGGCAACATGAAGTTTCTGATTCTCTTGGAATGGATTTTTGGAAGAAAATGAGATTTGTGATTCTTCCTCAAGCTATTAAAGTAGTACTACCTGCTATGGGCAATCAGTTTGTTTACGTGCTTAAAATGTCATCTCTAGTATCAATTATTGGGATAGCCGATTTAACCAGAAAAGCAAATGAACTTGTAACAACAACTTACAGACCTTTAGAGATCTATACATTCTTAATTTTGGAATATTTAGTTTTAATTTTAGTTGTATCTTATTTTGTAAGGAAATTAGAAAAAAAATTAAAATATAAATAATTTTTTAAATGAAATTCTAAATACTTTTTTCAAAAAAAATGGCACGAAGGTTAATACAACTAATCCCATCAACCAATTAGTTGCTAAAATTGTGTAGAAAATGTCCTGATATTCTCCATTTCTGATATTTATTACATACCAGAGTGACATAAATGGTATTAACGTAAGCCTAAGTATCGTCATGTATAAACTATAAATTGGTCTTTTAAGAGCCTGGAACAATGCAGAGGTGATAAAAAATACCGGATATACTGGCCCGATTAATGCTGCAACTTGTAAATAAAGTGCTCCACTCTGAATCACCTCTGGATCATTAGTAAAAAAAGAGATTATAATTTCAGATGTTATGTAGACAAAAATTCCTGCTAAAAACATAAACCCTGAGCCAAACATAAGTGCTTTGCTGTAAACCTCTTTGACTCTGAAATGCAATTTTGCTCCAAAATTTTGACCAGCAATTGACAGAACTGCGGTATTTAAACCTATAACTGGTAATAAAAGAACTTGTTCTATCCTCACAGCGGTACCATAACCGGCTGTAGCTAATTCTCCAAACTGACCAACGAAATAGAAAATATTAAATACTCCAAACATTATCATCAACATAGTAAACATTATTGGCACTGATTGTTTAAAAAGTGAGCTTAAATAATCAAATTTTGGTTTAAAACATTCTGGGTAGAGAAATTTTTTTAATTTACAGCAATAAACTTTATTGGCTAGGTAAATCAAACCGATACACTGAGAAACAAGTGTAGCAATGGCTAAACCAGCTATCCCAAATGCTGGTATTAATCCGTATCCAAAAATAAATAAAGGATTAAGAAAAATATTTAAAAAAAAAGTAAAAATTAATACGTTTCTATAACTTTTTGTATCTCCTTGAGCATTTAAAGTTCCATTCAAAGATAATTGAACTAATACAATAATAGCTCCAAAAAATATGATATCTAAGTATTCACGTGTTAAAATTATACTTTCTTCAGTAGAGCCCATAATTCTCAAAAGTTCATCAGAAAAATTTAAGCCAAATAAAGTTACAAAAATTGAGATCATAATTGCTAATATTATTGATTGAGCAACATAAATTGAGGCTTTTCTGTCTTCTCTAGCTCCAATCGAGTTACTTATTAGAGCCGTAGTTCCAGCTCCTATCCCAACAGCCACAGCTATAGCTATAAAATAAATTGGCCATGATTTTGCAATTGCTGCTAATGCTTCTGGAGATATTCTACCAGCAAAATAAGTATCGACTAGATTATAAAAAGTTTGAAAAAGTGATCCTGTGCTTGCAGGTATGGTTACTTTTCTAAGAAGTTGCCAAATTGAGTCTTTAGTCAAATCCATAATTAAAATTCCTTTTGAAACTTATGCTTTCTTCCAGCTTTTTTAGCAAGATTAATTTGATTTTGTCTCATACGAAATCTTGTTTTTTGTGAATTTGAGAGTGTGTCATAACACCTTGCACACGAGACACCCTCCTCATATTTGTAAGATTTTATTTCTTTTATAGCAAAAGGTGCTCGACATCCACTACATACAGAATAAGTTCCCTGTTTTAGTTTATGTTTAAGAGATATTCTGTTATCAAAAACAAAACACTCCCCTTTCCATAAACTATCTTTTTTCTTAGTTTTGTTTAAATAATTTAATATTCCACCTTTTAGTTGAAAAACATTTTTAAAACCTTTTCTTTTTAAAAAAATAGAGGCTTTTTCACACCTAATTCCCCCAGTACAAAACATTGCTACAGGTTTAGTCTTATTAATTTTTTTTAAATATTTCGGAAAATCTCTAAAATTTTTTATTTTTGGATTAATCGCATTTTTAAAAGTTCCCACATCATACTCAAATGGCTTTCTAGCATCTATTACAAGAGTTTCTTTATCTAAAATAAGTTTGTTCCAGGATTTTCCTGAAACATACTTGTTAAGTTTTCTATTCTTTGAATTGATCTTTAATCCTAACGGAACAACTTCTTTTTTAATTTTTATTTTACCTTTATGAAACGGTTGAAAGCTACATTGGGATATATTTTTACTGTCAAAATCCTTAAATTTAAATTTTTTTTTTATCTTTTTAATTATGTGGTTTATATTATCTTCTTTGCCAGCAACTGTTCCATTTATTCCCTCCTCAGATAAAATTATTGTACCTCTTATATTATTTTTAAAAATTTCCTCTTGAAATAAAAATTTATATTTTTTTAAAAATTTAATCTTTTTAAACTTATAAAAACCGTAAATTGTAAACATTATTTTTTAATACAAATTGAAAATCCATCACCTACTGGAATAATATTTTTTATAATTCTACCATCTTCCTTAATGTGTTTGTTAAATTCTCTGATAATGTTGGTAAATTTATCATTTTTTGTGTTATCTGCTACCTCACCGTGCCACAAAACGTTATCTATAATTATAAGGCCATTTTTATTAATGAGCTCTATACATATTTCGTAATAATTAAGGTAATTTTCTTTGTCTGCATCAATAAAAATTAAGTCAAATATTTGATTTGTATCTTTCAATTCTTTTAAACCTTCAATAGCAGGTTTGATAATTTGTTTTATCTTTTTTTCATTAGCTTTTTCATAAAATGATTGAGCTTTCTTACTAAATTCAATATTTTTATCTAAACTTATTAAAGATCCATCAAAAGGAAGTGCTAAAGCCATGGATAAGGCGCTAAACCCTGTAAAACTTCCTATTTCCAAAATTTTTTTAATATTAGAGATCTTAATTAATGTTTGTAGAAATTGTGCTTGAGAAATTGAAATCTGAAATCTTTGTTGATTGCCAAGACTTGTATTATGTTGAATAATCTCTTTCTGAACATCAGTTAAGGCTTCTGAGTGATTAATTATATATTGTTCAAGATTTTTAGTTAAATCTAATTTTTTAGGCATAATTAGCCTTTTAAAAGTTTTTTTAGAATTTCATTTGTCAATCGAGGGTTTGCTTTTCCGCCAGATAATTTCATAATCTCCCCAATAAAAAAACCAAATAATTTTTCTTTTCCAGCTTTATACTGATCAACTTTATCTTTATTTTTTGATAGTATCTCAGTAATTATTTTTTCTAATTCTTTAGGATCGCTCTGTTGTTTCATCCCTTTTGACTCTATAATTTTTTTTGGATTATCTCCGCTTTCAACCATAATTTCGAAAACTTGTTTTGCTATTCTACCTGAAATCTCTCCTGATTTAATTGATTGAACTAACTCAGCAAAATTTTTAGCAGAAATAGGTGATCTAGAAATATTGAGACCTTTATCGTTCAACATTGCAAATAAATCACCCATCATCCATGTAGCTGCAAGTTTTTTGTCAGACAATTTTGCAACTTCCTCATAATAATCAGAGATTTCCTTTTCGGATACTAATACGTTTGCTTCGTATGAGTTAAGCCCATACTCTTGAATAAATCGCTCCTTTTTATTGTCTGGTAACTCAGGTAAAGATTTTTTTAAATCATCAATTAATTTTTGTTCAAGTTTCAATGGTAACAGATCAGGATCAGGAAAATATCTATAATCATGAGCGTCTTCTTTTGATCTCATTGATCTTGTTTCATTTTTTTTTGTATCAAATAGCCTTGTTTCTTGATCTATCTCTTTTCCTTCCTCTAGTAGTTCAACTTGTCTATTAGCTTCATATTCTATAGCCATTTGCATAAATTTTATTGAATTCACATTTTTTATTTCACATCTTGTCCCAAATTTTTTACTACCTACTTTTCTTACTGATACATTTACATCCGCTCTTAATGAACCTTCTTGCATATTGCCATCGCACGTACCCAAGTATCTCATTATAGTTCTAAGTTTTTTTATATAAGCATTAACTTCTTCTGGGGAACGAAGGTCTGGCTTACTAACAATTTCCATAAGCGCAATTCCAGAACGATTTAGATCTACATATGTATTTGAAGGATCCATATCATGGATACTTTTTCCTGCGTCCTGTTCTAAATGAAGTCTCTCAATACCAATTTCTTTTGAACCATAAGGCATATCTAATAAAACCTTCCCTTCCCCAACAATAGGATTTTTATACTGTGAAATTTGATAACCTTGAGGAAGATCTGCATAAAAATAATTTTTTCTGTCAAAAACCGAATAATTATTAATTTTTGCGTTTAATCCTAGGCCTGTCCTTACTGCTTGTTTTACACACTCTTCATTAATAACAGGCAGCATTCCAGGAAAAGCAGAGTCAATTAAACTAACTTGTTTATTAGGATCAGCTCCAAATTTAGTGGATGAGCCTGAAAAAAGTTTTGAATTCGAAAGGATTTGAGCATGAACTTCTAAACCTATAATTACTTCGTATTCCCCTTTATCTCCATTAACAAAATAATTAAATTTTTCTTTACTCATGACCACCACTTTTTAATTTCATTTTTATAACAGCAATTTTTTTCAAACGCATAACCAATATTTAAAATTTTTTGTTCATCTAGAGCCTTACCAATTAATTGTAACCCTAATGGGTGTCCTTGCTTATCTATTCCAGCAGGTAGAGATAAAGCTGGTAATCCTGCTAAATTAACTGGAACTGTAAATATATCGTTTAAATACATCGATACTGGATCATTTTTTTTTTCTCCTATCTTAAATGCTGAGCTAGGTGTTGAAGGTGTTAAAATAGCATCAACTTTTGTAAAATTGTCATCAAAATCCTTTTTAATTAATTGTCTAACTTTTTGTGCTTTCAAATAATAAGCATCGTAATATCCTGAAGACAAAACATAAGTCCCTATTAATATTCTTCTCTTTACTTCGTCCCCAAAACCTTCAGATCTAGTGTTTTCATACATTTCAATTAAATCTTTCCCTTTTTGTGATCTGTGTCCATATCTTACACCATCATATCTTGCTAAATTTGACGAAGCTTCTGCGGGAGCAACTATATAATAAGTCGGCAAAGCATACTTGGTATGTGGTAATGAAATATCAATTAACTGAACACCTAAATTTTTTAATATTTTTTTTCCTTTTTCCCAAAGTTCATCAATCTCTTTTGGCATATTATCTACTCGATACTCTTTAGGAATACCAATTTTCAATCCCTTGATGTTATCTTTTAAATTTTTTGAGTATGTTTCTTTTTTTTTATTAATTGAGGTTGAGTCTTTTTCATCAAAACCGGACATTGCCTCAAGCATAATTGCACAATCTGAAACAGTTTTTGTCATTGGTCCTGCTTGATCTAGCGAAGAAGCAAACGCAACAATGCCCCATCTCGAACAAAGACCGTAGGTTGGTTTAAGACCTACTGTGCCAGTAAAAGACGCTGGTTGCCTAATAGACCCGCCTGTATCTGTTCCAATTGTTGCTGGAGTTAGATTTGCTGCTAAAGCTGAGGAAGATCCACCCGAAGAGCCGCCAGGAACTAACTGATCTCCAACAGGGTTTATTACGTTTCCAAAAAAACTCGTCTCATTTGATGAACCCATAGCAAACTCATCACAGTTTAATTTTCCAAGTAAGAAAGCTCCACAATTCCACAAATTTTTTGTAACTGTCGACTCATATGAGGGAATAAAATTATTTAAAATTTTACTTCCAGCTGTAGTTTTTATATTTTCTGTGCAAAATAAATCCTTTACTGCTAAAGGTATTCCGTGAAGAAGTAGCTCATTTGGTTTGTTGTCAAATTTTTTTGCGTTTTCTAATGCTTGATCAAATGTTGTTGTTATAAAAGCATTAAGTTTTTTTGCATTTTCAATATTCTTTATATATGCTTGTGTAAGTTCTAAAGAGGATATCTTCTTAGACTTTACATTTTCTAAAATTTCACTTAAGCTTTGATTTGTTATATCGCTCATTACTCGACTACCTTCGGAACTATAAAAAACTCTTCACTTTTTTTAGGAGAATTTTTTAGAATTTTTTCTCTTATTTTTCCATCGCTTATTTCGTCTTTTCTGGATCTTAATGACTGATTTAAAATCGATGTTAGTGGTTCAACTTTATCAGTATTTAGCTCGTTTAATTGTTCGATAAACTTAAAAATTGAATTTAAGTCTTTAGTTAAGGTATCTACTTTAGCTTCATCAACAGAAATTCGAGCTAATTTAGCAACATGTTTAATTTTTTCTTTATCTAAGGACATTTGTGAAATATGTTAACTTAAATGTGTTTTATCACAAATTAGGTAAATTTCATGCTTGATATTGACGTATTTATTGAAAAAACTAAGAAAAAATCAAGATTAATAGGTATTGATCCAGGAGGGAAGAGAATAGGAATAGCTATTTCAGATGAAAACAAAATTGTAGCAACACCCTACACAACAATTATTAAAGAAAACTATAAAGATTTAGTTTCTCAAATTAAGAAAATTGTTGATGAATATCAAATAGATGGGATAGTAGTAGGTAATCCAATAAATATGGATGGATCTGAAGGTCCTTCGTCTCAATCAGCCAAAGACTTTGCCAAAAATCTATCAAAAGATATTTCAGAAAATATCATTTTATGGGATGAAAGACTATCTAGTCAAGGCGCCTTTAATCTATCTAATGATTTAGCAATAAATTCGTCAAAAAAAGCTAAGAAATTAGATGAAAATTCTGCTCAATTTATACTTCAAGGGATGCTTGATTATTATCACAAAAAAAATACTTGATATAATACAGTAAAAGGCCTATAGAGTTGATTTTAATGGCAACTGTAAAAAAAGTTTCAGCTATTAAAAACACTCCCAAACATCTATTAGGTATTCAAAATCTATCAATTATTGAAGCTAAAGAAATTTTAAATGAGGCAAAATCCTTCATTAAATTAAACAGAGGTAGTTCAAAAAAACTAGATGTACTTAGAGGTAAAACTCAAATCAACTTATTCTTTGAGCCTTCTACAAGAACACAGAGTTCATTTGATTTAGCTGGAAAAAGATTAGGTGCAGACGTAATGACGATGAATATGGGTAACTCTGCATTAAAAAAGGGCGAAACCTTAATTGATACTGCCATGACATTGAACGCAATGCATCCTGATATAATTGTTTTAAGACATCAAGACTCGGGTGCACCAAATCTCCTTTCACAGAAAGTAAATTGTACAGTAATCAACGCAGGTGACGGAAGAAGAGAGCACCCTACACAAGCTTTACTAGATGCTTTAACAATTATTAATAGAAAAGGTAACATTGAAGGATTAAAAATTGCAATATGTGGAGATATTCTTCATTCAAGAGTTGCTAGATCTAATATTTATTTAATGAATATGTTAGGCGCAGAAGTAAATGTCATTGCACCAAAAACTTTAATGCCTAAAGGCATAGATAATTTAGGAGTGAAATCATTTACTGACATGAAAAAAGGTTTAGATGGATGTGATATTGTTATGATGTTGAGATTACAAAATGAAAGAATGCAAGGATCATTTCTTCCATCAAAGAGAGAATATTATGAATTCTTTGGACTAACACCTGAAAAACTTAAGTTTGCAAAAAAAGATGCTTTACTAATGCATCCTGGTCCAATGAACAGAGGCGTTGAGATTGATACTAAACTAGCAGATGACATAAACGTTAGTCTGGTAAAAGAACAAGTTGAATTAGGTGTAGCAATAAGGATGGCATGTTTAAAATTGTATTGTAAATAAATGAAAGAAAAAATTTTAACAAAT
>CACLBB010000002.1 GCA_902605035.1 uncultured Pelagibacteraceae bacterium
GAAAAACTTCAAATCTCAAGGGTATTTGATGAACTTGGTGTTGATATAATTGAAGCTGGGTTTCCGATAGCTTCTCCAGGAGATTTTGAGGCAGTCACCGAAATTAGTAAGACTTTAAAAAAATCTATTCCTGCAGGATTGGCTAGAGCAACAAAAAAAGATATTGATGCCTGTCATGAAACTTTAAAGCACGCTAAAAATTTTAGAATACATACATTTATTTCTACAAGTCCACTTCATATGAAGCATAAGTTAAATAAATCTCCAGAAGAAGTGTTAGCCGCTATTAAAGAGAGTGTTTCTTATGCAAGAAAGTTTACTGATGATGTAGAATGGTCATGTGAAGACGGGACAAGAACAGATATGGATTATATGTGCAAGACTGTTGAACTTGCAATTAAATCTGGTGCAAAGACAATAAATATACCTGATACAGTAGGTTATACCGTTCCTTCAGAATTTAAAAAAATTATAGAAACCTTAATAAATAAAGTTCCTAACATAGATAAAGCGGTACTTTCTACACATTGCCATAATGATTTAGGTTTAGCAGTAGCTAACTCATTAGCAGGGGTAATGGCTGGAGCAAGGCAGATTGAATGTACAATCAATGGAATTGGAGAGAGAGCAGGAAACGCAGCTTTAGAAGAAGTGGTTATGGCTATGAGAACCAGACACGACTTAATGCCATATACAACAAATATTAATACTAAACTTTTAAGCAAAGCATCCAAAGTTGTTTCAAATGCAACTGGTTTTCCTGTTCAATTTAATAAAGCTGTAGTAGGAAAAAATGCTTTTGCACATGAATCAGGAATTCATCAGGATGGAATGCTTAAAAATCGAAATACATATGAGATTATGACACCAGAAAGTGTTGGAGTTCACAAAACATCTTTAGTAATGGGAAAACATTCTGGTCGTCATGCATTTAAAGATAAATTAAATGATCTTGGTTACGTAGGAGTAACAGATGATGTAATCCAGACTGCTTTTGGAAAGTTTAAAGTTTTAGCTGATAAAAAAAAACACATTTATGACGAAGATATTGCAGCTATTGTTGATGATAGTTTGGTGTCAGAGGATAATGTAATTAAGTTAAAATCTTTAAAAGTTTTTGCTGGCACAGGAGAACCTCAAAAAGCAGAAATGACTTTAGAAGTATTTGGAGAAGTAAAAAAAGCATCCGAAACGGGAGATGGACCAGTTGATGCAATATTTAAATGTATTAAAAAACTTTATCCGCATGACGTAAAACTTTTGTTATATAATGTACATGCAGTCACCGAGGGAACAGATGCCCAAGCAACGGTGAGTGTTAGAATCGAAGAACAAGGTAAAACTACAGTAGGCCAAGCAGCTGACACAGATACTTTAGTAGCTTCTGCTAATGCTTATTTGAGTGCATTGAATAAATTAATTATAAAAAGAGAAAAAACTGCGCCAGACCCAAGTTTGAGCGCTCAAATATAAGGAGAAAAAGAATGTTTAAAGGACTATCAGGTTTATCATCATTATGGTCACAAGATATGGCTATCGATCTTGGAACAGCTAACACTTTAGTGGTGCTCAAAGATCAGGGGGTAGTATTAAATGAACCATCAGTAGTTGCTGTAATTGAGGATGGTGGAAAAAAATCAGTGCTTGCAGTTGGAGATGAGGCAAAAACAATGTTAGGAAGGACACCAGGAAATATATCAGCTATAAGACCTTTAAAAGATGGAGTTATTGCTGATTTCGTAGTTACAGAAGAAATGATTAAACACTTCATAAAAAAAGTTCATAAGAAAAATGCTTTTGCTAATCCAAGAATTTTAATTTGTGTTCCTACAGGATCAACACCTGTTGAAAGAAAAGCAATTCAAGACTCAGCGTTAGCCGCAGGAGCAAGAAAAGTACAATTAATTGAAGAACCTATAGCTGCAGCTATTGGTGCAGGCTTACCTATATCTGAAGCTACAGGGTCAATGGTTGTTGATATCGGAGGTGGTACAACAGAGATAGCCGTAATGTCTTTAGGTGGAGTGGTATATTCGAAATCTCTTAGAGTTGCAGGAGATGCTCTAGATAGATCAATAATGGACTATATGAGAAAAAAATTAAATCTTCTAATCGGAGACTCTACTGCAGAAAAAATTAAAAAAGAAATTGGGACAGCTATACCTTCAACACCTAATACTTTCTTAATGAAAGGAAGAGATATTAGATCAGGAACCCCAAAAGAAATTGAATTAACAGAAAAAGATGCCTGCGAAGCATTAATGCCAATTTTAAGTCAAATATTAGGTGGAATTAAAGAAGCTCTTGAAAATACTCCACCAGAACTATCCGCTGATTTAATAGACATGGGTTTAGTTCTTACCGGAGGAGGAGCTTTATTAAAAAATATTGATAAATTAATTTCTCAAGACACTGGATTACCTGTGACGATAGCTGATGACCCATTGTCTTGTGTTGCCGTTGGTACAGGTAGAGCTTTAGAAAATGAAGAATTATTTTCTACAATGTTGTCAGAATATTAATTTATCTCAAAGATAAATGTCAGCAAGCAGAGATGATTTTGGTATAGCTTTCCGTTCAGCACTTCTTCAAAGAGGGGCTGCACAAAAATTTTCTTTATTTTCGTTAATAATTTTGGCATGTGTTATTTTTTTTCTCGATGTTTACGGTTTCACTTTTATGAAACCAGTTAGAGCGGTTATCAACGATGGTATATATAAAGTCTCACTTGTAGTATCTTCTCCTTCACGATTTGTACCTAAAGCCACTGAAAGTGTTACTAGTCTTTTCAATATAAAAAGGGAAAATGAGCAATTAAAAAGAGAATTAGAAATTTATAAACAAAAAGAACTTAATGTTGAATTCTTATCAAATCAGAACAAAAATTTAAAAAAAATTTTAGAGTCTGAGGAGTCTTTTTTAAAAAAAGAAAGCATGATTCTTTCAAAAGTTCTTATTGATAAAACCAGTCCATATTTAAAATCAATTATTATTAATAGAGGGTCTAAGTCAGGTGTTTTAAAAGGTATGCCTGTCCTAGACAAAGAATATTTAGTAGGAAGAGTAGTTGAAACCAATTATCTTTCTTCAAGAGTTTTACTTTTAAATGATTTAAATAGCAGAATTCCTGTGACATTTGGCGAAGAAGGAGTTCAAGCTATATTAAAAGGAGTCGGAGGGAACAGACCTTTATTAGAATATCTTCCAGAGGATTTTATTGTTGAAGAAGGCATCGATGTTTTTACATCTGGAAAAGACGGCATATTTCTTCCTGGATCCCCAATAGGAAAGACAATGATAAATGGTGAAGTTAAACTTTTTTCTGAGTCTAGCCAACTTTCGTTTGTAAAAGTTGATATTTCAAATCAAGAAAAGGAGAATTTCTAGATGCCAAGATTCAAACTAATGCAAAAAAGTATTAATTTTGGCCCTTTAATTCTTCTGTACTATTTATCAATAAGTGAAATAGATACATATTTTGAAAATTATTTTGAAATTTTATCTTTTAATATTCAATTAATAATAATTTACTTTTGGTGTCTTAAACGGCCGGAAGTTTTTGGAAATGGCCACATTTTTTTCGCAGGCTTAATAAATGATGCTGTTATGGGTATACCACTTGGGGTAAGTTCAATTTCTTATCTAGTTACATCTTTAGTTGCTACTTATGTAAAAAATATGACAGTTAACACAAGTATAACTACAGATTGGTTCACTTTTTTTATAGCGATCTTCTCCTCTAATTCTATATTTCTGATATTAATTACTAATTTTTCAGACATAATTTTAAGTTTTACAGAAATTTCTTATAATACTTTCTTTACTTTAATTTTTTTCCCTTTTTTTTGGTTTATATTTAATTTTTATAATTCAGCTATAAATACAGGTAAAAATGTTTAGTTCTGGCTCAGGCAATACAATTATAAAATCAAAGTTAATAAGTAGAAGAATGTTTTTACTTAATGTTGGTAAAGCAATAGTCTTAGTAGGAGTTTTAGGTCGTTTAATATCACTTCAAATAAATGAAAGTAAAAAATACAAAACCTTATCTGATAAAAATAGATTTAGAGAATGGAAATTGGCTCCAGAAAGAGGAACCATCAAAGATTATTTTAATGTTGAAATAGCATCAAACAAACAAGTATACCAAATTCACTTAATACCCGAAAATACTCAAAATATAGAAGACGTCTTTTTTAGACTGAAAACAATTTTAAATATAAGTGATAAAAAGATTTTTTCTTTAAAGAAAAAAATTGCTAAACAAAAACCATGGGAACCCATTATTATTTCTGAAAATTTAAATTGGTCAGAATTTTCGAGAATAAATTTGTTTTTACATGAGCTGCAAGGTGTTGAGCCAATCGTTTCTGTTGCAAGAGTTTACCAAGACAGTTCTTCTGCACATGTTTTAGGATATGTTTCACAGGCAAGTGCAAAAGATTTAAAAAGTAAATCCTATTTAAAAGAAATGTCTGTGCCAGGGATGGCTGTCGGTAAAACTGGGTTAGAGCGTAGATTAGATGAGGAGATAATTGGTAAGGTAGGATTTCAAAGATACGAAGTAAATGCTTTTGGAAAAAGAATTAAACAAATCCAAGTTGACGAAGGTCAAGCAGGAAAAAATTATCAAACTACCTTAGATCTTGAAGTTCAAAAATATGTTGCAGAAATCCTTGGAGATAAAGCTGCATCTGTGTGTGTAATGGATATTTATAATGGTGATATTGTATCAATGGTTTCGTCACCTCCTTATGATCCTAACACCTTTGTTCACGGTGTAGATAAAAATTATTGGAATAGCTTGATAAGCAATAATAAAAAGCCTTTGATTAACAAAGCTGTTTCAGGATTGTATCCACCAGGTTCAACAATAAAAACTTTAGTAGCTTTAAGCGCTTTAGAAAATAAAATTATTAAACCTTTAAATACAGTTAACTGTAAGGGAAAAATTGAATTATTTGGAGAAAAATTTCATTGCTGGAAAAAAGATGGACACGGAATTATGAACATGAGAACAGGGATAAAAAGATCATGTGATGTCTACTTTTATGAGGTAGCTAGAAGATTAGGAGTAGATAGATTATCAAAGACTGCTAAAAAATTTGGGTTAGGAAAAAAAGTTCTTAAAGACTTTTTCGAGGAACGTCCTGGTGTGGTTCCTAATACAGTTTGGAAAAAAAAGTTTATTGGACAAAATTGGTACTTAGGAGAAACTCTTCACTCTGGTATTGGCCAAGGTTATTTTCAGAGTACACCTATTCAATTATGTCTAATGACTGCTCAAATTGCTAATGGAGGCTTCGAAATTAAACCTAGAATAATTTTTGATAAAAAAAATAATAATTTAAAAGAATATTTAAAATTTAAAAATGAAAATCCAAATCAGCAATTACCCCCAGAATTATTGGTTTCTAATTTTGACCTTAAACCTCTATTTAAAAATCAAGAAAATATAAAAATTATAAAAGATGCAATGTATTCATCCTCTAACGAACCTGGAGGAACTTCTTACGGATCAAGATTAGATGATGAAAGATTTACCTTTGCAGGAAAAACTGGATCTTCTCAGATTAAAAGATTTACCGAAGCACAACGTGAGGCGGAAGTTAAGCAAGAAAGTTTAAAATACAAAGATAGAGACCATGCTTTGTTTATCGCTTTTGCTCCAGTCAAGGATCCAAAGTACGCAATAAGTGTAGTCGTAGAACATGGAGGAACGGGAAGTAAAGCAGCTGCGCCAATTGCAAAAAAAGTTATAAAAAAAGTCTTAGAGCGTCATAGTTTGAGACAAGCTGCAAATAATTTAATTGGAGAGAACATATAATGTTTCAACCGAGATCAATACAATCATCACTTTCATTTAAAGATAAACTATTTTCAATAGATTACACATTGGTTGTAAGTATTTTGATTTTGGGAGTAGTCAGTATATTCGCAATGTATTCAACTGATGGTGGAGAATTTAAATACCATACCAAAAGCCACATACTAAGATTTGCGGTTTTTTTTATAATGTTTTTAATTCTCTCTTTTGTCCAAATAAGATTATGGCACAGCACAAGTTACTTGATTTATATTGTATTCTTCATTCTTCTTGTCGGAGTAAAATATTTTGGTTTAACTTCATCTGGATCACAAAGGTGGTTAAACTTTTATTTCATGAATTTGCAGCCCTCAGAATTAATGAAGGTAGGATTAATCTTATTTCTTGCGAAATATTATCATCGAGTATCGTTAGAAAATGTTAACAAGATTAAGTTTTTATTTTTACCGATTGTTGTTTTAATTGCCCCTGTGCTTTTAGTTGTTATGCAGCCTGATCTTGGAACTTCACTTCTTATAGCTGCTGGAGGTCTTATTGTTGCTTGGTTAGCTGGTGTAAGAGCAAAATTTTTTATTTACGCTTTGTTAATATTTATTACTTTATTACCTGTGGCGATTTCTTTTTTAAAACCTTATCAAAAAGCTAGAATATTGACTTTTTTAAATCCTGAAAAAGATCCTTTAGGCGCAGGATATCAAATTATACAGTCAAAAATTGCTATTGGTTCAGGAGGACTTTTTGGTAAAGGTTTTTTAAATGGATCACAAAGTTACCTAGATTATTTACCTGAAAAGCATACGGATTTTATCTTTACTTTATTCTCTGAGGAGTTTGGTTTTTTTGGATCTTTGTTCATCTTAGTTCTTTATGTAGTAATTATTTCAAGGATTATAAGAATTGGAAATATTACAAGAAGTAACTTTGGCAAACTGTACTGCTACGGTTTTGCTACAGCTTTTTTTGTTTATGTTATCGTAAACATGGGAATGGTATTAGGTCTTTTACCAATTGTTGGCTCACCATTACCTATTTTGTCTTATGGAGGATCTTCAATGATGGCAATTATGCTAGGTTTAGGGATTGTAATGTCTTGCAAGGTATATAAAGATACGCCAGTAAACTAAAAAGACCTAATATGGTCTAATTTTTTTTTCAAAAAATCCTTGTCAACTTAAGTTAATGATGATTAGATCTGAGTATAAAATATGTTTGGTGATAAGAAAAAAAAGATAAAAGATACAGAAAGATCGCTTATAAGTGAAACTGTAAGCATCGAAGGAACAATTAATAGTTCTGGAGCAATCGATATAGCTGGTTTAATAAAAGGACCAGTTTATTCTAAAGAAATTATAGTAAGAGAAACTGGATCAATAACAGGATCAATTGAAGCTGATCATATAGAAATACATGGACATATGGATGGAAAAATATCTGGAGCAGATATAGTTGTTGGAAGCACTGGTACAGTAAAAGGGGATATAGAATTTGGCAATAATTTAAAAACTGAGAACGGCGCAGACATCGATGGCTATATTAAGAAAACAAATTCTGTAAAATCTAAACTTTCAACTGATTTTCTGTTTAGTAAATCTAAAGAGGAAAAAAAATCTAAGGAAAACGGTGGCTCAGAGACACCAATAGATAAAAAGCCTGAAGCAATAGTATAATCTACCACACTATAAAATTAAGCCACTTTGCATTATAATTTTCTTATGCAAAGATATAAATGTAGTTCAGTTGGAATCATTGGATCTGGAATACAAGGAGTTTGTATTGGTTTACAACTAGTAAAAAAAGGAATTCCAGTAACTATTTTTGATCGCATCGATCCATTATCAAACACATTTAAATCTGCATCTTATGGAAATGCTGGTCACTTTTCTCCCTATGCTGTTTTACAATTTAATCGACCAGATGTTTTAAGCGATGTGCCTAAAATGCTTATCAGTTCTTATGGACCTTTAGCTCTTAAATGGAACTATGTTCCAAAGTTAATTCCATGGTTCATAAATTACCTTAAAACATTTAATAAGAAATCAATGTTACACACAGCAAAATACATGCATCAAATTTTAAGTTTGTCTAATGATGCCTATGAAGAAATATTTAGAGAAATTAATACAAATAATTTAGTTGAGAAAAAAGGTATAATTTACGTATGGACGAATAAAAATTTAAAAAGTAGAGAGCTGGAGATCAAAGTTAGAAAAGACTTAGGGATTGAACAAAAACTACTGACACAAAAAGAAATTTTAGAATTAGAGCCTAATTTGCAACCAGTATTTGATGCAGGAGTTATCTATGAAAGCGCAATGCATGCTAAAGATCCTCATGGAATTTTAAAAGAGATTTTTAGACTATATTTAAAAAAAGGCGGTAAATTTATTCAAGATAATATCCAAGAGCTTAAGCAAACTGGTGAAAATAAAACAATTATCAAATCAAATAATCAAGATTATTTTTTTGAGAAATCAGTGATAGCTTCAGGTGCATTTTCGAAAAAACTCACAGATCAATTAGGTGAAAATATTCCTTTGGATACTGAAAGAGGATATCATGTGCATTTCAAAAATATGGAATACCTAATATCTAGGCCGGTAATATTTTTAGATAGAGGTTTCGGAATGACTCCCATGAATCAGGGATTAAGAGCTGTAGGTACAGTAGAGTTAGGAGGATTGAAAAACCCGCCATCTAAAAAAAGAATAGATTATTTAATTAGATGTGCAAAAGAGCTCTTACCTCAGCTTGGAAAGCACGAGGACGAATGGTTGGGGTTTAGACCGACTCTTCCGGATTTTTTACCTATTATAGGACCATCTCTTAAAAACAAAAATATAATTTACGCATTTGGCCACCACCATTTAGGCTGGACATTAGGAGCGGTAACAGGCAAAATTGTATCAGGTATAGTTGCAGAGGAGAAAACAAATTTAGACTTATCTCCTTACAGCTCTAAAAGATTTAATTAGGAATTTTTTGTCAAAAAATTATTTAGCATATTTGTTTCTGGTGCTCGCCGCATTATGCTGGTCAGGTAATTTTATTGTTGGGAAATTTGCTACATTGTTTCAAATTCCCCCCTTAACTCTTAATGTTTTTAGGTGGATTGCGGTTTGGCTAATTTTGATGCCGTTCACTTATAAAGAGATTTACAGAAATTTACCTTATATAAAAAAAAATTGGCTTGTAATTAGTTTTATGGGGGTAATAACAATTAGCACTTTCAACTCGGTTGTTTATTTTGCACTTAATTATACTCAAGTAGTAAATGCAGTTTTGATGCTCGCAGCTATTCCTGCGGCTACAATTGTTTTTTCATCGATTATGAAAATTGAAAAAACAAATATATTTCAAATATTTGGATTACTTTTGTCATTTGTAGGTGTCGCTGCAATAATTTCTAATGGAGATTTTCAAAAAATAATTTCACTAAATTTTAACAAAGGGGACCTATGGATGTTAGTTTGTGTAATAACTTGGTCACTTTATTCAACTTTACTTAAAAAACATAACTTTAAATTTTCACAATTTACTTTGATACAGCTAATGGTTTCAGTAGGAATACTTTTTTTAATACCGCAGTTTTTTTATGAAAAGTATATTGGATTAGAGTTAAATTTTAATAATGCTTTTTATTTAATTCTTTTTTATGTTGTAGTTTTTCCAGCGATAGCGGCTTATTACTTTTGGCAAAAAGGAGTTAAAATAATTGGTCCTAATCGTGCTACAATGTTTATTCAATTGATGCCCTTATTTAGCGCTATAATGGCAATAATCATCTTTAAAGAAAAAATTGAATTATACCATTTTACAGGAGCAGCTTTTATTCTATCTGGCATTTATTTATCTAACAGGAAATTAAATGATTAAAGTAGCTGTATTAGACGACTATCAAAACGTTTTTCATCAAATAGTAGAAACTCAAAAATACAAAGAAAAATATAACTTTAAAGTTTTTAATGAACCATTTTTAAATGAAAATGATGCAATAATTGCTTTAGAAGATTTTGACGCTCTTTTTATCATGAGAGAAAGAACTCCAATGACAAAGTCATTAATTAATGCTCTTCCAAAATTAAAATATATAATGACTTCAGGCATGAGAAATAATGCCATTGAAATCGATATAGCAAAAAAAAATAAAATCATTGTTTGTGGAACAGAAATCAATTCTAATCCAGCTGCGGAAATTACCTGGGGATTAATATTAGGATTAATGAGAAATATGAAACAAGAAATCGACAATATGTTTCAAGGTTATTGGCAATCAACAGTAGGCTTTGAATTAAAAGGTAAATTATTAGGTTTAATCGGACTTGGTAAAATTGGGACCCAAGTTGCAAACGTTGCTAAATCTTTTGGAATGGAAGTTTGTGCATGGTCAGAAAATTTAGATTTGACGCATGCAAACAAAATTGGAGTTTTACCAATGAGTAAAGATGATCTATTAAAAAATTCGGATATTGTTTCAATTCATGTTGTGCTTGGAGATAGATATAAGAATTTAATTACAAAAAAAGAATTTAAATTAATGAAAAAATCTTCATTTTTAATTAATACCTCTAGAGGATCAATAATTAATGAAAATGATTTAGTTCAAGCTTTGAAAGATGAAGTTATAGCTGGAGCAGGTTTAGATGTTTTCGAAAAAGAACCTTTACCTCAAGATCACAGATTAAGATTCTTACCAAATGCTCTTCTCTTGCCCCATATTGGATACGTAACTGCTGAAAATTATTCAAAGTTTTATAGTCAAATGATCGAAAATCTTGAATCATGCCTAGACAATAAGCCTCTAAGAGAAATTACGTAATAGACACTTCCATTGTAAGTTGTATTTGATATACTCATAATGAACGGAGTTAATGTATTTATATTTATATAAATTCAATAACTTAAGACTAATTGAGAAGGAAGTATGAGGAAAATTTTTGTTTTGTTAGCAGCAATATTACTTAGCGGTTGCGCAGAGTCAGTTGCTTTACTTGGAAGTTCAATTGGTGGAGCATCTAATGGAAAAATGCTTCAATCCTCTTTGAATTCAGCCATAAGCTATGGGGTAAAAAAACAAACAGGCAAGGCACCACTGGAGCATGTTAAAGCTTATGCCAATAAAGTAAATCCTGAAAAGAAAAAAAAAGAACCCTGTGTATCTTTTCTTGAAAAAACTAATTCAGAAATTTGTTTAATTGTAAAAAAACAATTAATCTTAACAAAATCAAAAATAAAATATTTAGATTAATCACTCCCAATAGAACCTAAGGTAGAAAAACATAAACAATAACTACTATAAGTTGTGTTAATAAAAATTTATGACCTTAATAATTAACTTTTATTTAGAGAGGAAGCAGATATATGAAATTATTCAAAGTAAACCATTAAATTATGAAAAAAATATTTTTTTTATTAACAGCTCTATTCTTGTTAAATGGATGCGCAGAGTCTATTGCGCTGCTTGGCAGCTCTGTTGGAGGAGCGTCTAGTGGAAAAATTGTTCAATCGTCTTTGAATTCAGCCATAAGTTACGGAATAAAAAAACAGACAGGAAAAACTCCTTTAGGCCACGTACTTGCATACGCTGAAGAAAAAAATCCTGAGAAAAAAAAAGACCCATGCTTTTCTTTTATTGAAAGTACGAGATCTGAATTCTGTACGATTGCAAAAAAACAAGTAACCTCAACCAACAATATAGTTAAAGAAAAAGCATTAAAAATTACTAAAAAATTCTCAAACACTAATAAAATAAAGGAAGCGATTTTAAATAAAGAAAATAATTTAATAAGTAGTTTTAATCAAACAAGCAAATCTCCTAGAAAACTTGCGATATTCTACCAATCTAAAATAAAAAAAAGAAGCAATCGTAGCCCCAATTAAATAAATTGAGGCTATTAATTAATTTTTAAGCAGCTAATGCTTGTTTAATATCAGCAATTATATCGTCAGGATGCTCTATACCTATAGATAACCGTACATACCCTGGTGTTACGCCTGCTGCTAGCAACTCTTTATCATTTAATTGACTGTGAGTTGTAGTAGCGGGATGTATAGCTAAACTTCTAGCATCCCCAATATTAGCAACGTGATAAAGCATTTTTAAATTGTCTATGAATTTTGCACCATTCTCTTTAGTGCCAACATCCATTCCAACCAATGAACCATACCCACCTTGCATATACCTTTTTGCTCTTTCCTTTATCTCCCCTTGGTGATTAGTTGGATAAATTACATTTGTAACTTTCTTTTGTGTTTCTAAAAATGATACAACCTTTTCCGCATTAGCACAGTGTTGTTTCATTCTTAAAGCAACAGTTTCTAATCCTTGTATAATTTGCCAAGCATTAAATGGACTTAAAGGCGCTCCTAAATCTCTAAGTAAAACCACTCGAGCTCTTATTGCAAAAGGAATATTGGCTCCCGTTAATTGAGGAACTGCATCAGCCCATATTGCACCATTATAACTTTGATCAGGTTCGTTCATTAATGGTTGTCTTTTTCTGTCTTTTGTCCAGTCAAAGTTACCACCATCTACAACTATACCTCCAATTGAAGTTCCGTGACCTCCAATATATTTTGTCAAAGAATGCATTACTACAGCTGCTCCATGCGCCAAAGGTTTACAAATAACTGGAGAGGCTGTGTTATCGATGATTAAAGGTATTCCTTTTTTTCTACCGATATCTGCAACTTCTTTTATTGGAAAAACTCTAAGATAAGGATTTGGACAAGACTCGCCGTAGTAAGCTCTTGTTTTTTCATCAGTTAGTTTTTCAAAGTTTTTTGGGTCAGCCGGATCCGCAAACCTCACTTCAATACCCTCTAACCTCAATTGATTCTTAAATAGATTTACTGTTCCTCCGTAGAGATCTGTTGAAGCTACTATATTATCTCCAGTTTGAGCTACGTTTTTAACACAAAATGCAGATGCAGCTTGACCCGAGCCAACGGCCACCGCTGCTAAACCGCCCTCTAGAGCTGCAACTCTTTTTTCCAACACATCACAAGTCGGATTCATTATTCTTGTATAAATATTTCCAAATTCTTTTAAACCAAATAAGTTTGCTGCTGTCTCTGCATTTTTAAACTGGTAAGATGTAGTTTGATAAATTGGAACTGCCACTGATGTGGTCGTAGGATCGCTTCTGTATTCCCCACCGTGTAAACCAATAGTTTCCGGATGTTTAAAATTTGCCATTTTTTTTCTCCTTTTTAGTACTTCGACATTATGTCAGGCGTACAATATAGTTCAAATACCTGGTTTTAATCTGATAATTTTCAAAAAAAAACCACCGGCTAAAGCGGCGGTCTAAAGACTTAATCGCTTTAGCTGGAATTTTTAAAGCGCTCAGCAATTTGACCTAAATCAGCGCTATAAACTGATTATGGACCTTTGCTATGAATTGTCAAGTTGTATAAAAATGTTGAATTTAAAGGTTTATAAGCAATATTCCTGTTACTTTTTGCTTTGGAATTCTTTTGTTATTTTCTACTTTTTTGCTAATTTGAGTTGTGAAAAAAAAATATTCATTTTTAAGTTTAATAAAAAACGCTTTTACCAATAACGAAAATTGGGAAAAGATGTGGGAAAGCCCTGAACCAAAAAAAGGGTACGATGTAATAATTGTTGGAGGTGGAGGACATGGTCTCGGAACAGCTTATTATTTAGCAAAAGAACATGGAATTAAAAATATAGCTGTCATAGAGAAAGGCTGGTTAGGTGGAGGTAATACTGGAAGAAATACTACTATCATTAGATCAAACTATCTTTGGAATGAGAGCGCTAACCTTTATGACCATTCAGTCAAATTATGGGAAAATTTATCGGATGAATTAAATTTTAACATGATGTTTAGTCAAAGAGGAGTAATGAATTTAGCTCATAACGAGCATGATATTAAAGAAATGAAAAGAAGAATAAGTGCAAACAGATTAAATGGTCTTGACACTCAATGGCTTGATACAAAACAAATTGAAGAATTAGTACCGATCATGAATACTAAAAACTTAAGATATCCTGTTCTAGGTGCAGCTTTTCAACCAAGAGGAGGTGTTGCAAGACACGATGCAGTTGCTTGGGGCTATGCATTAAGATCAAATGAAATGGGAGTTGACATAATTCAAAACTGTGAAGTTAAAGATATTAAAACTGACAATTATAAAGTTGAAGGAGTTAATACCTCAAAAGGTTTTATTAAGGCTAATAAAGTTGCAGTAGTAGCCTCAGGTCACACAAGTGTCCTTGCGCAAACTGCTGGAGTTAAGTTACCTCTACAAAGTAGACCTCTACAAGCTTTAGTGTCTGAACCAATTAAACCAGTGATAAATACTGTAGTGATGTCTAATGCTGTTCATGCTTATGTTAGTCAGTCAGACAAGGGTGAACTTGTAATAGGAGCTGGTACAGATGGCTATAATTCTTTTACACAAAGAGGTGGTTATGATGTTATAGAGGAAACAGTGCGAGCTATCGTAGAGCTTTATCCAATTTTTGGTAAAATGAAAATGTTACGTCAGTGGGGAGGCATAGTAGACATTTGTCCCGATGCAAGTCCAATAATCAGTAAATGCGAAGTTCAAGGATTATATTTTAATTGTGGATGGGGAACAGGTGGATTTAAAGCAACACCTGGAAGTGCAAATGTTTTTGCACACACTGTTGCAAAAGATGAACCTCATAAAATTAATGCAGCTTTTAATCTTGAGAGATTTTCCGATGGAAGATTAATTGATGAGCATGGTGCAGCAGCAGTGGCACATTAATCATGATTTTAATAGATTGCCCATATTGTGGAGAGAGAGAACAATCAGAATTCACAAACGGTGGAGAAGCTCATGTTATAAGACCAAAAAATCCAGAAGCGTTGAGTGACAAAGAATGGGGTCAATATGTTTTTTATAGATCTAATCCCAAAGGAATTTTTTATGAAAGATGGAACCATACTCATGGATGTAGAAAATGGTTCAACGCTGTAAGAGACACTTCTACTGATACTATCTTAAAAATTTATAAGTTAACTGACAATAGGCCAGATATTAGTGAGTTTCAAAGCTCACTTAAATCTCCATCAGGAGAGCCGGCCGTTGGATCTGGAAATTTTGCGGTAAAAAAATAAGTTATGCCAGCTCTCAGAAATAAAAATTGCAATTATATTTCTAACAAAGTAATTAGCATTACTTTTGACGGAAAATCATACTCTGCTTACGATGGAGACACTATAGCTTCAGCCTTATTAAGAAATAATATCAGATTGATAGGCAGAAGTTTTAAATATCACAGACCTAGGGGAATTTACACTTGTGGGATAGAGGAACCTAACGCACTCGTTCAGATTTTAAACGAACATAACGAACCTAATACAAGAGCGACGATTAAAAGAGTTTATGAAGGAATTAATATTAACAGTCAAAACCGTTGGCCCTCCTTATCTTTTGACATTGGATCAATTAATAATATTTTGTCTCCAATTTTTTCTGCAGGCTTTTATTATAAAACTTTTATGGGCCCCAAAGGATTTTGGAAAAAAATCTATGAACCATTAATTAGACATACAGCTGGATTAGGAAAACCTCCAAAAAATTTTAGATCAAAAAGTATTCATCAAAATCATAATGTTGATATTTTGATAGTTGGAGGAGGATTAAGCGGATTGATTGCTGCAAGAAAATTAATCAATACTGATAACGAAGTTTTAATTGTTGAACAAGATAGTTTTTTAGGGGGTATTTTAAAAAATTCAAATAAGGTCAAGAAAATTGATGGTAAAAGTGTTTTTGATTGGGTTAAAGAAACGGAAAAATTAATTTTAGAATCAAAAAATATCAAGATATTAAAAAATACTCTCGTCACCACTTACAATTTTACAAATCATTTGATAGCCCTTGAAGATAAATTTGCAGGAAAAGATATAGATACTAACAAGACAGAACTAATATTACACAAGATCAGAACAACCCAAACTATTTTAGCAAATGGTCATATAGAAAGATTTATTTCTTTTAGAAATAACGATTTGCCAGGAGTAATGCTAGCATCTTCCTTTGAAAAATATATTGAAAGGTATGGAGTGGTACCCGATGAAAAGCCAGTAATTTTTACAAATAATTCATCAGCAATAAGTTTAGTTAAATCATTAATTAATTTAAATTGTAAACCTGGCGCATATATAGATTCGAGAAAGAAAAAAGATATTGAAGATGAAACAAAAGATTATCTTTCAAAAAACAATATTCCATTTTATCCTGAGTCCGAAGTAGAAGGCTGTGAAGGTAATAAAAAAGTAGAAAAAGTTTATATAAGAAGCAGCAACAAAGAAATATCATCTATTAACGCTTCAATGTTATGTCCTTCAGGTGGATTTAATCCTGACATACATCTATTCACACAATCAAAAGGCCTTGTAAAATGGGATGATAAAATTATTTCATTTAAGCCAGATACAGCTTTTCAAAATACAATCACATTGGGGTCGGTAAGTGGAAACTATGAATTTAAAAACCTATGTAATGAAATTAATAAAAAATTATCCTTTTTAAAAGTTAATGATCTAAATTTAGATATAGAGACAAATATCAGAGATGATTTTTCAATCAGTGAGCTATGGGAGACAAAAACTAACAAAATGTCCAAATGGGCTAAATCTTTTATTGATCTTCATAACGACGTAACAACAAAAGATTTAAAACAAGCGATCAACGAGGGATATGATCGTATAGAACATTTGAAGAGATATACAACTAATAGTATGGGAACTGACCAAGGAAAAATAAGCAGTATTAATTCTTTAGGAATAGTTTCAAAAATTTTAAATAAAAAAATTGCTGAAGTCGGAACTACAACCTACAGACCACCATACGCACCTTTAAGTTTTGCAGCTATAGCTGGAAGAAGTACCTACGAATACTACGATCCAGAAAGAAAAACTCCCATCCATAATTGGCATATTAAAAATAATGCAGTTTTCGAGGATGTTGGTCAGTGGAAAAGACCGTGGTTCTTCAAAAAAAATGAGTCAGAAACTATGCATCAAGCTGTGCAAAGAGAGTCAAAACAAACAAGACAAACAGCAGGAATTATTGATGGAAGCACTTTAGGAAAAATTGAAATTAAAGGCAAAGATGCCTTGGAATTTATGAATTTGATGTACACAAATGCATTTACAAAAATGAAACCCATGACTTCAAGATATGCACTTATGCTTGGAGAAGATGGAATGATAATGGATGACGGAATTGTTTGTAAGATAAATGATAAACATTTTATAGCAACGACAACATCAAGTGGCGCACCTAAAGTTCTTTCACATATGGAAGAATTTCTTCAAACAGAGTGGCCACATTTAAAAGTTTTTTTAAATTCAATTACAGAACAATTCACCACTTTCAACATTAGCGGTCCTAAAGCTAGGGAAATTATTAGAAAAGTATTTACTGATATAGACTTTAGCAATGAAAAGTTTCCATTCATGACATTTAAAACATTTGATTACAAAAATACTCAAGCAAGAATTATGAGAGCAAGTTTTACAGGTGAACTAGGTTATGAGATATATATTAGCCCAAAACACGCCTTAGAATTATGGGAGCAAATATTTAATTACGGTAAAGAATTTAATTTAGTTCCTTATGGCACAGAGACTATGCATTTATTAAGAGCTGAAAAAGGTTATGTTGTTATTGGCCAAGAAACTGATGGGACAGTAACTCCGCTAGATCTAAATTTTAATTGGATGATAGGAAAAAAGAAAAAAGATTTTATTGGAAAACGATCTTTAACAAGAAGTGATACGGCTAGAGAAGATAGAAAACAGTTGGTTGGACTTGTCCCAATAGATAAATCATTTTTTATTGAAGAAGGGCAGCATATAGTTGAATGTGAAAATTTACCAAATAAAATTAAAACACCTATAGAATATCTCGGACATATTTCATCTAGTTATCACAGTCCCAATTTAAATCATTGTATTTCTATGGCTCTGATTAAAAATGGAAATAAATTAAAAGGTAAAAAACTGTTTGTCTCAACTTCAAGGGGAACTAAGAATATTCCAGTAAAGGTAGTTAGCCCAGTTTTTATAGACCCAGAAAATAAGAGGTTAGTCTCATGACAAAAATTTTATCATCGGATAGTGTAAATATTTTACAAAAAGACTTTCTACAAGTTTTGCTAAGGGGTAATGGTAGAGATCAATTTAATCAGATAATCGCTAAAGAAATATCGATAAAACCCCCATCAAAAAATTTGGAAATTTCAAGTGACGATAAATATATTTTTGCAAAAAATTCATTCGATCAATGGAGTTTATTATATTTAGTTGAACAAGATTATAAAAAGATTTTAAAAATTGTTGAAAATTTGAATATGAGTGATGAAATACTTGCATCTGATTATTCGTATGGTCAGGCTTATTTTGAAATTTCAGGTAATAATAAAAATGAATTTCTCAATAAACTTACAAACTTTGATTTAAGATCAAAAAAGTTTCCAGTTTCTACAATGGCACAAACTTTAATAGCGAGAATAGATTGTTCTATTTATAATTTAAAAGATAAGTATATTATTACTTGTAACAAGTCTTACGAAGAATATTTTAAGAATAGATTAATAGATATAAATAATTTATCATGAGTATCTAACCATTTTTCGTTTAGAACTGTAAGCATAAAATATTATTGAAAAAGAAATAATAGCTCCTCCAATAAGCGTATTTGTAGTCGGAACCTCATTGATACCAAATAAAGGTAACCAAACCCAAAAAATTCCTCCTAACACCTCTGTTAAAGAGAGTAGAGTTAACTCAGCTGCAGGTAAATACTTTGATTTCGCAGAATATAATATTAGTCCTGAACAAACTAAAAAACCATGTAACGCTGAAAGTGATGAGCTTTTTACTGAAACAAAAACGTTATCATTAGTTAACAAAATTACACAAAGGGCGAAGATTGAACAAAATATTCCTGCTATAGCTACTGTAGTAAACTTAGGAGTATTTTTTCTCCATCTCAGAGTAACAGTAAATCCAGCGAAACCTAATGACGAAAGCAAACCATTAACTAGCCCGAATAAAGTTCCCTCACCTTTACTATCAAACGCAAGAAAGATTACTCCAATAGCAGCTATAGATATTGCTGTTAAAGTGGGAAAAGAAATTTTTTCCCTTAAAAAGATGTAAGCTAAAATTGAAGCAATAAATGGCATTGCTGCAAGCATAAGCATTGAAATTGCAGCTGTAGTAGTTGTTATTGAAAGAATAAAAGCGATCATACCAATGCCTAGACATACTCCACCAATTAAACCGGAAAGACCTACTCTATAATAATTATTTAAAAACTTTTTTCCTTCAGAACAAAATAAGTAAAGGTTTAATACCAAGAATATTGCTGTTCCTCTAAAAAAAAGATATTGCCAAGCAATCGAGTTAGCATCGTCTATGTTTCTCACAACTAATGGACCAAAAGACCAAAACAAACCTGCAATTAAAATAATTAAAACAGCTGGACTATTTTTGACAATATTGTTCATGGTGGAAAGCCTTTATGCCTTCTCACTACCAAAAGCAATAGCCTTTTTACATATTTCCGTATTTTGGACCACCACCGCCTTCGGGTGCAACCCAGGTGATATTTTGTGAGGGTTCTTTAATATCACAAGTCTTACAGTGGATACAATTTTGCGAGTTTATAACAAACTTTTCTTTTTGAATTTCATACACACCTACTGGACAGTACCTTTGGGCCGGTTCATCGTACTCTTTTAAAGTGTATTTGATAGGTAGATCAGGATCTTTTAACCTAAGATGGACAGGCTGGTTTTCGGTATGATTTGTTCCTGTTAAGTAAACTGAGCTAGTTTTATCGAATGTCAGTTTGCCATCTGGTTTAGGATATTCAATTTTTGGCATCTGGCTGGCAGGTTTTAAAGCCTCATGATCGGCATGTTTATGCTTTAGAGTAAATGGTAGCCTTCCTCTAAATAAAATTTGATCAATACCTGTAAAGATTATTCCGAGTATTAAACCCCAACTAAAACTAGGCTTAACATTTCTTGCTGAATACAACTCTTTATAAGCCCAGCTTTCTTTAAATTTTTTTTCATAAATCGAGAGGTCAGCCTTGTTTTTAATATTTTCAATTATAGACTCTGCTGCTACTAATCCACTTTTCATAGCAGTATGCGATCCTTTTATTTTAGGCATATTTAAAGTTCCGGCATCACATCCAATTAACAAAGCTCCAGGCATATACATTTTAGGTAAACTTTGAACTCCTCCTTCAATTAACGCTCTAGCCCCAAAAGAAATTCTTTTACCACCATCAAACATTTTTCTTATCGAGGGATGTGTTTTAAATCTTTGAAACTCATCAAAAGGAGATAAATAAGGATTTTGATAATCTAAACCAATTACATACCCTAGATATATTTGTCTATTTTCAGCATGATAAATAAAACTTCCTCCGTAAGTTTTTTTATCGAGTGGCCACCCTGCAGTATGCATGACTAGGCCTTCTTCATGTTGTTGCTCGCTTACTTCCCAAATTTCTTTAAGTCCAATGCCATATTGTTGAGGATTTTTTCCTTCAGCCAAATTAAATTTTTTTATTAGTTGTTTACCTAGGTGACCTCTGCAACCTTCTGAAAAAACAGTAACTTTAGCATGTAACTCCATACCTTCTTGATAGGTATCTTTTTTATTACCTTCTTTATCTAACCCCATATCAAGTGTTGCAACACCTTTCACAGACCCATCATGTTTATAAAGAACTTCGCTTGCTGGAAATCCTGGAAATATTTCTACACCGAGCTTTTCAGCTTGTTCTGCCAACCAACGACAAAGATTGGCAAGGCTAATGATATAATTTTTATGATTTTTTTGAACTGAAGGCAAAAGCCATGTAGGCCAACTTAAAGAAGAATTTTTTCCTAAAAATAAAAATTTTTCTTTTGAAACTTTTGTTTTTACTGGAGCACCTTCATTTCTCCAATTAGGTATTAATTCGTCAAGAGCTTTTGTTTCAAATACATTACCACTTAAAATGTGAGCCCCAACCTCAGAACCTTTTTCAAGAATACAAACACTTAAATTTGGATCAAGTTGCTTTAATTTAATAGCTGTAGTTAAACCTGCTGGCCCTGCGCCAACAATAACCACATCATATTCCATTGCTTCTCTTGTCATGAAATGACTATATCAAACTAATTATTTTTGGATAGTATTCAGTTTGTTCAACTCAGCTAAAAACTCAGGAAGAGCTTTAAATAAATCTGCTTCTAAACCATAATCTGCAACATTAAAAATTGGCGCTTCACCATCTTTATTAATTGCGACAATTATTTTACTTTCCTTCATACCTGCCAAGTGCTGAATTGCTCCAGAGATTCCCACAGCGATATATAAATCAGGTACTACAACCTTACCTGTTTGACCCACTTGATGATCGTTGCTAATATAACCTGCATCAACTGCTGCACGAGATGCGCCAACTGCTGCATTAAGCTTATCTGCGATATCATTTATTAATTTAAAATTTTCACCACTAGCTAGGCCTCTTCCTCCAGAAACAACAACTCTTGCTGTTCCCAATTGTGGTCTTTCTGATTTGGTTTCCTCTCTCTTTATAAATTTAGAAGTGTTTGGAATATCTATTGGGTTTACTTTTTCTACAGTTGCTGTGCCACTAGATCTTTCAGCCGGATCAAAAGAAGTGGGTCTAACTGTAATGCATTTTTTTTTGTCATTACTTTTTACCGTTGCAAATGCATTACCTGCATAAATCGGTCTTACAAAAGTATCAGGACCATTTACTTTTATTATATCACTTACCTGAGATACATCTAAAGCGGCAGCTACTCTTGGCATAAAGTTTTTTCCGAATGTGTTAGCGGAAGCTAGAATATGATCGTATTTTTCTGAAACTTTTATTACTAAGGGAGCAAGATTTTCAGGAAGATAATTCTGGTAATTTGGAGAGTCACATACTAAAACTTTTTTTACCAAAGGTATATTTACCAATTCTTTTGAAACATTTTCACAATTAGTGCCAGCTACTAAGACGTGTACTTCAGTGTCTATTTTAGATGCAGCAGTAATTGCATTTAGTGTAAATGGTTTTAATTTCAAATTGTCATGTTCTGCTACTAATAATACTGACATTATATAACTTTAGCCTCATTTTTCAATTTACTTACTAATTCTGCTACACTTGCAACTTTAATACCCGCTTTTCTTTTTGGCGGCTCCTCTACTTTTAATTGTTGAATTCTATTAGTTAAATCTACTCCTATATTTTTAGCATCTATTTGTTCCATAGGCTTTTTCTTTGCTTTCATTATATTTGGTAAAGAGGCAAATCTCGGCTGGTTTAATCTTAAATCACAGGTCACAATAGCAGGTAAATTAACCTCAACTGTTTCAAGTCCTTCATCAATTTCTCTTATAATTTCTATAGACTTATCCTTAAGATTTACTTTAGAAGCAAAGGTCGCTTGAGGCCAGTTAAGCATCGCTGCTAACATTTGACCTGTTTGATTACAGTCATCATCAATAGCTTGTTTACCTAAAAAAACCATATCTGGTTTTTCCTTATCTACAATTTTTTTTAAAATTTTAGCAATTCCTAAAGGTTCAATATAGTTATCTGCTTTAACATGTATTCCTTTATCAGCACCTACTGCTAACGCTTTTCTTATAGTTTCTTGAGCTTTATCTTCACCAACTGAAATTGCAACAACTTCTTTAACTTTACCTGCTTCTTTAAGCTTCACAGACTCTTCGACAGCATTATCATCAGGAGGATTAGTAGACATCTTAACATTATCAGTATGTACGCCAGATCCATCTTCTTTAACTCTAATTTGAACATTGTAATCAACGACTCTTTTTACTGCTACAAGGATTTTCATTTAAGCTCTAATTAATTTGTTTTCAGCATCATATGGAGACTCTTCTACAATAGAAGCTTCATGCATTTTTCCAAGAATATCTATTTTTAATTTTTGTCCAACTTTTGCTAACTCTGGTTTAACCATACCTAAAGCAATAGATTTATTTACTCTAAAACCAAAGTCTCCACTGGTAGCTCTACCAACAACAGAGCCGTTGTCGTATATGGGATTATTTCCCAAGACATCAGCATCAGTAATGCCGTGAATTTCCATGGTCACTAATTTATTTGAAAAGCCTTTCGCTCTCCATTTGTCTAATGCCGCACGTCCTATAAAATCTCCTTTATTCGGATGAACAAATCTATCCAAACCTGACTCATAAGGTGAGTATTCAATTGATAATTCTGTTCCTACCAATTTATAAGACTTTTCTACTCTCAAACTATTCATAGCTCTAATACCATAAGGTTTTAATCCAAATTCTTTTCCAGCTTCCATTAACTGATCAAAGATATGATTTTGATATTCAATTGGATGATGAAGTTCCCAGCCCAATTCTCCTACGAAGTTTACTCTCATTGCGCTACAAGGAGCTAATCCTATATTAATGTTTTGTGCGCTTAACCACTTAAATCTTTCGTTAGAAAAATCTGATCTAGAAACTTTTTGCATGAGCTGTCTAGCCTTAGGTCCTGAGACTACTAAAACACCCATGCTGTTTGTCAAATTTTCATATTGGACACTTCCATCTGTTGGCATCCATTTATGTATCCAGTCATGATCTAATCTTTGGTAAGCTCCTGCTGAAACCAAATAAAAACTATCTTCTGCTTCTCTCATTATAGTAAATTCAGAGTGAACACCACCTTTTGTATTTAAAGCGTGACAAAGATTAATTCTTCCAATCTTTTTAGGAAGCTTATTAGCTACAAGTTTATCTAAAAATTCTTCAGCACCAGGACCTTTAATTCTACATTTACCAAATGCTGTCATATCAAGTAGACCAACATTTTCTTTTACATTTTTACATTCTTGCTCGACATTTTTAAACCATTTAGATCTTCTAAATGACCAATCATCTTCTTGTTTTTCACCATCTTTTGCAAAAAAATTTGCTCTTTCCCATCCGAATTTTGCTCCAAAAACTGCTCCTAATTTTTTTAAACGATCATAACAAGGGGCCTGTCTCAGAGGTCGGCCTGCTTCTCTTTCTTCATCAGGATAATGTACAGTAAATACATTTGCATACGCCTCCTCATTTTTAGCTTTTAAATATGATTTAGTAGCGTAAGAACCGTATCTTCTAGGTTCAACACCAAGCATATCGATCGTTGGTTCGCCATCTATGATCCATTCTGCCAATTGCCAACCTGCTCCTCCTGCAGCTGTAATTCCAAAACTATGACCTTCGTTAATCCAAAAATTTTTTAATCCCCAAGCTGGACCAACAATTGGATTTCCATCAGGTGTGTAAGCGATTGCGCCATTATAAACTTTTTTAACTCCAACTTCTCCAAATGCCGGCACTCTTTTAATTGCGCCTTCAATGTGTGGAGCCAATCTATCTAAATCTTCTTGAAATAATTCATATTCACTATCTTTTGAAGGACCATCAACATAGCAACAAGGTGCTCCTTTTTCATAAGGTCCTAGTAATAATCCTCCTGCTTCCTCTCTCATGTACCAAGAGTTATCACTATCTCTTAACACTCCCATCTCTGGTTTTCCTTCTTTTCTTCTTTTTTGAATTTCTGGATGAGGTTCTGTAACAATATATTGATGTTCAACTGGAATTACAGGAATATCTAAACCTACCATACGTCCTGTCTGTCTAGCAAAGTTTCCGCTGCAAGAAACTACGTGTTCACATTCTATATCTCCTTTATCAGTTTTAACTATCCAGCCATCTTTTGTTTGTTTAATTCCGGATACTGTTGTGTTTCTATAAATTTCTGCTCCATGATTTCTTGCACCTGTTGCTAATGCTTGAGTTAAATCTGCTGGCTGTATATATCCATCTTCAGGATGTTGTATTGCACCTACTAAACCTTCAATATTAATTAATGGCCAAATCTCTTTGACTTGTTCTGGCTTTAAAAATTTTACATCTACTCCAATTGTTTTAGCAACACCTGCATATTGATGATATTCATCCATACGATCTTGAGTTTGAGCCAAACGTATATTTGATACAACACTAAAACCAACATTTTTACCTGTTTCTTTTTCTAAAGATTTATAAAGTTGAACTGCATATCTATGAAGTTGACCTACTGAATAACTCATATTAAATAAGGGTAATAATCCTGCAGCATGCCATGTTGATCCTGAAGTTAATTCTTTTCTTTCAACTAATGCTACGTCCGACCAACCTTTCTTGGCCAAGTGATAAAGCACACTAACCCCAACTACACCGCCACCAACTACCACTACTTTTGTTTTTGATTTCATAGATTGTTTATTTTTAATAGAAGGTAATGATACGTCAAGATAATCTGACTTGTAAATAGTGGAAAAGTTGAGTTTTAATCGAATGTTTTCAGCTCTAAAACATTACCATTAGGATCTTCAATAAAAAATGTATTTTGCTCAAATTTTGTACCTTTAAATCTAGTATAGGGCTTATCGATATAATTTATATTTTGTGATTTCAGATTTGACTTTATTTGTTCAAAAACTTCTTTTTTCAAATGTACACCAAAATGAGGAACTGGGACATTGCCCATGTCTACATCATGCCTTTCTCTAGGTAATTTCATTTTAGTTTGATGAAGGGTTAACTCATTTCCCCAAAAATCTATATCAACCCATTTACCTTTTTCTCTGTTGCCGGTTTTACACCCTAAGATATCGGTATAAAATTTTTCTGTAGTTTCAATATCTCCAGCGGGTAGGGCTAAATGGAAAGAATTACTCATATGCTTTATATATTTAATTCTTTAAATTTTTCAAGTAGGTATTATATATACTCTTAAAATATGAACGATTTTATTAAATCTATAAAAGAAAGAGACCCTGCGGCTAAATCAACATTAAGTATAGTTTTGACTTACCCGGGAGTAAAAGCTGTTTTTTTACATCAAATAGCAAACTTTTTTCATGTGGCTGGATTTGATTTGATTGCAAGAATAATTTCTCAAACAAGTAGATTTTTTACTGGCATTGAAATTCATCCAGGAGCTAAAATTGGTAAAAATTTATTTATTGATCATGGCATGGGTGTTGTGATTGGTGAAACCTCTGAAATTGGAAATGATGTTACTATTTATCATGCAGTCACCCTTGGAGGTATCTCTCCGAGCATAGATAGTGAAAGTCAAAGACACGAAAAAAGACATCCAACAATTGGAAACAATGTAGTAATTGGATCTGGTGCTCAAATTATTGGACCAGTTAAAGTTGGGGACGGATCTAGAATTGCTTCTAACGCAGTTGTGGTTAAAGATGTAGAAGAAAATACTACTATGGTAGGTGTGCCAGCAAAAGCAGTTAAAAGTAGAAATAAAGGAAATTTTACGCCGTATGGTGTCGATCAACAAGTAAAAGATGAGTAAAAATAATTGGGATCCTAATTTAAGTCCTGAACAAAATTATATTTTAAAACAAGAGGGAACTGAAGCTCCAGGTTCAAGTGCTCTTAACAATGAAAAAAGGGAAGGAAGTTACCATTGCGTGAGCTGCGGTACAAAACTTTTTGATTCTAAAACAAAGTTTGAAAGTGGTTCTGGTTGGCCTTCATTTTTCGAATCATTACCGAATGTCTTTGAAGAAAAAACGGATATGATTATTGGTTATCCTAGAACCGAATATCATTGTAAAAAATGTGGTGGTCATCACGGTCATATTTTTGATGATGGTCCAAAACCAACGGGAAAACGATATTGTAACAATGGAGTATGTTTAGTATTTAAGCCTAAAAGTTGAAAAGTTATTCACTCATCTTATAAGTGTTTTGAATACAACCTGCTAAAACATTAAAGTTTATTTTGCCATGTCAACTAGACCAAGGCGTCATAAATTTGTTAAACTCTCTTTTCATCCACCATGATAAGAAATAATGTTCCCCATATCCTTTTTCTAACATTTCTTTTTTTAATTTTTAACATTTCTCCTATTTTTGCTAACTGGCAACCAGCAAAAGAAGGTAATAAAATTATTTTAATTAGACACTCAATAGCCCCAGGAAGTGGGGACCCACCTGGTTTTCAAATTAAAGACTGCAAGACTCAGAGAAACCTTAGCAAGGAGGGAATAACTCAATCAAAAAAAATTGGACAACTATTTAAAAAAAATCAAATTAAAATTGATCAAGTCTTAAGTAGCCAGTGGTGTAGGTGTAAAGATACTGCTAGATATGCATTTAAAAATTATAAAGAATTTTCAGCGCTTAATTCAACTTTCCAGTCTCCCCATGACAAAAACGCGAAGAAACAAATTAAAGAATTGCGAGATTTTATTAAAAAATGGAATGGAAATGATAGCAACCTAGTCTTAGTTACTCATTATGTAATAATAACTGCTATAACAGATGTAGCACCAAGGTCTGGTGAAATTGTTATTATTGATAAGAGTTATAATACTCTTTCAACTATTTTAACGAATTAGAAAAAAATATAATAGACAAAGATTGCAATAATTAAATATTCAACAGTTGTTTTAATCATTATTAGATATTTTTTATCACTGAATTTTGAATTTATATAAAGGCTTAATCTTGCAAAAACTAAATGGACTAAAGTAATACTTAACACAATGCCAAGCAATGTTTGATAAAATGAGAAATTCTTGAACCCATAAAAGCAGGCAGCAATGAATGTTAACCATGAAATGTTCGAGACGAATAATGTAATCAATAGTCCAGACCCTTTTTTAAAAATACTTTGAGATTTAATAAAAGTATATGACCATAATAGAGTAAACAAAAAGCTAATGTATTTAATTATCATGAGCCAATATTGTAATTGCGAGAGATATCAAAGGCAAATATAAAGAGAGTATGATAATAAAGCTAGCTTTTGCTTTTGGTGCAGGATTTATAAGTTTTCTGACACCTTGTGTATTGCCTATTATTCCAGGATATATTTCTTATATAACTGGTAAAAATTTAACCGAAATAGATCAGGATAAAAAAATTGTTTTGTATAAAACAATTTTATTTTCTTTAGGATTTTCATTAGTGTTCATAACACTTGGTGCTACAGCATCTGCGGTAGGAAATATTTTATTATTTTTATCAAATGAATTAAGAATTGCTGCTGGTATTATCATTATATTATTCTCTTTACAGATGTTAGGTATTATTAATTTTCAATTTTTAAATCAAGAAAAGCGTATAGATACCAAAGATTATAAAGATAATTATATATTTCCTTTTGTAGTTGGATCTGCTTTTGCTTTTGGTTGGACGCCATGCATTGGCCCAATTCTAGGTTCTATTTTAGCTCTATCTGCTACAGACGCATCAATAAGTAAAGGAATTCTTTTACTTTCATTTTATTCTTTAGGATTAGCAATTCCTTTTATTTTATCTGGTTATTACATGAATAGTTTTTTAATTTCTAAAAAGGGCTTTGGGAAATACTACAATAGAATTACTAAAACAGGTGGTGTAATTCTATTAATCACAGGAATTTTAATCGCCACTAATCAAATTCAAGTTATCAGCTATTATATTTTGACAACGTTTCCTTTCCTAACTAGTCTAGGTTAATGAGCGATATAACAGTTCTTGGAATATTTGTTGCAGATATAAGTTTTTTAGGAAATAAACTTCCAAGTATGGGGGAAACAATACTTGGTGATAGTTACAATGTAGGACCAGGTGGAAAAGGATGTAATCAATCTATTGCAATCTCAAAGCTAGGAGGAAAAGTAAAATTTATTTCTAAGTTAGGTGATGATGATTACGGAAAACTTGCAATAAATAAAC
Organism: uncultured Pelagibacteraceae bacterium; assembly: GCA_902605035.1. Classification (GTDB taxonomy): domain Bacteria; phylum Pseudomonadota; class Alphaproteobacteria; order Pelagibacterales; family Pelagibacteraceae; genus Pelagilacustribacter. The sequence goes on from CACLBB010000002.1 coordinate 28,636, forward strand.
TAAAAAAAGATAATATAGATACGTCAAATATTATTATTTCAAAAGAACATAAAACAGGAGTTGCTGGTATTCATGTTGATAAAAATACCGGAAAAAATGCTATAACTGTTGTAAGGGGCGCTCCCTCAAGTTTAAACATAAAGGAAATTGACACCAGTTTATTTAAACATTCGAAAATATTTTTAACCCAATTAGAAATACCAATAGAGGTTACTTTATATTGTTTAAAAGCTGCAAAAGAATATGGACTAATTAACATTTTAAATCCTGCTCCAGCATGTAAACTAAGTAACGATTTTTTTAAGTTGGTTGACTATTTTACACCTAATGAAACTGAAGCAGAGTTTTATACTGGAGTCAAAATCAATGACGAAAATGATGCAAAAGTTAGCGCAAAGAAACTAATAGATATGGGTATTAAAAAAGTAATAATAACTCTTGGGGAAAAAGGATTATTTTACTCAGATGGTAAGGAAGAAATATACGTAAAAGCAACTACAGATAAAGCTATTGATACGACGGGTGCAGGAGATGCTTTTAATGGAGGTTTTTCATTTGCATTACTAAAAGGAAAGAAAATTGACGAATGTTTAGAAATCGCTAACAAAGTCGCTGGATTTTCAACCACAAAATTAGGGGCAGGCGACTCAATGCCTACTTTGGAAGATATTAATTTGAAGGTTTAAAAATTAAACAAAGACCATTATTGCAAAATCTTTTCCCAGTTGTAGTTGGACCATCGTTAAATACGTGACCGTGGTGAACTCCGCACTTTGCACAATGGTATTCTGTTCTAATCATTCCAAATTTACGATCAACTTTTGTTTTAAAAGCTCCAGGTAATGCTTCAGAAAAAGAGGGCCATCCTGTACCGCTATCAAATTTTGAAGTTGAAGCAAAAAGTTTAGCTCCACAATTAGCACAATGATAAAAACCTTTTCTATTTTCTTTGTTTAATTCACTAGAAAAAGGTCTTTCAGTCCCTTCATTGAACATTATATCTTTCTGCTCATCAGTTAAGTCTTTATTGAAAAGGGTTTTGGCAGCAGCTTTTATTAAACTATAGGGCAATAACAAGGAAGAAATTAATGACATTCCTATTAACTTTAAGAAACTTCTTCTCATTATGATTTTAAAAGTTTATCTAACTCACCACATCTATTTGCTTCTTGAAGTTTATCGTTTCCGCCTATGTAGTGATCCCCTATGAATATTTGAGGAATGGTTCTCGCACCATTTGTTTTCTGCAACATTTCTTTTGCTTTAGCTGGATCTTTCCAAATATTTAATTCTTCAATTTCAACATTTTTTGTTTTTAATAAAGCTTTTGCGGCTTCACAAAATGAGCAAGGATCTCCAGTATACATTGTGACTTTTTTCATAGTTAATATATATCAGTAATTCTAATTTTTTCCCTGAGTTTTTTTCGCCCAAGTTTAAATTTTTTTCTATGTTTAATACTTGTGTTATGAACTCTTTTTCTCCAAAGTCTAAAAGAACCTGGCCTTAAGGTCTTTCTCATTAATTTGATTACATCTGATTCTGTTTTTCCAGTTTTCTCTCTTATTTCCTCAAAAGTAATACGATCTGCCCATGCAGCCCAAATAACCCAATTATCATCCTTTTCTTTAGGTTCTGGGTTCTTAACCTTTGTCTGTGGAATTAAACTTCTTTTCTTCATCATTTTCTATATAATTACTTTTCTTATGTTTCCAAACGATTTTTTTATTTTTTTGCAAATAATTTTATTTTTATTCATTACACCAGGGCCTCCACGTGTAGTTATTGTTTCCCACACTTTGAACTATGGTATAAAAAAGTCTGTTTGGACAGCTTTTGGCGACATATCTGCTAATTTGTGCCAAGGGATTTTAGTAGTATTTTTTATAGGAACTTTTTTAAGCGACAATCCAGATATTCTTCAAACTTTAAAATGGGCTGGAATTTTATATATCATCTATTTGGCTTACGACACTTACACGTCAAGAATTAAAATAATAAATTCTGGAAATAAAAATTTAAAGTCTATTTTTTCTTTCTACAGAGATGGTTTTCTCGTTGCAGGTCTTAGTCCAAAATCAATTATATTTTTTGGAACAATTTTTACCTCTTTTATTGATTTTACTACAAATTACACTGCTCAATTTTTAATTTTGATAATTACTTATATAACTTTAGATTTTTTGACTTTGATGATCTATGCTTTTGCAGCTAACAGAGTATCCATATGGTTAAAAGATAATCCAAAAGTTTTAAATACAATCTCTGCGTGTGTATTAATTATTTTAGCAATATATGTCGCGGCCTCACAAAGTTATTAATCAATTCTTACTGTTGTTTTCATCTTCATTTCTTGTTTTAATATTTATAATTAATTAATTAATTAACAAAGGGGAACTAATGAATAAACTAGTAAAAATATTTACTATATTTATTTCAGCTATAACAATAACACTAGCAAGTATCTCTTCTTCTTTTGCAAAAGTAGAAGGTGAATATATAGTGTTAGGTTCTGCGATATCTCTTACAGGAAAATATTCTTCTAACGGAGTTCACACTCAAAATGGCTATAACATGGCTGTTGAACGAATAAATAACATGGGTGGAGTAACAGTTGGCGGAAAAAGCTATAAATTTGAAATTATCTATTATGATGATGAGTCAAATCCTAAAAGAGCTGCTCAGTTAGCTGAAAGATTAATTAAACAAGATGGCGTTCATTATATGCTTGGGCCATATAGCTCAGGTTTAACGAAAGCCATTGCACCAGTAACCGAGAAATATAAAATTCCTATGGTTGAAGCGAATGGTGCATCAAGATCTTTATTTACAAAAGGATATAAATATTTGTTCGCGGTATTATCACCAGCTAACCAATACCTTGAAGTAGCTATCGATCTTGCTGTTGAAAAAAATGGTGGAAAGCCAGTAAGAATTGCACAAGCATTTGAACAAGATGCATTTTCACAAGATGTGAGACTTGGCATTTTAGATGCAGCAAAAAGAACTGGATCTGAAATCATTATTGACGACAAATTGCCAAAAGAGTTAAACGATATGGCTGCTACATTAGCTAAAGTTAAAGCAACTAAACCTGATGTATTAGTTGTATCTGGCCACACAAAAGGTGCATTAACAGCAATCAGACAAATATCTGAAATGAAAGTTGATGTTCCAATGTTAGCGATGACACATTGCGATGCTGCAAAACTTTCTAAACAACATGGAAAGAAATCAGAATACGCACTATGTGCTTCTCAGTGGCATAAAAACTTAAGCTATAAAGATAAGTTTTTTGGTTCAGGTAAAAAGTATGACAAAGACTTTAAAAAAGAATTTGGTTATGCTCCACCATACCAATCAGCTGAATCGTCTGCTGCTTTACTAGTGTTTAAAGATGCGTTCGAAAGAGCAAATTCTTTTGACAGAGATAAAGTAAGAGATGCTCTTAAAACTACTGAAATGCAAACTTTCTATGGAAATATTAAATTTGGTCCTGGTGGTCAAAACGTTGCCAAACCAATGATTTTATTCCAAGTAAGATGTAAAGGTGATGCGTGTGAGAATAAAGTTGTAGCTCCAACAAAGTGGGCATCTGACAAATTCTACCACCCGATCCCGAAGTGGTCTGAAAGAAGCTAATAATTTATAAATAATTTGAAAAGCCCCTAGTTTTCTAGGGGCTTTTCTTTTATAAGTTTATAAATTTTATGGACTTTCTAATTTTTAAAGCTCCAATGTTAATGGTTCAAGCTTCATTGGACGGGATTCTTTTAGGTATTTTATTTGCTTTAATTGCATACGGTATGGCTCTGCAATGGGGCGTGATGAATATAATTAATATTGCTCAAGGTGATTTAGTTATCCTTGGCGGCTACATCGCTTACACCATGTATCTTGCTGGAATCCACCCAGCTTGGGGAGTTATTGTTTCTCCAATCATTATGTTTTTTGTTGGCTGGGCGCTATATAAATTAGTTATTAATAAAGTCGTAGATCGTGATCTATTTATTTCAATTTTAGCAACTTTTGGTATTGCCATCGTATTTCAACAATTAATGAATTTTATTTTTGGTGCAGATGTAGTTGTGGCACAGTCTGAATATGGAACAACAATGTTATTTGATAATTCGGTAACTTTACCAAATTCAAAAATCTTCTCTGCATTTATAAGTGTTTTATATGCAATCGGTTTAGTTATATATATGAAAAAATCTAGGCTTGGACGAGCAATAAGAGCTACAGCTCAAAATGCAAGAGCTGCAAAAATCCTAGGCGTAGATACTGAAAAAGTTTATGCTGCAACTTTTGGAATTAACGCTGCATTATGTGGAATAGCAGGAGCTTTAATTTCAATCACGCTTACTCTTCATCCTTACGTAGGACTTCCATATACAGTCAGATCTTTTATGATAGTTATTGTTGCGGGTCTTGGAAATTTGCCTGCAGTAGCAGTTTCAGGAATGGGTTTAGGATTATTTGAAGAGTTTGCAGATTATATTTTAGGAACAGAATTTAGAATTGGTGCGGTATTTATGCTGCTAGTCTTCATATTAGTTTATAGAAGATTTAAACTTTCAAAGAAAAGAGAATATTTAAAATAAATGAATGCCATAAAACAAAAAGATCTAATCTTATATTCAGGCCTAATAATTTTAGGTTTAGCTGCACCTTATTTATTCTCTGCTTTTAAAGTTCAGCTTACATATCTTTGTGTCTTGATCGTTCTAGCGATGACTTGGAATTTACAAGGTGGAGAAATGGGTTACAATAGTTTTGGAAACATCCTTTTCTACGGTCTTGGAATGTACCTAACTGCATCAGTTCAAGTTGGGATGTTTTTTCCATTGGCAGAGTGGACAGAAAGTGGTGGTGAAAAAACATTTGTGCATACTACATCACAATATTTTCAAGGAATAGGTGTTGGGTTATTAGTTGCAGCTATTATTCCTACCATTGTTGCCGGTGCAATAGGCTATGCTATTTTAGGTTTAAGAGGTCATTACTTCGCGATTTGTACTTTAGGTTTAGGGATAGCAGCCGGTGAAATTGCTGGAGGTATAGAAATAATTGGAGCAGGTCAAGGTTTTACTACACCACCTTTTCCGGCAGAAATAGTTGATCCTGAAGCAAGAGGAAAATTTTTCTACTTCTTAAGTTTTTTTGTATTAGTCGTAGCATTTGTTTTTGTTAAATATATTTACGGATCTAGATTTAGATTAATTTTAAATGCAATAAGAGATAATGAAGATAAAGCAGAAGCAATGGGCATTCAAACAATGAAATATAAAATTGTTGGTTGGATGTGTTCTGCATTTTTCTGTGGTCTAGCCGGCGGAATTATGGGTGGATTAATTGGATACATAGACTCTACTGATGTCGCATTTGATGGAAGAGAAATGGGAGTATTCATGGTTCTTATGGCAATACTGGGTGGCAAAGGAACTTTATGGGGACCAATTATTGGTGCAACTTTATTTCACTTCTTCAAAGAAGGTCTTTGGACTTTTATATTAGGTTGGCAATATGTTGCGCTAGGAGTTTTGATAGTTGTAATCGTGGTTTATTTCCCAGAAGGATTAATGGGTTGGTTAAGAGAAAAATACCCTGAAAGATTTGGTGAAGTAATTGATGAAAAAGATCGTAAATCACAGGTGGAACTTAAATGAGTATTTTAGAAGTTAAAAGTGTAAGCAAATCTTTTGGCGGTGTGCAAGCCAACGTAGATATTTCTGTTTCGGTAGAACAAGGATCAATTGTTGGTTTAATTGGACCTAACGGTTCAGGCAAAACTACTTTATTTAATTCTATTGTAGGAACTCATCCAATAGATAAAGGATCTATAGTTTTCAATAATACAGAGGTATCCGAAATGCCTGTCCCAGCAGTAGCCAAACTTGGTTTGTTAAGAACTTTTCAACAAACAAGAATTTATTCAAAACTAAATTGTGTAGAGAACATGTTGATAAGTCACAAGGCAAGTGACTCTGGATTTATTTTTGCAAAGGTGCCTGCTGAACTTACTGAGAAAGCAGAAAATCTTTTAAATTTTGTAGGCCTATACCAAAAAAGAAATTTGAGAGCAGGAGATCTATCATTTGGACAGCAAAAATTACTAGAATTAGCAATGGCTTTAATGAATGAACCTAAAATGCTTTTATTAGACGAGCCTACAGCTGGAATTAACCCGACTTTAATTAATGGAATAATTGATAGATTGATAAAAATAAATAAAGATTATGGAATAACTTTACTAGTTATAGAGCACAATATGAAAGTGATTATGAGTTTGGCGCAAAAAATTTTCTGTTTAGCTCATGGAAAAATGTTAGCAGAGGGTTCACCTGATCAAATTAAAAACGACAAGCGGGTTGTTGATGCTTATTTAGGAGCTCAGTAATGGCAAATCAATATGATGTTTTAGGAAAAGCACCTGGTTTAGAAGACCTTAATAGATTATCTCCTAATGATGTACATCTAACTATCAGAGGTTTAAATGCGGGGTATGGAAAAATGGAAATCCTGCACAACTTTGATTTGACTGTTGGTAAGGCACAATCTTTGTGCTTAATAGGACCTAATGGAGCAGGGAAATCAACAATACTCCATTCTATTTATGGCTTCACGAATATTTTTGATGGAAAAATTGAACTAGAAGGCGATGAAATTACAAAATTAACTCCTGCACAAAAACTCAGTAAAGTTGGTATAGCTTACATCTTACAAGATAATTCAGTATTTCCTGACATGACAGTTGAGGAAAATCTTTTAATGGGTGGTTATATTAAAGATAAACAGGACGAAGCTTATGAAGAAGCTGAAAGAATTTTTCAAAAATATGAAAGATTAAGAAATAGAAGAAATCAACCTGCAAAAGTTTTATCAGGTGGCGAAAGAAGATTGTTAGAAATCTCTAGAGCTTTAGTTATGAAACCTTCAGTATTATTAGTAGACGAACCTTCAATTGGTTTGGAACCTAAATACATTAATATGGTTTTTGAAATTTTAGATGATCTTCAAAAAGCTGAGAAGAAAACGATTATACTTGTAGAGCAAAATGCAAAAAAAGGTTTAGAGTTTGCGGATATTGGATATGTTTTAGTTTCAGGTCAAACTGCTATTGCAGGAAAAGGTGATGATTTATTAAAAAATCCAGACGTAGGAAGATTATTCCTTGGTGGATGATAAATTTAAAAGTATTTCTAAAAGGTTTAAAATCATTACAAGGTTCTAAAAGTCCAGCTATACCATTAGCGGCATGTTTTATAGCATTAGGTGCTTTGTTAAAAGATGCTGGTTTTAATTTACAACAAAGTGCTGCTTCAAGTTTGTTTACTTATGCATTACCCGGTCAGTTAGTAATGGCTGAGTCCTTATTAGTTGGTGCATCTATAGTAAACATATTTTTAGCAGTGTGGTTAGTAAACTTTAGACTTTATCCAATGACGGTTTCTTTATTTCCATTACTAGAACATAAAACTCAACCGAAATGGAAATATTATTTATCATGTCATTTCCTAGCAGTAACATCTTGGTTAATTGCTAAAGATAGGTACAAAAAAGTAAACAAAAAACACAGAATAGATTTTTGGATTGGGATAGGTATTGGTACTTGGTCAACTGCAATTTTAATGACAGTATTAGGTTATCTTTTAGCTGATTATTTAAATAAAGATATGCTAATTGGTTTAGCGATTGTTAACCCAGTTTATTTCTTTTGTATGATGATCGGTGCAATGAAAAACTTAAATATATCTATTGCTGTTATCGGAGGAACAATATTGGGTCCTCTAATTTATTTAGCTTCAACAGAATGGGCTTTACTATTTGCAGGCTTAATTGGTGGAACAGTCGCTTTTTTATTTGGAGAAAAAAATGGCAAGTAGTCAAATAATAATTCTAGCAATTATAGCCACTTCGCTAGCAACATTTATCTCTCGTTTTATGGGAGCTCTGACTTCAGAAAAAGTAAGTGTTAAATCTCAGATATTTCAGTGGTTTAATTGTGTTGCCTATTCAACTTTAGCAGCATTATTAGGCAGAATGATTATATTTCCTGCAGGAGTGCTAGCCGAATCATATCTTTTTATAAGAGTAGCGGTATTAGTAATCTGCATCATTATCTTTATTGTAACAAAAAAAAATCTAGTAGTTCCAACAATAGTTTCTGCTATACTTTTATCTGTATTAACAAGAATATGAGTTTAGAAATTAAAGATCACAATAAGTCTAAAAGAGTAAAAGTTATAGGACTAAAAGAAAATAGTTTAGATAAGCTTATTTTTCCTTTTAAAAAACATACTATAACTTCATTAGAGTACAAACCTTTTTCAAGATTTACTTTAGCTAAAAGTTTAGATGAGATTTTTGAAGGCAAACTTAGCAAATCTTTAGTTAAGATATTAAATGACAGAGAATCCGGTACAGCTATTATTGAACCAGAAATCAATAATAAAAAATTTGATAAAGATTTTTTAGTTAAACTTTCAACGGGACTAGCATATTTAGTAGGAAATCCAAATTTTGACTCTATGACGGGAAAGTATTACGCAAGATTTCATGTTAAGCATCAAGACAGTAGTGATTCTTATTTAAGAAAAGCTTACACTAATTTAGATCTCCACACTGATGGTACTTTCGTTAAAGAAAAAACAGACTGGTTAATTATGACCAAAATGGAAGAACAGGGAGTTTCTGGTGGCGAAAGTGTTATTCTACATTTAGATGATTGGGAACATTTAGATGAATTAAGTAATAATCCTGTAGGACAACAAAATTTTACCTGGGGATCTCCAAAAAGTAAAAATATAGATTATAAAGTAGAGCACCCAGTTTTTAAAAAAGACAAGAAAGGTAAACCTATTATTTCTTACATAGACCAGTTTCCGGAGCCAAAAAACATGCAACAAGGATTATTTTTACAAAGATTGTCAGATTGTTTAGAAGAGAGTAAAAATAAGATAGAATTTCCATTACCTATTGGATCCACGATATTTTCTAACAATTATTTTTGGCTTCATGGGAGAAAACCATTTAAAGAAAACACCAATTTGAGCAGAGAATTGCTTAGAATCAGAGGAACTTTTTTCAATTAAGACTAGTTGACTCTGCTCTCTCATTCATTTTTAATATTTAAATTAATTAATTAATAACAGAGGAAAATAATATGTTTAATAATTTGAAAAAATTAATTAGCTTAGTTTTTGCTACTGTTCTTTTAACTTCAATCTCATCAACTAGTTTTGCAATTGATAAGTTACATTTTATTATCGGTGGTGGTGCTGGTGGTGGTTGGGATGGGACTGCTAGAGGAACTGGTGAGGCTTTAACAAAAGCTGGTTTTTTAAAAAGTGCTTCATTTGAAAACATGTCAGGTGGTGGTGGAGGAAAAGCTCTATCTTACATAATAAATACGAAGCCAGAGGGAACTATATTAGTTCAATCAACACCTTTAGTATTAAGATCAATCACTAGACACAAAGGATACGTTAAAGGTTCTGGTGTATTGTCTTACAAAGATGTAAAGCCAATTGCTGGTGTAATCGGTGACTACGGAGCAATCGCAGTTGCTAAAAATTCACCGTACAAAAATTTCAAAGATGTAGTGGATGCATATAAAAAAGATCCCAAGTCAATCAAAATGGCTGGTGGTTCTGTAAGAGGAAGTATGGACCACTTAATTGGCGCACTTGCATTTCAAGAGGCTGGAGCGAATCCTAATAATGTAGTTTACGTGCCTTACGATGCTGGTGGAAAAGCTTTAGCTGGACTTTTATCAGGAGAAACTCAAATTCTTTCAACTGGTTTGGGAGAAGTAATGGGTGCTAGAGACCAAGTGAGAATTATTGGTATTACAGCTCCTAATAGAGTAGGGGATGCTCCAGAAGTTCCAACTTTAAAAGAACAAGGATACGATGTTCAGTTTGTTAATTGGAGAGGTTTCTTTGCTCCTAAGAGTATGCCAAGTGGAGATGTTAAGAAGATTGCCAAAATGTTAGGCGATGTTCAAAAAACTCCAGAATGGGAAACAGTTAGAAAAAGAAATGCTTGGGTAAATATTTACAATCCAGGAAGTAAATTCGACAGTTTCTTAAAAAAACAAACAAAAGAAATGACAAAGTTAATGAAAAAACTAGGTGTTATCTAGTTAACTAACTTTAAGGAAGAGCAGTGAAAATAAATTCAGTAAAAATTATTTCGCTGCTCTTCTTTGTTATATCAGCCTTTTATTTATATACTGCCTATCAAATACAAGTTTTTGCCTTTGATGAAGGTGCCCCTTTTAACGCTAAAACTTTTCCAATTTATTTAGGTTATGCTGGAATGTTTTTTTCTGGTTTAAAGATAGTTTTACCAGATAACAAACCAATCAAAGTTGATCCAACATATCTAGAATTTAAGAAAACAATTTTATTGGTTTTCACAATGATTGTTTATGGAGCAACAATACTTAAAGTTGGATTCTTTTTATCAACCTCACTTTTTTTAGTTTTTTCGTATTACTTTTTGGGCGAAAGAAGATGGAAATATATCTTAATTTTTTCTTTTCCATTTGTAGCAATTTTTATGTATCTCTTACATGGTATTTTGGCTGTTTACCTTAGAGATCCATTATTAAAATACATAGGAATAATGGGATGATCGAAGGAATTCTAATAGGATTAAACACTGCTTTGTCTTTTCAAAACCTTATGATGGTGATGATAGGGTGTTTTGCTGGAACCATTATTGGAATGCTACCTGGTTTAGGTCCAATGACAGCAATTGCATTAATGATACCAATTACTTACGGTTTTGACCCTGCAACAGGTTTAATTTTAATGGCTGGAGTTTATTATGGTGCTGTATTTGGTGGTTCTACTTCCTCTATCTTAATAAATGCGCCAGGTGTACCTGGAACAGTAGCCACTTCTTTTGATGGTTATCCAATGGCACAACAAGGTAAAGCGGGTAAAGCACTAGCAATTGCTGCGTATAGTTCTTTTGCGGGTGGAACTATCTCAGCAATTTTTTTACTAATTGCAGCACCAAGTTTGTCAAAAGTTAGTTTATCATTTAGATCACCAGACTATTTTGGTTTAATGATCTTAGGTCTAACAGCAGTTGCTGCTTTTTCTTCAAAAGGCAATTTTTTAAAAGCTATGATGATGTGTGTATTAGGTTTAATGTTAGCATCTGTCGGACAAGATACTTTATCTGATATTCCAAGATTTACATTTAACAATATGAACTTATCGGATGGTATTAGTTTTGTTCTAGTTGTAATGGCAACCTTTGCAATGAGTGAAGCATTAACAATTATTATAAAAGGTAATGACCCTTCAAAGGCTGCAAAACAAATTTCGTTAACTGATCTAGGATCAATCAAAGTAAATAAAGAGGAAACAAAACAAATGGCAGTGACTATTCCTCGGTCTTCCATTTTAGGATTTATTGTTGGAGTATTGCCTGGAGCAGGGGCAACTATAGCATCTTTCTTGGCTTATGGTATGGAACGAAACTTTGTTAAAAGTGATGAAAAAGAGAAATTTGGCAAAGGAAGTGTGCAAGGTTTATCGGCACCAGAAACAGCTAATAACGCAGCATGCTCTGGATCTTTTGTACCACTACTTACATTAGGTATTCCGGGAAGTGGAACTACAGCAGTAATGCTTGGAGCATTATTAGGATTTGGCATCCAACCAGGGCCAAGATTATATGAAACTAATCCTGAAATTTTCTGGTCGGTTATAATGTCTATGTATATTGGAATGGTTGTGCTTTTGATTCTTAATCTTCCTTTAATCCCATATATTGCAAGAGTGCTTGCAGTTCCTAGGACTTTTTTAATTCCAATGATTTTATTTTTTTCAGTGACTGGGATTTATCTCATGTCTTTTAATAATTTTGATATATTTTTAATGATTGGTATCGCTGTCGTAGCTACTATTTTAAGGCTTTACGATTTTCCTATGCCCCCTTTGATTTTAGCATTTGTACTTGGTGGTTTGATGGAGGAAAATTTAAGAAGATCTCTTCTTATAAGCGATGGATCTTGGTCTTTCCTTTGGGATAGGCCTCTTACGTTATGTATAATGATTGTTATTTTAGTAATTGTAAGCTGGCAAATATATAATAGTTTTTTTAAGAAAAAATTATAGCCTTACAAATTTCTTCTTTTTTTCTATTGCAAAATCTCTAGGGCCATTTATTGATATAAACAAGAAACCTCCAGCTAAACCTAAATTTTTTAGAAATGCAACAATTTGCATTTGATTGGAGAAATCTGAATGAAAAATTATAGCCGTTGCTATGGAAAAAATTGCTAAAAGGATTGCGGATAATTGAGTTTTGTAACCAATGATTATGAGTATTGGTAAAATAATTTCTAATATAATTGTAGGCCATAATAAAAAACCTGGAACACCGTATCCTTCCATCCAAGTCACTGTACTGTCATAACTAAAAATCTTATTATATCCAGACAATAAAAAAACTGAAGAGATCAAAATTCTTCCTATTAAGTCCACTAAATTTACCATGACAAGATTAAAACGCATTGATTAGCAGATGTCAAAATTAGATTGATTAATTTAGGTTTTTTTTTCAATAATTTTTAATATTAAGGGAACAATAAATAAGATCATCAAAAGTCTAATTATATGGTGAAAAGAAACAAATTCAGGATCAAGATTAAAAAATATTGCAATTACAGCAACTTCATAAATACCTCCAGGGCAGTAAGAAAGAATTAAAGTAAAAAAATTTTTGTCAATTACGAGACTTGCAGCAAAAGCAGCGGCAAGACCTAAAACAACTAATAAAAATGTTGCTATGAAACTGTGCCAAGCATTTCTTGCTATCTCATTAAAGGTTTTATTAGCAAACCTGCATCCAACTGAAGCCCCTAAAATAAGTAAACAATAATCAACAATATTTACTGAAAATTTATATGTAGCAATCTCAGTAATTTGTAATATACCGCTAGCTAATAAAGTTCCAGATAACAATGCAGCAGGGATTTTTATCTTATCGAATATTAAAATAAAAAAAATGGAAGATATAATAAGTAAGATCAAATGAATAATATTTTGGTCTTTAGAAATTTCTTCTGAAATTTTTAAACTTTCAACATCGTAAAAACTATTAACAATAAATGGAAAAACAGTAATAATTATTATCAATCTAATTAAATGAGAAGTTGCCACCTGACTTAAATCAGTTTTTTTTTCATCTTCCGCTAAAATCATTAGAGGTCCTAAGGCACCTGGCGCAGCTGAAAAGACAGAAGTTTTTCTTTCATATTTAGAAAATTTTTGAAGATATTTTGAAACTATGAGAACGCTGATAATAATATAAATTAGCATAATTAAGGATGTCCAAGCCCATTGGTGCATTTGAGAAAATAGATTTTTATCGATATAATTTCCTATATAAAGACCCAACAAAATTAATATTGTTGACAGTACCAGTTTTGGCATTTTTATATTTAATCCAAATAGAGAAGCTACTGATGTAGCTAACATTGGCCCCAAAAACCAAGCTAGAGGAATATTAAAGAAGTCTGCTAAAATAGCGCTAGGGATTGAAACCACAATGACTAACGCAAACTCTATTGAAATTATTTGTTTAAAATTTTCTTTATTAAACGGTATAGCTTGGTTATTCTGCATAATTCATGAATTTAGGTTTTTTAGGAACAGGCCACATTACCTCTTCAGTTATTGAGGGTATTTTTAAATCTAAATTAAAGATTAAAAAAATTTTTATATCTCCTCGTAATAAAATTATAGCAAAAAAGTTAAGTAAAAGATTTAAAAAAATAATAATTTCAAAAAATAATCAACAATTAATAGATAATTCTAAATTGATTTTTTTAGCAATTACACCTCAGGTTGGACATAAAATCTTAAAAAAACTTAAATTTAAAAAAGATAAAAAGATTGTTAGCTTTATTTCAACAATAAATTTAAAAAATTTAAGAAATTATACAAAAAATAAAAATATATCACGCGTTATACCTCTTCCTTTTATAGGAATGAAAAAAGGACCAATAATTATTTGTTCTTCAGACAAAAGTTTAAAATTTTTTTTTAAACATCTAGGAAAAGTTTTCGAAGTCAAAAATGAAAAATTATCCAAAGCTTTTTGGTCAACTTCATCATTTATGGCGTCATATTATAATTTGATTCTATCTTCAAGTAATTGGTTAGTTTCAAAAGGAATAAAAAGAAAAGAAGCTGAAAACTATACAAGAGAACTTTTTTTAGCTTTATCAGAAGACTCAATTTATAAAAAAAAATTATCTCTAAAAAAACTTGTTTCAGAATCACAGACACCTGGCGGTACGAATGCATTTGTATTAGGAAGACTTAAAAAAATAAAATTTTACAAGTCACAACAAAAAGCATTAAATAGTGTTTTTAAAAAATTTTAACATGAGGAAAATTTATGGAAATTTCATATGAAGATTTTAAAAAAGTTACAATAAAAGTTGGTACAGTTTTAGAAGTGAAAAAAAACGAAAAAGCTAGAAAACCTTCATTGATCGTAAAAGTAGACTTTGGAAAAGAGGTCGGTATAAAACAATCCTCTGCTCAAATTACTCATTATTACAATGCGGAAAATCTTGTAGGCAAACAAGTAATTGGTGTTTGTAACTTTCCAATTAAGAATATCGCAGGCGTTGTTTCTGAAGTATTAATTTTAGGTGCTATAGAGAAAGATGGTAAGGTTGTTTTAATACATCCTTCAAAGGAGACCGAAAATGGATTAGATATCGCTTGAGATGTCATCCCAATTAATTTCATTACTATTATTTGGTATTGTTGCTTCACTATCGCCTGGACCAAATAATATAATGACCTCATATACTGCTTTTAACTTTGGGGTCAAAAAAACAATTCCTACTATGTTAGGAGTCATTATCGGATGGACTATTTTGGTAATATTTTTGCAAGCTGGTTCAGTTATAGTTTTTCAAAGACTTGAAATACTTCAAAAAATAATAAAATTTCTTGGATCTATTTACCTGCTCTTTATGGCTTATAAAATTTCATTTTCATCAAATAAGTTAAAAAAAGTAAGTCCTAAACCAATAACTTTTTTAAATACTTTTTTTTTCCAATTCGTAAACCCTAAAAGCATAATTATAGCACTTGCTGCTATTGCAATGTTTATAAACCCTCAAGAAAATTTTATAAAAGACTCTATTATTTTAACTACTATATTTTTTTTTATGGCTGTTGGAAGTCAGGCTGCATGGTGTTTAATGGGAAAATATTTGAGAAAATTTGCCACAAGTGATAAATTTATAAAGAATTTTAATTATACAATGTCTTTTTTGCTTATCGTTTGTGTAATTTTGATCTATGTATAGCGCATGAAATTTAATAGTAAAAACTCCTTTAATTCTTTAGATACTATAAATTCTTCAGGTAAAGATTATAAAATTTTTAATTTAAAAATTGCTGAGAAAAATGGTTTAGAAGGAATTTCCAACCTACCAAAATCACTTAAGGTTTTACTAGAAAATCTTCTAAGATATGAAGATGATGTAACTGTAGATAAAAAACAAATTTTAGCTTTGAAAGAGTGGCTTAAAAATAAAAAATCTAATACAGAAATAGCTTACAGACCTGCAAGAACTTTATTACAAGATTATACAGGCATTCCTGCCATTGCAGACCTTGCAGCGATGAGAGATGCTGTTAAAGAAAAAAATAAAGATCCAAATAAAATTAACCCATTATCTACAGTTGACTTAGTAATTGACCACTCAGTAATGGTGGATGAATATGCTTCCGGTAAATCATTTAATCAAAATGTTGAAAAAGAATTTGCAAGAAACGAAGAAAGATATGCCTTTCTTAAATGGGGTCAAAAAGCTTTTGATAATTTTAGAGTTGTACCTCCAGGAACAGGTATTTGTCATCAGGTTAATCTAGAATATTTAGCTAAAGTAGTTTGGTCATCAAAAAGTGGTAAGGATCTTTATGCTTATCCAGACACCTTAGTTGGAACAGACAGTCATACGACAATGGTCAATGGATTGTCAGTTCTGGGATGGGGTGTTGGGGGAATAGAGGCAGAGGCAGCTATGTTGGGTCAACCTATTTCTATGTTAATCCCAGAAGTTATTGGAGTAGAGATCAAAGGAAAATTGCTTGAAGGATTAACAGCCACTGACTTAGTGCTAGCAATTGTTGAAATGCTGAGAAAAAAAGGTGTAGTAGGAAAATTTGTAGAGTTTTATGGAGAAGGTTTAAAAAATCTTACATTAGCTGATAGAGCTACAATAGCAAATATGGCTCCAGAGTATGGTGCAACGTGTGGTTTTTTTCCAGTAGATGAAGAAACTTTAAAATACTTAAAACTTTCTGGCAGAGATAAAGAAACAATTGAACTTGTAGAAAAATATTCAAAAGCACAAGGTCTATGGGCAAGTAAAGGCATGGAGTTCACTGATAGTTTATCTTTAGATATTAGCACCGTAGTTCCAAGTATCTCTGGCCCTAAACGACCACAAGATAAAGTTTTGTTAACAGAATCTTCAACTAGATTTGCCAAAGCTTACAAAGAAAACACAAAGAGAGAAAAACCTATCCAAGCAGAAGTTTCTGGCGCTGATTTCAAAATTACCGATGGAGATATCGTAATAGCGGCTATTACTTCTTGCACCAACACTTCAAATCCAAGTGTAATGATTGGCGCGGGACTACTTGCAAAAAAAGCGACAGAAAGAGGTTTAAAAATTAAACCATGGGTAAAAACTTCTTTGGCTCCAGGATCTAAAGTAGTTACAGACTATTTAGAAAAAGCAGGTTTAAATAAATATTTAGATGAACTTGGATTTAATTTAGTTGGTTATGGTTGTACAACATGTATTGGAAATTCTGGACCACTAAATAAGAATATTTCTGATGCGATACACAAAGAAAATTTATATGCAGTTTCAGTTTTATCAGGGAATAGGAATTTTGAAGGACGAATAAGTCCAGATGTTAAAGCAAATTATCTTGCTTCTCCACCGCTTGTAGTTGCTTACGCTTTGGCCGGTAATATGAATTTTGACATGTATAAAAATTCTCTTGGCACTGACAGAGAAGGTGAAGAAGTATTTTTAAAAGATATTTGGCCGAGTAATAAAGAAATTGAAGACATAATGTTAAAATCTATTAATGCAGAGATGTTTATTGATCGCTATTCAAATGTTTCAGAAGGACCTAAAGAATGGAGTGCAATAAAAACTGTAGATAGTAGTATCTACAATTGGGAAGATAATTCTACTTACGTAAAAAAACCTCCTTTTTTTGATAATTTGTCAGATCGGCCAGAAGGATTTAAACCAATCAAGGATGCAAGGTTATTACTTCTATTAGCTGACACAGTTACTACTGATCATATCTCTCCAGCAGGAAATATTAAAAAAGATAGCCCCACTGGAGATTATTTTATGAAAAACCAGGTCCAACAAAAAGACTTTAATTCTTATGGGGCTAGAAGAGGAAATCATGAAGTAATGATGAGAGGCACATTTGGTAACATAAAAATTAGAAATGAAATGGCGCCAGGCACAGAAGGCGGATTTACTACTTTACAACCAGAGGGGAAAGTTATGAGTGTTTATGATGCTGCCGTTGAATATAAAAAAAGAGGAAATGACTTAGTTGTGATAGCAGGGAAAGAATATGGCACTGGTTCTTCTAGAGATTGGGCAGCAAAAGGCACAAAACTTCTAGGCATTAAGGCTGTAATTGCGGAGAGCTTTGAGAGAATACATAGATCTAATTTAATCGGGATGGGTGTTTTACCTCTTCAATTTAAAGAAGGCTTCGATAGAAAAAAATTGAAAATTACTGGCACTGAGTTAATTACAGTAGTTGACATAGATAAGGGTGTTAAACCAAGAGAGGAAGTATCGTGCGAAATAAAATATAAAGACGGAACAAGTAAGACTATTAAAGTACTTTGTAGAATTGATACTCAAAATGAAGTTGAATATTATAAGAATGGTGGAATCCTTCAGTACGTTCTTAGAAATATGTTAAATTAATGAGAAATATAACTGTAAAAGTACATCCATCAAAAGCTAATTTAAAAAAGAAAGATCAGTTAGCCTGGAAAATAGCAGAGATAGCATCAGATAAATCTAAGGTAAATAAAGATGCTGTTGAAATGGTTATTAATAGAATTATTGATAACGCATCTGTAGCTATAGCATCTTATAATAGGAAACCAGTCATTTCTGCAAGACAAATGGCTTTAGCACATCCAAGAAAAAATGGAGCAAATGTTTTTGGCCTAAATTCAAAAGTTAAAGTAGATTGTGAATGGGCAGCTTGGGCAAATGGTACGGCTGTAAGAGAATTAGATTATCATGATACTTTTTTAGCAGCAGATTACAGTCATCCAGGAGACAACATACCAGCTATATTGGCTGTTGCTCAACAAAAAGGATGCAGTGGCATGGATCTTATAAAAGGTATTCTAACTGGGTATGAAGTTCAAGTAAATTTAGTTAAAGGCATTTGTCTACATGAACATAAAATAGATCATATAGCTCACTTAGGTCCTAGCGTTGCTGCAGGATTAGGTACTTTATTAAAGTTAAACATAGAGACAATTTATCAATCTGTTCAACAAGCATTACATACTACGATTTCAACAAGACAATCTAGAAAAGGAGAAATTTCCAGTTGGAAAGCATTTGCGCCTGCGCATGCTGGCAAACTTGCAATTGAAGCAGTAGATAGGTGTATGAGAGGTGAAGGAGCACCTAGCCCAATTTATGAGGGAGAAGATAGTGTAATCGCATATGTTTTGTCAGGACCAAAAAAGAAATATATTGTTCCTTTGCCAAGAATTAATGAACCAAAAAAAGCAATTCTAGAAACTTATACCAAAGAACATTCTGCTGAATATCAATCACAAGCTTTAATCGATTTAGCAATAAGACTGAATAAAAAAATTAAAGACTTTTCAAAGATATCAAAGATAATAATTGAAACCAGCCATCATACTCACTACGTAATTGGCACAGGTGCAAATGATCCACAAAAAACGGATCCTAATGCAAGCAGAGAAACACTTGATCATTCTATAATGTACATTTTTGCTGTAGCTCTAGAAGATGGACATTGGCATCATGTAAAGTCTTATTTACCAACTAGGGCAAGAAAAACAAGCACATTTAAGCTTTGGCGTAAGATTTCAACAAAAGAAGATCCTAGGTGGACAAAAAAATATCACAACCCGGATCCAAATAAAAAATGTTTTGGAGGAAAAGTAATAATTAAAATGAAAAATGGCAAATCAATTTCAGATGAAATAAGTGTTGCTGACGCTCACCCAGCTGGATCTAGACCTTTTAAACGAAAACAATATATTGAAAAATTCAAAACACTAACTGAAGGAATAATAAGTAAAAGAGAATCAGAGAGATTTTTAAAAATAGTTCAAAATTTAAGAAATCTTCAATCCAAAGATCTTAATAAACTTAATATCGAAGTAAAAAAGCACCTAAAAAAACGCAAAAAGAACAGAAAATCAATATTTTAGAGCAAATGTAATAAATTAATAATTATCTTTATAGTTGCTTTTTTACAACACAAAAAGCTTGTAAAATCATCATTTTTCAACAATTCTTATTACCCAACAACCCTTAATTGATGGACATTATGGCTAAATTTATTTAAAAAATGAGCTTATCGATAATAATAAGTTAATAAGAAAGTATATACTATGAAAAAATATTTAATTGCTCTAGCGACTTCAATGCTATTAAGCACGTCTGTTTTTGCAGGCAGCTTTGGTGTGGGTGTTTCTGGAACATTTTTTAACATAGATGCTGATGTAAAAGAGGTAACATCAACAAGCGACACGAATTCAGGTTCTAATACAAATACAGGTTCAGTTAGCCACAATGGTGTTGCAGCTGGGTCAATTTTTGCAGAATACACATTCGACGCTTATCCAGTAACTTTAGGATTTGATGTTGTACCAGGATCTGCCGATGTAAGTAAAAACTTGCAAAGTAGAACTGAAACTCCTACTTCAGGAACAAACGAGGATACAAGCACAGACTATACAGCGAATGCTGAAATAGAAAATTTGATGACAGTTTACCTCGAAGTACCATTTTATTCAAATTTGTTTGCTAAAGTTGGTTACTCCGAAGCCGATGTAAATACAATAGAGTCTGGAGTTCAATCTTATGGTAACAGTTCAATAGATGGTGTAACTTATGGTTTAGGCTTTAAATCAGGTTCTGACGCTGGTCTAAATTACAAGTTTGCTTATGAAGCAATGAATTTCGATACATTATCAATAGTTTCTGCGACTAGTAACACAGTTAGTGGTGATATCGACACAGAAGGTTTCAAGCTATCAGTAGTCTATAATTTTTAATATTAAAAATTTAAGAAAACTAAAAAACCCTCTCTTATAAAGAGAGGGTTTTTTTATGCAGCTTCTTCTTTGTACTCATCCATAGAAGGACAAGAGCAAACTAGATTTCTATCACCATAAACATTATCCACTCTAGCGACAGGCGCCCAATATTTATTATTTTTTACATACTCATTAGGAAAAGCCGCCTCCTCTCTGGTGTAACTATGTTTCCACTCATTAGATGCTAATTCAACATAAGTATGTGGAGCGTTTTTTAATGGATTATCAATTTGATCAAATTTCTGAGACTCAACTTTATTAATTTCTTTTTTAATTTGAATTAATGCATTACAAAACTTATCTATTTCTTCCAAATTTTCACTTTCAGTTGGTTCTATCATAATAGTTCCAGCAACTGGCCAAGACATAGTTGGTGCATGGTAACCGAAATCAATTAATCTTTTTGCTAAATCTTCTTCTGAAACTCCTGAACTAGCTTTGATTGGCCTTATATCAATTATACATTCGTGCGCAACATTTCCATTATTTCCTGTATATAAAACTTTATAATCTGAAGATAATTTTTTTGAAATATAATTTGCGTTTAAAATTGAAACTTGAGATGCTTTTTTTAATCCCTCTGCTCCCATCATTTTAATATACATCCAAGATATTGGAAGAATGCTTGAGCTTCCCCAAGGAGCTGCTGAAACTGCTCCCATTCCATTTTTTGGTCCAGACTCTTTAATGATTTTATGTCTTGGTAAAAAATCAGCTAAATGTTTAGCGCAAGCTATTGGTCCCATTCCTGGTCCACCTCCACCATGTGGTATGCAAAATGTTTTGTGTAAATTAATATGGCAAACATCTGGTCCAAATTTTCCTGGTTTAGCGACTCCCACCAAGGCATTGAGATTTGCTCCATCCATATAAACTTGTCCACCTTGTTTATGAATAACCTCACAAATTTCAATTATCTTCTCCTCAAAAACTCCATGTGTTGAAGGGTAAGTTACCATTAAAGCAGCTAAATCTTTCGAGTACTTTTCTGCTTTATCTTTGAGATCGTTAATATCTACGTTTCCATCTTTATCACAATTAACGACCACGACCTTCATTCCGCACATTTGGGCACTAGCCGGATTAGTTCCATGAGCTGAATTTGGAATTAAGCAAACATCTCTATTTTCTTGTTTATTATTTTTATGAAATTTTCTAATCGTCATTAAACCAGCATATTCGCCTTGAGCTCCAGAATTTGGTTGTAATGAAACAGCGTCAAATCCAGTAATTTCTTTAAGGTCATTAATCAAATCTTTAAAAAGTGTTTTATAACCTTCCATTTGGCTAGTAGGTACAAAAGGGTGTGGCAATGAAAATTCTTTCCAAGTAATAGGCATTAGTTCTGCTGTTGCATTAAGTTTCATTGTGCAAGAGCCTAATGCGATCATAGATCTGTTTAGCGCAATATCACAATCCTCAAGTTTTTTTAAATATCTGAGCATTTCAGTTTCAGAATGATATTTGTTAAAAACAGGGTGAGTTAAGTATTTTGATGTTCTTAAAAGATTTTTTGGAATATTATCCAGTTCAACTTTTACATCCTGTTTAATAGTTTTGGAAATTCCAAATATCTTTAATAGACAGTTTACATCACAAAGTTTTTTCGCTTCATCAAATGCAACAGATATGTTTTTTTCATCAACTTTTCTTAAATTAATCTTTTCTTTTAATGCAGCTTGAAATATTGAGTTTGTTTTTTCATTTGTTTTAATTGTAACAGTATCAAAAAAATGGTCTGACAAAATTTGATATCCACCTCTTACAATTTCGTCTGCAAATATTTTCGCTAATTTAGAAGTTCTATTAGCAATTTTAAGTATTCCATCAGGACCATGGTAAATTGCAAAAGCCGCAGAAATTATTGCCAATAATGCTTGAGCAGTACAAATATTGCTTGTCGCTTTATCCCTCCTGATATGTTGCTCCCTAGTTTGTAAAGATAGCCTATATGCTTTTTTTCCGTGGCGATCTTTTGAAACACCAATGATTCTCCCAGGCATTGATCTTTTAAATTCTTCCTTAGTAGCGAAAAAAGCTGCGTGAGGCCCTCCATATCCCATAGGAATACCAAATCTTTGAGCACTACCGACTGCAATGTCAGCCCCGAGTTCAGCGGGTGTTTTTAATTTAGTCAATGCAAGTAAATCGCAAACTAAAATAGCTTTTCCATTTTTCTTATGAATTTGACTTATACTTTCGCTAGGATCTATAACGTCTCCTAAAGTTCTAGGGTAAGATAAAACTCCACAGATAATATTTTCATTAATTTTTACGAGCTCTTGTTTTTCATCACCTATAATTAATTCTATATCAAAAGGATCTGTTCGAGTTTTAATAAGATCTATTGTCTGAGGGTTACAATTACTTGATATAAATATTTTTTTTGATTTTGTTTTATCCAATCTTTGAGATAGACCTACTGCCTCTGCAGTTGCAGTCGCCTCATCTAATAAAGAAGCATTTGCAATATCCATTCCTGTGAGATCAATTATTGTTTGTTGAAAATTTAAAAGCATTTCAAGACGTCCTTGAGCAACTTCAGGCTGATAAGGTGTGTAGGAAGTGTACCATCCTGGGTTTTCAAGAATATTTCTTAAAACTACATTAGGAGTAATAGAATTATAGTATCCCATACCAATAAAATTTTTAAAAATTTTATTTTTTTTTGAAATTAATTTTAATTTTTTTAAAGCATCATTTTCAGATAATGGTTCATCTATTTTTAGATCCTCTTTTAGCAAGATCTTTTCTGGCACAGTATTTATCATTAAATCTTTGAGAGATTTATATCCCACATAATTTAACATTTTGGACTGATCTTCATCTGAAGGGCCTATATGTCTTTTTATGAATTCTTTTGAATTATCATCAATCATTTAATTTGGATTTTCCTTACAAAATTTGTCATACTCATCTTTGGACATTAAAGAATTAAACTCTTCTTTGTCTTTAACTTTTAATTTAAAAAACCAACTTGCACCCTCTGGATCTTTGTTAATACTACTTGGGTCATCTACTATAGATTTATTCCCTTCAGTAATTTCACCTGAAATTGGTGAATAAACGTCGCTAGCTGCTTTAGTTGACTCAACAACGGCTGCTTGGCCCTCTTTTTCCACTGACTTTCCTACATCCGGAACTTCCGCAAAAACTATATCTCCAAGCAATTCAGTAGCATGTTTTGTAATACCAACTGTAGCCTCGTCTCCCTCTAAAGAAACCCATTCATGTTTTTTTGAAAATTTTTTTTCACTCATTTCTACCTCTTTTATTATTTAAAATAACTTTTTTTATAAAACGGAAGCCCTGAAATCTTTCCCCCATATTTTTTTCCTCTAATTTCAAGTTTTATGGGTGTTCCAATTTCAGCAAAATTTGATTTAACGTATCCCATAGCAACAGGCGCGTTAACGCTCGGGCCGAAAGTTCCACTGGTTACAAGACCTATCTCGATATTATCAGTTGAAAAAATTTTTGTATTTTCCCTAGCTATAACTTTGCCTTCAGGTTTAATACCGACTCTAATTTTTTCACTACCGTTAGTTAATAAATTTTTAATTTTATTCCAACCATTGAAACCTCCTAACTCTTTTCTTTTTTTCGCAATAGCCCATTTCAAATTAGCCTCTATGGGATTGATTTTCTCATTTAAATCATGACCATATAAACAAAGACCTGCCTCTAATCTTAGCGTATCCCTCGCACCCAAACCTATCGGTTTAACTTCGTTAGAAATTAGAAAATTAATTAGTTTTTCTACTTTTTTATTTGGGATAGAAATTTCAAAACCATCTTCTCCTGTATAACCCGATCTTGTAATGTATAAATTTTCATTTTCATAATTAAAGTTGTTCCCTGTCATAAATTTTAAATTTGAAACACTGGGTATCAACTTTTCCAATATCTCGACTGATTTTGGCCCTTGTAAGGCTATTAAAGATAAATCATTATCTAACAGCTGTTTATGATTTTTTTCTAAATATCTAGAAATTTGTTTTATATCGTTATCCTTACAAGCAGCATTCAAGATGATACAAAATCCTTTTTCATTTTTTGTTACAATTAAATCGTCAATTATTCCTCCATCATTATTAAGTAAAAAAGAATATTTTGAGTGGTTGATTTTTAAAGATTTTAAATCAGCAGGAATAATCTTTTCTAAAGCTTCAGTTAACGTTTGATCGCCCTCTAAAAAGAATTGTCCCATGTGTGATACATCAAAAAATCCTGCATATGTTCTTGTAGATATGTGCTCTTTTACAATTCCGTCTTTATATTGGATTGGCATTTCATATCCAGCAAATGGAACAAATTTTGCTCCGAGATTTTTATGAATATTGTATAAAGCTGTTTTTTGTACTTGCATAATAACTCTTTTACCAGCCCAATCTGTCTTTTTACCTGAGAGATTTAATCCTTCGGTGAGGCCTAAGCCTTCTTTCCAGAGTTATCACTGTAACGGTCCGTTTGCCTGAGAGTTTCTTGGGTATTTGCTCCTTCGGCGCTAAATAAATTAGTCTCTCCCGTTACATTCAGACTTTCTCCTAAATGAAATAAAATGTCAAATACTTTTAAACTACAAGAGACTTATTTTTGTCGAAACTTTTAATGATTATTGCGAATATTATTATTAAACCACCAATAAACACACCTGAAGGGGGAATTTCATTAATAAATATCCATACCCACAAAGGCGCAAAAATTGTTTCTGTGAGCATTAATAAACCAACTGTAGCAGATCTAGTTGTTCGTGAACCTATGGTAATACATATAAATCCAAAAGTTAGCTGGGGCACCCCTAATAAAAAACCCATCAAAATATCATTGTTACTAAAGCTAAAGTTTTCAGACATTATTAAAGCGTATAAAAATGTAAAAATAGATGCATACCAAATAGCTGGAACCATATCTAAATTAGAATTTTTTCTGACTATCATTATTAAAATGGAAAAACTAATTGGTATTATCAGAGCAACTAAGTTACCAAAAAGTGTACCTGATGAAATTGAGTCTCCAACCATAACGCTTATCCCAGACATTGCTAAAACTATTGAAGAAAAACCTATCAATGACACTTTTTCCTTTAAGTAAAAATAGCCCATTATAGCTAAAAACATAGTTTGAGTGCTTATTGTAAATACTACATTAGCTACAGAAGTATTCATCATTGCAAAAACAAATGCTACAAAACTAAAAGACATTACAAATCCTCCTAATAATCCAGGCATCCCAGATTTTTTAATCATTTTAATTGTATTTTTTTTGTAGCTTAAAATTAAAAAAAATGTGACTCCCAAATAGAAGAAAAAAGATCTTAACAATAGAATTTCCCAAGGGCTGGTTGTTTCGAAAGATCTCACAATGAAACCACCCCAACTTAAACAAAAGCCGCCAAATAATAAAAGTAAGTACCCAGGAATTTTGTACAAAAATTTCATTTATAATTTTTTTATAATATTTTTAATTAGAAAATTTAATGAAAGTGATCTTAATAACATAAAGATTAGTAAAGATAGCCATAAACCATGATTATCAAAATATTGCGTTAGATATATAGATATAATCACAAAAGAAGCAACAGCAAATATTGTTCCATTTCTCATGTCTTTAGTTTGCGAGGCGCCTATAAAGATCCCATCCAGTTGATAACAAAATGAAGCTATCGGAGGTATAATTATAATCCAAATGGCATGTTCGTAAGAAATATATCTTAAGATTTCAACGTCAGTAATAGTATTTATTATTGATTTAAAAAAAATTAAATAAGATATTGATATAATCAAAGCACTTAAGAAACTCAATTCTATAGAATTTTTAACGGTCAAAAAAAAGGACTTTTTGTTTTTTCTGCCAATACAATAACCTATCATACCTTCAGTAGTATAAGCATAGGCATCGAGCAAAAAAGCGGACAACAATATAAAATGCATTAAAATGGTATTAACAGCTATATAATCTTCACCTAATTTTGCTCCAAGATAAGTAACCCACAGAAATGAAAAGGTAAGAAATAAAGTTCTTATAAAAATGTCAAAATTTATTGTTATTAACTTTAATAACTTTGATGGCACTATTATATTTTGAATTTTAGGAATAATTGAGAATTTCCTGATTATATAATTATAAGAAAATAATGAAAACGTAATTGCGGTGATATAGCTTGCAATTAGAGTTCCTATAGCAACTCCAAACACATTTAAATTTAGAGATAAAACAAAAAATGAACTTAGCACAATGTTTAAAGATGACAAAACGATTACCAATAAGCTTGAAATATTAGTTTTCTGTATCCCTAAATAAAAACCTACTAAAATATATATTATAAATTCTGCTGGCACAGAGAGCACTCTAATAGAAATATAGGTTTTTATTAATTCCCTTGTTTCATTAGAGGTTGAAAAAAAATTTTCACTTAAATCAATTATTAAAAACTTTGAAAAAATTATTATAATTGACAACGTTATTGCTATAAAAAAGTTTCTAAATAATGTTCTTACAATCTCTCTATAATCACTTTTAGCAAACAATTGGGCAACTATACCTACTGTACCCATTCTTAAAAAACCAAAACTCCATACGATCATAGTCATCACTGAAGTTCCGATACTTACAGCAGCTATAAATTTAGTCTCACCTAAATTGCCCATCAAACCTGTATCTATAAGACCTACTAAAGGTACAGCCAAATTTGCAAAAAAAACTGGAATAGATAGAAATAAGATTTTTTTCTTTGAATTAATACTTGAATAACTTGTAAAATTCATATTGAAAAAAAATAACCTTTAAAAAGTCGAACAATTAAATTATACACATGTAATAAGAAAATGTTAGAACAATTCATAATTTCTATTCAGATAATCTTAATAGATATAGTAATGGCTGCAGACAATGCGATCATTATAGGATTAATTGCTGCTAATTTTGCTCCTGATAACAGAAGAAAAATTATTGCTTGGGGTGTAGCCGCAGCCTTTATATTTAGAATCATATTCGCTTTCTTCGCCGATTTTATGTTTGGATTTGCTTGGTTAAAAATCCTGGGAGGAGTTTTACTTCTCTGGGTAATACATAATCTTAGACAAGACTTCTTTGGCAAAACTAAAATTAGATCTCCAAAAATGAAATCCAACGAGACCCAATCGTTTTCAAATGGAGTTTACAAAGTTTTAGTAGCTGATATAGCAATAAGTTTTGATAACGTTATAGGTGTTGTTGGTGCTGCAAAAGGAAACTATTATTTAATGGTTATCGGTTTGCTTTTATCTGTATTTTTAATTGCAACTTTAGCAAGCTATTTCGCAGATTATATAAAAAAACATCAATGGCTAGGTTACGTAGGACTAGTAGCAATTTTAATAATTGCCATTCAACTAATTATCGGCGGTTTTGTGAATTTAGAGATTTTGTCAATAAATGAAAATTACAAGTTTTTATTTAGTATTTAATTAATTTTTTTCAAAAGGGCGAAAAGAAGATTTTCTAAGCAGAATGGATGATAACATACCATTTAATTCAGCTTTTACTAAATTACTTTCTTCTTTTTTATTTGTAAGAAAAAATTTAATGTATCTTATTGATAGTTTGCACAACATTGGTATAGATTTTTTTAATGCATACAGATACGAGTAATTTTTCTTAAAGTAATAAAACTTAGACCAGTTGTAATGCCAGTTTCTACTTAGGCTTGCTTCATAATTAAATTTCCTCTCATGAGATGCTCCCCCTAAATGTTCAAATTTAATATTATCAACAACATACATTTTTTTGTTATTTTTTTTTAAATTTAGACACATATCCATAGTTTCAAAATATAAAAAGAAGTTTTCATCCATAATCTTTAGGCTGTCCATATTTGCTTTATTTACGATAACAGACGAATCGATCCAATCTACCTCCTTCAAATAATATTTATTTAAAATTTCGATGTTTTTTTTATTTACAGAAATTTTTGAAAAAATATTTTCATCATAGTTCTTATATTGTTTCTCATTTTGATATGTAGGTGCCAACAAAACAAAGTCTTTAAAATGTTTTGTGCATTCAATTATACTTTTCAAGCATTGAGAGGATAATTTTACGTCAGGAGGGCTTAAAAACACAAAATTATTGTCAGACAGTTCTAGAGCTTTGTTCATACCACCTGCAAACCCAAGATTTTCATTTGGAACATAAACTTTAACATTTTTTTGAAATTTAGACTCGAATTCAGTTTTCAATGATTTATCTAAA
Source organism: uncultured Pelagibacteraceae bacterium (assembly GCA_902605035.1). GTDB lineage: Bacteria > Pseudomonadota > Alphaproteobacteria > Pelagibacterales > Pelagibacteraceae > Pelagilacustribacter. Next base: position 57,298 of record CACLBB010000002.1, read on the forward strand.
GAATTTTCAATGATGAGAATAGACACATCTAATCCATAATTCACAATTTTTTCAATATTTTTTGTAAGTAAATGTTTACTATGATGTGATAAAAAAGCTACTGTAAGCATATATAATATATATCTTATATTATAAATAAAAAAACAAAACTCTAATTATAAAAAAAACTAAAGTTATTAAATTAAATGAAGATAGCAGTCATAGGTTCTGGCATTTCAGGTTTGTCTTCAGCTTATTATCTTTCAAAAAAATTCAAAGTTGATCTATTTGAAAAAGAAGACTATTTCGGAGGACATACATACACTTTTGATATCAAAAATAAAAATAGAACTATTCCAGTAGATCTAGGTTTTATCGTTTTTAATAAACAAACTTATCCATATTTAATTAAATTTTTCCAAGAATTAGACGTCCCTTTTGAAAAAAGCGACATGTCCTTTTCAGTTTCAGTGCAAGACAACGATTTAGAATACAGCGGAGGAGGTTTAAACTCACTTTTTGCAAAAAGAAAGAATATATTTAATTTGAAATTTTTAAAAATGATAAAAGAAATAATTATTTTTTATAAAACTGCAACTTCGTTTAAAAAACATAATTTAGAAGAAATCACTCTTGGAGAGTATCTTAAAAAATTAAATTCATCACAATATTTTATCTACTATCATATAATTCCAATGGTTGCTGCAATATGGTCAATGCCTTTTGAAAAAGCAAAGGACTTACCTTTAAGTTTATTTTTGGACTTTTTTATCAATCATGGTTTGTTCAAATTTAAAAATAGACCTCAGTGGTACACAGTATCTAATCGAAGTAAAACTTATGTAAATAAAGTATTGTCAAAGATAAGCGGAGAAGTTTTTAAGAATTATAAAGTTGAAAAAATATCTCGAAGCCAAGAAAATGTCAGAATAACCGTTGGAAATGAATACTTAGACTACGATCATGTTGTTCTGGCTTCACATGCTGATCAAAGTCTTAATATGATAGAAAATAGCACAATTGAGGAAAAAAAAATTTTAGACGGATTTCAATATGTATCAAATCTTGCAGTTTTACATAAGGATGTTTCTTTAATGCCAAAAAGAAAATTAACTTGGTCTAGCTGGAATTCAGTTTCTAAAGATAATAAAACTTGCATTACATATTGGTTAAATAAATTACAAAATTTAAATTGTGATGATAATTATTTTCTGACATTAAATCCTATTTATAAAATTGATAACAAAAATATTATAAAAGAAATAAATTTTCGCCACCCTTATTTCAACTTTAACACCCTTAACTTACAAAAAAAATTGCATTCAATACAAGGAATTAAAAGAACCTGGTTTTGTGGTAGTTATTTTGGATACGGATTCCATGAAGATGGATTAAAATCAGCGATCAGTATTTTAGAAAGATTCAAAGCTTGATGAAATCGCGTATTTATAATGGTTTAGTGACTCACACTCGCTTCAAACCAGTAAAACATTATTTAAAATATAAAACTTTTTCATTACTTATTGATTTAGATGAAATTAAAATATTGGATAAAATTAGCCCTATATTTTCTTTAAATAAATTTAATATTTATAGTTTTTATTATAAAGATCACGGTGATCGCGATGGAAGTTCTCTTAAAAATTGGGTTCTTAAAAACTTGAAAAATTATAAAATTAAACAAAATATAAATAAAATAAAATTACTTTGCTACCCCAGAGTTCTCGGCTATGTATTTAATCCTTTAAGTATCTTTTATTGTTATCATAATAATCAATTAAAAATTGTTTTTTATGAGGTAAAAAATACTTTCAATGAGCAGCATACCTATATTTTTAAAGTCAATAAAAAAAAAATAGTAGAGCAGCATTGTAAAAGAAGATTTTATGTTTCACCTTTTATGGATATGAATACTAAATATGATTTCAAGTTACTTAATCCAGGCAAAAAATTATTTGTGTCTATAATACAAAGTGATAAAAAAGGGAAAGTTCTGACTGCAGTTCAAACTGGAAAAAGAAAAGAATTAAGCACAAAACAACTTATTATAAACTTCTTTAGATATCCTCTTATGACTGCTAAAATAATTATTGCGATACATTTTGAAGCATTACTATTGTGGAAAAAAGGAGCAATATATCGTCCACGAACAAAAAAAATTAAAAATAATTTGAGTTACGAAAAAAGATAAATGAGATTTTCAAAAATAGCTGAAAAATTTGTTATAAATAAGCTAAAATTAATTAAAAGTGGTAATCTAAAGTTGATCAATTATGACGGTAAAGTCTATCAATTTGGTGAATTAAAGAGCTCTAATAATTCAGACATCAAAATAAATAATCCAAAATTTTTTCAAAATATTGTTTTAGGAGGTAGTTCCGCTTTAGGGGAAGCATATATTAATAAAGATTTTTACTCCTCAAATCTTACAAATTTAATTGAATTAACTGCAAAAAATATCAATCTTATATATACATTTTCTGGAAGTTTAAGACTACAAACAGTGAAAAATTTTTTAAAACAAATATTTGCGTCGAATACTAAATCAAAAAGTCTTAAGCATATATCTAGACATTATGATTTAGGAAATGAATTTTTTTCTACTTGGCTAGATAAAACTTTAACTTATTCAAGCGCGGTATTTGAAAATAAAGATGACGATTTAGAAATTGCTCAAATAAATAAGTACCAAAAATTGATAGATCTTTTGGATATAAAAGATGGAGATAAAATTTTAGAAATAGGATGCGGTTGGGGCGGATTTTCAGAATATTTAGCAAAAAGAAATAATGTTTTAATTGACTCTATCACTATTTCAAAAAAACAGTACGAATACACTAAAAAGAAAATTTCTGAAAAAGGTTTAAATAATAAAGTTAATGTGAAGTTTTTGGATTACAGGGATTTAAATGATAAATATGATAAGATAGCTTCTATAGAAATGATTGAAGCCGTAGGTGAAAAATATTTAAATCAATATTTTAAAAGAATAAAAGAATCTCTTAAACCAGACGGCAAAGCAGCAATTCAAGGAATTATAATTAAAGATGATTTATTCAAACGTTACAGAAATAATGAAGACTTTATTCAAAAATATATTTTTCCAGGAGGCTTTTTACCATCTTTAAGCTTTATCCAAAATCTTACAGAAAAAAACTATTTAAATTTAAATGAAATAAATTCATATTCACATGATTATGCGAAAACTCTATCAGTATGGAGAAGCAATTTTTTAAGAGCATGGGACAATATTTCACCTCTTGGTTTTGATGATTATTTCAAAAGAATGTGGGAATTTTATTTATCTTATTGTGAGGCTGGCTTTAAATCGAAAAATATAGACTTGATTCAATTTTCTATGTCGAATAGACAAACGCCATGATTAGATTTCTTAGTTTAATTTTATTAATTTTTTTGACAGGATGTGCCAATAATATGAAACCAACTGATTTTAAGGACCAAAAACCTAGATTAATTATAGAAGACTATTTATCAGGAAAAGTTAAGGCTTGGGGCATATTACAGAACAGATCTGGCAAAGTAACTAGACAATTTTCTGCTGATTTAATGGGTAAATGGGATGGAAAACAATTAATTTTAGATGAAAAATTTATTTGGTCTGACGGTGAAGTACAGAATAGGCAGTGGACAATTAAAAAGATAGATAAACATAACTATGAGGGAACTGCTGGAGATGTGGTTGGTTTAGCTAAAGGTTTCTCGTATGGACCAGTATTTAAATTTGAATATGTCTTGTTAGTACCAATTAAGGGAAAAAATATTAAAATTAAATTTGATGATTGGATATTTAAACAGGATGAGAGAATTGCTATAAATAGAGCTACTATGACAAAATTTGGAATTAAAGTAGCCGAGTTAACAGTAATGTTTGTTAAAGATTAGGATTAAAACATGTTTAATAGATTTAAAAATTGGATGGTAGAAAGCGCTAATATAATGTTTGATGACTCAAAATCTGATCTTAGAAGTTTGCCAAAAACAGTTCGTTTACAAATATTAATAGTTTTATCTTTTATTTGGTCTACAGTTTTCAGTTTATATGTTTTTAGCTTAACAACTTTTATATGGGGATGGGCAGGAGTGGTGATGGCCCATATTGGCCTAATAATAGCAGTATACATCACCTTTAAATTCTTTCACAAAGCACAGAAGGAACGAAGAAGTGTATTTGAAACAGGAAATTATAATCCAGCCAAAATTTTTGTTATATTTTTTTTAGTCTTTTTTATATTTATTTTTACCAAAGGAGTTGAAGTATTAACAAAATCAAATTCCTACTCAATCAAATATGAGGGTCCTAAAAAATCAACACTAGAAAGAATTAAGGATTTCGTAGATTAAATATGTTTTATTTGCCAAAGCTAGATTATAAAAACAATGCGCTTTCACCAATCATGTCGGAGCAGACTTTAGATTTGCACCATGGAAAACACCATCAAACCTACATTACAAACCTCAATAATTTTGTAAAATCTACTGAATTTGAAAAATTATCTTTAGAGGAAATTATTAAAAAAACTGCAGAAGATAAGAGCAAGTCGGCTATATTTAATAATGCAAGCCAACATTGGAATCATAATCTTTTTTGGAAATGTATGAAACCAAATGGAGGAGGCAAAATGCCATCAAAGCTTGAGAATAGAATTATTAAGGAATTTAGTTCTATTGAAAAGTTTAGAGAAGAATTCATAAAAGCTGGAGTTACACAATTTGGTTCTGGATGGTGTTGGCTATCTACTAAAAATGATAAACTAATTATTTCAAATACTTCTAATGCAGAAAATCCTTTAATATATAATATGAGACCGTTACTTGGATGTGATGTATGGGAGCATTCATACTACTTAGACTATAAAAATAAAAGACCAATTTATTTAGAAAATTTCTTTGACAAATTAATTAACTGGGAATTTGTTGCCTCAAATCTTTAAAAAAAAATTATCTTTTGACTAATTTATCCACTAAAAAAAGATAAATTCTGTAAGGAATAATTCTTAAAAACTTCAAAATTAGAGTTAATGATTTTGGAAAATGGATCTCAAAAGACTTATTTTTTGTCAGTCCCTCATAAATCTTGTCTGCAGCATAAATTGGAGATTTTAAAAAAGGCATACTAAAATCGTTTTTATCTGTTAGTGGAGTTTTGATAAATCCTGGAGAAATTACCGAGACTCTTACATTAAATTTTTTAAAATCAAAGTAAATACTTTCACTAAAGTTAGTTAAAGCTGCTTTAGATGGGCCATATCCACTTGAGTTTGGAAGTCCTCTATAACTAGCTATTGAAGAAACTATTGAAATATGTCCAGATTTTTTACTTTTAAAATAATCTTCAACAGTTTTGACACAATCTATTACCCCAAAAAAATTTACTTTAATTACGTTTTTAATTTTATCAGTATCTATCCTTTTCTCATTTTTTGGATCATAAGTTCCGCTAGAAAACAAACAAATATCTAAATCTTCAAATTCTTCTAAAATTTTTTGAAATACTTTTTCAATCTGATTTTTTTCAGTAACATCTAATGGATATGAAGATATATTTTTCTCCTGAGCCATTTCATCTAATATTTCTTTTCTTCTTGCTGATACAGCTACTTTCCATCCTTCTGATGCAAATTTTTCAGCTACAGCTCTTCCTATTCCACTGCTAGCTCCAGTTATCCAAATTTTTTTCTGATTTTCTGACATTATTTAGTTATACATTAAATTATGACACAGAATAAATATTTATCTTTAGTATTAATATTAATTATTACATTTGCCGCATCTTATATTGGAGCTTATACAACAACCACATTTAAAGAACCATGGTATTCTGGTATCGCTCTCCCCTCCTATAGTCCACCAAGCTGGATTTTTCCACCTGTTTGGACAACACTTTATATCATGATGTCTGTTGCAATCTGGATAATATGGATTAAATTTTTTGATAAAAATATATTAAAAATTTATTTCATTCATTTATTTTTTAATTCAATTTGGAGTGTTATTTTTTTTGGTTTTCACTCAATTGGTATAGCATTAATAAATTTAATTATAATTTTAGCCTTTATAATATTTTTAATGAAAGTTTATTATGACAAAAATAGAATAAGTTTTTTTTTAATGATACCATATTTTATATGGTCTTTTTATGCACTGATACTAAATATTTCAATTTTTATGTTAAATTAAAACCATCTTAACGGATAATTTCTTTTTAAGATGATATTATTTATTAAATAAGACATTAAAATTATTAATAAAGATCCAACAATTACAGGAAAAAAAATGAAATCAAAAGAAAGATCAGTAAATAGTGCTACTATTGGATTTGAAGCTGCAGGTGGATGCATTATTTTAAAATAAACCATCAGAGCAACTGCTAAACCAACTGAAAGTCCTAATGAATAAAAAGAGAGTCCAACGGTTTCATTAAATAAAATCCCGATCAACATTGCAACTAGATGCCCAAAAAAAATATTTTTTGGCTGGGCTGTTTCTAAATCGTAAAGAACGAACACTAAAAATACGGTAGCTCCAAATGAAAACATTATCCATATCCCCGCAGATGTCTCTAAAGTTAAAAAAGCTAAAAGACTAATAACTATTGCTGCCGATATTCCTGAAACTATGGGTTCAAATTTTTTTTTTATTTTCATATATCTCTTCTATTATTAAGTTATATACATTAAGATGAGCAAAAAAAATGATTTCTGTTTTTATTAATAGAGTATTTAGAGCAATTAAAATTGATATAGACCTGTATGAAGAAGTTGAAAAAGATAAATCTGCGACTATTCAGGCTGGAGTAGTTGTTGTCTTATCCAGTTTAGCAGCTGGTGTAGGAGCATTACAATTAGGTGCCTCAAATTTTCTTCTAGCTCCAGTACTATCTTTATTAAGTTGGTATGTTTGGGCATATGTTATTTATTTTATAGGGGTAAAACTTTTTGGTGGACCATCAACAAAAAGTAATCACGGTGAACTATTGAGAACAATAGGATTTTCTAGTGCTCCAGGTCTTATAAGAGTTTTTGGCGTTACCCCAGATTTGATGACCGTGACTTTTATTGGATCTGCTTTTTGGATGCTTGCATGTATGGTAGTAGCAGTCAAATCTGCCTTAGATTATGAAAGTTTGTGGAAAGCATTAGGAGTAGTTATAGTAGCTTGGTTGTTCCAAGCATTTTTTTTATTTTTGGTTATTATCCTTTTTAAAGGTATTTAAACTGGGAAAATAGTTTTTGATAATTTGCAACTATCACATAACTTAAAACCTGTTGTTATGAGATTTGATCTAACACTTTCATCTTCTTCTTTACATTCTTCACAAATATTATCAGGCAATTCATCCATATAGGACAAGATATACCTTTTAAATGATAAAATCTATTCTAGAATCTAAATATGAAAAAAATTGTTTTTTTAATTGTTATTTTCCAGATATTTATTTTTTATAGCAGTCAACTTTTAACTAGTGAACTTAAATTTATATCTGGAGCAAATAAAGGTGCCGAAGTTTCCAATTTTAAAAAGGTATATTTTGCGGGAGGATGCTTTTGGTGCATGGAGGAGTCTTTTGATAAAATTGAGGGAGTTGTTGATTCTGTCTCAGGGTACTCTGGGGGACATTTAAAAAATCCTAGCTACAAAGAAGTTATCTATAAAGACACGGGACATGTAGAAACTGTCGAGATTACATATGATTCTAGTAAAGTATCATTTGAAAAATTATTAAGTGTATTTTGGAAAAATATTGATCCTTTTGATAAGTATGGACAATTTTGCGACAAGGGAAAGGCCTATAGATCAGTCGTTTTTTTCCAAAGTAAAAAAGAATTAGAGATAATTAAAAAGTCAGTTGTAAATATAGAGAATAAATTTAACGATAAAGTAGTCACATTATTATGGAAATTTGATACTTTTTATATAGCAGAAGATTACCATCAAGATTATTATGAGAAAAACTTTTTAAGGTATTTAGCTTATAAAAAAGCGTGTCAAAGAGAGGAAGTACTGGATAAAATATGGAATTAAAAAAAATTATAATATTTTTTGCGATGTTTCTTTCAACAAACGCTTTATTTGCAAATCCAATTAAACCAAATGAAAAATTAGAGCCTTATGACGTAGTTAAGATTCAGCTTGAGGCATTAAAAAATAATGATGAAAAAGATAATGGTATTAAGCAAACTTGGTTTTTTGCACATCCAGATAATAAAAAAGTAACTGGGCCTTATGAAAGATTTAGAATTATGATTTACGGTGAGCAATATAGACACTTAATCGATCACTCTTCTCATAAAATAAAATTAATTTCAAATAGTCCCAACACATATATTTATAGAATAGAAATTTTGACAAGTAACAAGAAATTATTTTTTTATGAATGGCACGTACAAAAAGGAACTGATAATAATTGTAATAATTGTTGGTTTACTTCTGCAGTATCGCAGCCAATGGATCAAGGAAATACCATTTGAAACGTCCACCTTTCATATATCGCTATATTATTATTGGGTGTATACTTGTTATACCTCCCATACTAAGCGCTCATTATGGTTCAATATATTTAGGTAAGGCCAATGGAGTGCTTCTGGGTTTTTCTGTAGGAATAATTTGTGTAACTTTTGCATGTTGGAAATTATATATTGACGACTGGAGAGATGACGAAGACTGATGCAGTTTGTAACATCTAGATTAGAAGCTTTAACCAAGCTTAACAAATTTATTGAAAGCGATATTTCAAATTATAACTCAAAAAGAAATTTTGACTTTGGTGTAACTGATAGAAACAATGTTTCCTGCTTGTCACCATATATTACTCATAGACTAATTTCTGAGTACGAAACTGCCAAACTTGTTTTAAAAAAATATCCTTTTCAAAAAGTAGATAAATTTATTCAGGAAATATTTTGGAGAGTTTACTGGAAAGGTTGGCTTGAATTAAGACCAAAAGTCTGGAGTGACTTTATAGAAGATATTAAGACAATTGAAGAAAATGAAAAATATTTACAAGCAGTAAATGGTAAAACAGAAATTGAATGTTTTAACGATTGGGTAAACGAACTAAAAAATTTTAATTATCTTCACAATCATACAAGAATGTTGTTCGCAAGTATCTGGATATTTACACTAGGATTACCCTGGCAAAAGGGAGCAGAATTTTTTATGAAACACTTATTTGATGGGGATGCAGCTTCGAATACTTTGAGCTGGCGTTGGGTAGCAGGCATACAAACAAAAGGAAAAAATTACTTAGCCAAGTCTTGGAATATAAGCAAATTTACTAATAACAAGTATAAAAATATTAAGCTAAATGAAAGCGCTTTGCCTCTAACTGATAAAAGAGAGTACAAATTAAAACCACTTAGTTTTAATTACGAAAATAATTCTAATGAGAATTTGTTAGCTTTTGAAAACGAATTGAATTTAGAAAACCAAAAATTGAAAAAATATAAAAATATTTATTTAGTTTTGCTTGGTAATGACATTAGAAAGCTAAAGCTTGATCACAAAGTAATAGATTATAAATCAAAGATAATTAATGATCAAAAAATGAGATTTGATCAAATTCAATTATTAGATGAGGTTAAATTGCAGCTTATATTAGAAAAAGCAAGGTCTTTTGATGTGATTCATCCTTGTATTGGGGAAAATTACTCTTATCTAAATAGTGTTAGGAAAAAATATAATTTAAATTTAAATTTTGTTTTAAGAGAAGAGGATAAATTTTCTTGGCAATTTTCTAATAAAGGATATTTTAATTTTAAATATAATATTCCAAATATTCTATCAAAATTTAAAATTAATTGATTATTTAGTTTTAGCTATTTCATCCCTTAAAGATTTACTCAACAAACTATAACCTAAATCATTCATATGTAATTGATCTTGATCGTAAAATTTATCATATCCAGCTTTTAACATTGGATTACAAATATCAATAAACTTCCATTTTTCTAAGGTGCTTATAGTACTTTTTATTTTATTATTTGTATTTGTAATCTCTGTTAAAAATTTTTTCCTAAAAGGACTTGGTTTAATTGAAATAAAAAAGCACTTAGTGTTTTTCAACTTTTCTGCAGCTTGTGTTGCAAATAATAAAAATTCTTGATTAATTTGATCGGAATTTAAACCTCTTCCTATATCGTTATCTCCTCCATAAAAAAAAAGTATTTTGGGACTATAGTTTGAAAAAATTCTTTCAAAATAAGTTCTACATGAAGATAAAGTAGAACCTCCGAATGCAAGATTTAAAATATTTTTTCCTCCAAGATCTTGTTCATAGTTTTCCCACATGCGCAAAGTAGAGCTACCAAATAATATTATTTCTTTTTGATTTACAGATTGTTTTATAGAGTTTAATTCAAGCTCTCTTACATCCAATTCAAATTCTTCCTCAATTGGACTCACAAGGTTATAATTAGTATTTAAATTAGTTAAATCATGTGTATCAAGTTTAACTTTATTTGATAATTCATTTGCTTCCTCAACATAACCTTTAAAAGTTTTCCTATATGCTAATAAAAATGATTTTATTTCTTTCATATTAGTTGTGTCTTCTACGAAATGTGAAATCTTAATCGGTTGTTTTATCACTGCCGAGTAAACAGTTGAGGACACTGGTTTATCGAAATTAGCTAAAGCAATAGGAACTAAATAAGGCTCAGGCTTTAACTGACCAGCTAAAGTAAATGCACCAGGTTTAAAAGGACCAGGAGAGGTATCAGTAAAATTATCGTCTGTTTCTGAGGTACCTTCAGGAGCAATTACCAGTGGCTTACCTTTATTAATTATATCTTGCGCATCTTTAAAGAATTTATTTTTTCTCTCTTTTTTTTCATCATCACTCTCATTTAACAAATCTGACTCTTTTGTATGGACAAATATATAATCCAAATTTTCATAAAAATTATGCCTCCAATATTCAGTATTTCTACTTGCACGAACTATTCTTTTTCCTCCATCTCCATATGTTGGATACAAAATTTTTGCACTAACAAAATGACTATCTATTGAAAAGGCATGTCCGTTAGCCAGCTTATTTTCATCATTAGCAGCTAAATGATTATAAAAAAAAATATGATTGGCTCTCTCTGGAAGATTCTCTAATCCCTTTATAACGTAAGGCACATGATCAAATGCTTTAATAAAATTAGAAAGCGTTAATCTATCTAAAGAGGCTTTACTCTTAACTTTTTTGAATTGTTCTACTCGATTATAAATTATATTTAACTCTTTAAAAAATCTTTGTTGTTTTTCAAAACTCTTAAGGGCATCTGACATCAAATTTGCAATAGACTTTTCAATCTCATTACCCGTTACCATCAAATTATAAATAATATCAAAGGCTAGCTCATGAGAGTAACGATTTTCTAATAAGTGTGGCACACTATATATTTTTGAATTTACAGGAAGTTTAGAAAAATTATCTTGAATTAAAAATTTTAAAAGTTCTATTTCATTTTTAGCAGCGTATCTTGCCAGTCCTGTAGCGCTTTGCTGGTATCTTCCTAATTGCCAAATTTGTCTTTTAAGAAGTTTTATGGCTAGAACAGGATTATCTTTTATTAGGCTATTAATCTTATCGTTAGATAAATGTAAAACTCTTGTGTCTCTAGTTACTTGTATTGAATATGGAAATTTAATAAACCTTTTACCACAAGATAATGAAAGCGCAACTCCTGGTCTTGCTATCGATCTATATTTTTTCTTAATTGAGTTATCTATTTTACTATTAAACGACCCTTCAACTTTTCCAGAAAGTAATATATTTAATCCACTACTGTCATTACCTTCTAACGCTATGAATTCGTCTGTTGAATATAATTTTATCTCACCTAAATTTAGTAATTTTTTAACATCTTCTTCAAGTATAGAAGAGAAAAATATTGTATCCTTAATTTTTTCATAATTACTCTCTTTAATACCGGAATTTGACCCTTTAGATATTTTATAATTATTTTGTTTATAAGCGTTATCAAGATTTCTGGTTGACCATAAAAGATTTGTCGAAAAAAATAAAATATAAGATAAAAAAGTTGCTACAAAGCTTGGATCAACACTTTCAATTTCATCTAGGTAATTCAAATCAAATGAATAATATTCACTATTTTCATCAATCGTTATTTCAGCCATAAATCTTCCTGGAGGATTTAGACCAGAAATACCCAATGGGGAATTTTTCTTATTTACCGAAGCAAATGTTAGAGAATTTTTTTCAAAATATTTATTAAATTTTACATTTCCATTTAACAGAAAATATATTTTTTTTGAAATCTCATGTTGTTTTGCTAATACAGTTTTTTCTTTGCATTTTGAGAAATTAATGGCATTTTCTAAAATTTTTTTAGTCACTGGTTTATTGGATAGGGCAAACCCAGCGTCTTTCATAATAGTTCTAAACTGTTCGTAATTACTCATCATTTCAGAATACTAATTTTTTAACTCACTATTACGTTATTTTTTGCATATCTGATTTGTGTTATATTTATGTAAGTTTATTTACTTAGTTTTGAACACTTTTTAGAGCAATATTTTACCATCGCCCAGTTTAATCTCCATTTTTTTCGCCAAGAAAAAGGTCTATTACAAACTGGGCAGTTTTTTTTTGGAAGATCAGATTTTTTAATCACTTTAGAAGATGTTTGTTTTTTAAAAATAAAAAATAAGCTGCTATCTCATAAAAAATATTCAATAAAAAAAACAAAGGTTTTATTTTAAATATTTTGTATAAAAAATTGTACTTAGGTATATTTTTCCATATAATTAAAAATACTTCAGCTCCTTGGATTAATTTTCCATCTTGTATGACATGCATTCGTCGTAAAAGTTCCTTGTATGATTTTGAGGTAATCTTTTGAGCTTCTTGATTATCAGTGACATCTACCCACTCAACGTTACCCTCACTGTGTTTTTTATAATGATTAATCTCAGCTCTACAAATATTACATGAGTTATTAAAAAAAACTTTAACCATTCGTATTCTCTTTTATAAAATTATTAGCAGCTTTAAAAATTCTAGTTTTTCTCTCTTTATTCATTTTCTCAGAAATTCTTACCATCATCGCAAGTCTAGGATTCTTTAAGAAAAATTTTTTATGTCTATCTATAAATTTCCAATACAAACCATCCATAATATCGCACCAGGGTCCCTTTTTAAAATGCATCATTTTTTGAAAATAACTTGATCCACAAATATATGGTTTAGTAGCAAAAATTCCTCCATCACTAAACAAACCCATTCCATAAACATTTGGTGCCATTACCCAGTCAGATGAGTCTACAAACATTTCCATAAACCATTTATAAACTCCTTTTGGGTTTATCTCACATAGGTTCATAATATTTGCTAATATCATTAACCTTTCAATATGGTGGGACCAGCCATATTCTTTGGCATTAATAATTGCATGATCTAAAGGATCTAGGCCAGTATTCCCTAAATACCAAGATTTTTTCATTCTTCTTTTATGATTAAAAAAATTAGTTTTTTCCAATCTTTGATCATAGTTTTGATAAATACCTCTCATAAACTCTCTCCAACCAATTATCTGTCTTATATAGCCCTCTAAAGAATTTATAGGAATTTTATTTTCAATTTTTCTTAACTTTTCTATTATTTCTTCTGGCGTAATTAAACCTAAGTTAATAAGTGGACTTAAAGCACTATGAAAAACAGTATTAGATTTATCTGTTACTGCATCTTCATAATCTCCAAAAAGTTTAATTCTTTCCTTTAAAAATTCTTCTAGCCACTTATTTGCATCTTTACGTGTTGTTGGAAACCAAAATTTATCTGTATTTCCTGGATGATCTTTAAAATTACTATTTATAAAATTTTTAAGAGCAATAGTATCTTTAGTTTCTTTTACTTTAGAAACTTTTGGAATTTGAATACTGTTAGGTAGCTTTTTTCTATTATCCTCGTCAAAGCTCCACTTATCACCTTTTGGAGTTCCATTTTTTTTCATCAATAAATTTGTTTTGGTTCTAACTTTTTTATAGAAATTAGCCATAAAAGGACGTTTGTTTTTTGAGAGATAATCTTTAAATTCCCGTCTCTCAATTAAAAACATTGGAGACTTTATTTGATGTACTTTAAGTGAATTTTTTTTTACTAAGTTTAATATTCTTTGTTCAAAAAATTTATCTTCAATTTCAAAAAAAGTTATCTCTTTTATTTTTTTTTCTTTAATAACCTTTTCTAGTTTTTTTTCATAAGATAGTTTAAAATCTTTATTTAAATCTTTATATAATACTTTAAAATTTTTAGATTTTAGTTCATCCCTAAAAGATCTCATTGAAGATAAAAACAAAAGAATCTTTAATTTGTGATGTTTCTCAAATGTGCATAATCCATAATCCTCTGCCATAAAAAACAAATGATCTTTAAAATTTGATAAATATTTTGTGTGGAATAGTTGATTTCCCAAAATTATAAATAGCTTCATTCAACATAAATTATAGATTTTTGAAGGGAAATACACGCGTCATTATTTGCCTGTTTATTTTGAATAATAATGTTAAATAATTGTAATGAAAAAACTCATTTTAGGTGCAACTGGCTCAATAGGGTCCTCCCTAGCAAAGAAAATAGTTGCTGACGGTGGGAAAGTTCATTTAGTAGGAAGAGATGAAACAAGCTTATCATCACTTGCTACTGAGCTGAATTCATCTTTTACTGTTTGCGATGTGCTTGAGGAAAATTATTCGGATAAAATCTTTAATGATTTGGGAGATAGCCCAGTTAATGGCTTAGCTTATTGTGTTGGTTCAATAGATTTAAAACCAATTAAGATTACCAAAAAAAGTGACTTCATGCAGTCCTTTAATCTTAATTTAATTTCAGCAGTAGAAATTATTAGACGCTCAAGTGATAGTTTAAAACAAAATAAAGGTTCTGTGGTTCTATTTTCTACGGTTGCCGTTAGAAGAGGTTTTACTAATCATAGTATTATTGCCTCAGCTAAAGGCGCAGTGGAAGGATTAACAGTATCTTTGGCAGCAGAGCTAGCGCCGAATATAAGAGTAAATTGTATAGCTCCAAGTATATCAAAATCTAAAATAGCAAATTTTATTTTAAAAAACGAAAAAATGGCGGACAGTATTGCAAAAATGCACCCATTAAAAAGAGTAGGAGAGGGAAGTGACTCTGCTTCAGTTGCAAATTTTTTATTAAGTGATAATAGTTCTTGGATCACAGGACAAATTTTAGGAGTTGATGGAGGAAGGTCATCTTTAACTTAATTATGAGAAAAATAATTTATATAATTTCTTTTTGTTTAATTTCTCAAATCTCATACGGAGCAGGAAGTGACGGTGGTTCAGATGATGCAAAAATGGACTCTTTTAAAGATGCAAAAAAATTAGTTAAAAGAGCAGGAAAATTAGAAAAAAAAGAAAAAAATGAGAAAGCTAAAAAACTTTACTCTCAGGCTTTTAAAGAATTAGAAAAAGCATACTCTTCAGATAAGAAAAATCCAGATATTTTGAATTACATGGGATATACATCTAGGAAAGTGGGAAATTTTGATCAAGCTGAAAAATTTTACTTAGAGGGACTTAGTCTAAAACCAGATCATAATGGAATTAACGAATATCTTGGAGAGCTTTATGTTCAAACTAATCGAATTGATAAAGCCAATGAAAGATTGGAAGTTTTAAGAAATTGTAATTGCGATGAATTCAACGAACTAGAATTGATAATTAAAACAAAAGGAACAAAGATTTACTAAGATAAATCTAAAGCAAATTTTTTTAGTTTTTCTATTGGTATTAATTCTAGAGTTTTAATATTTGTTTTTTTTAAATAAATAGAACAAGCAACATTTTCATCTAAAGCCCTGGCATACCATGTCGCACAAACACACCAATTATCACCTTCTTTAAGACCTGGAAATCCAAATTCTGGATGAGGAGTTATTAAATCATTACCAACCTTTTTAGACCAAACTAAAAATTCATTTGTAACTTTTGCACAAACTGTGTGAAAGCCTCGATCGTTTTTATCAGTATTACAGCATCCATCTCTCAACCATCCTGTTAATGGATCATTTGAACATGGTTCCAGAGTTTCCCCAAAAACATTTTTTTGATTTGCTTCGCTCATTATTAATTAAAGTTTTGTTGGATTGGGTTGGTCTTTATAAATTTTTTCTGGGTCAAATTTTTTCTCTTTTTCTTTAAATTCCAATTTTACTTCTTCAGAATTATCGATTACTCCAAGAGGAATAGATCTGTAAAAACATGATTTATAGCCAACATGACAACTTGCTCCATCTCCTATATCGACCGTCATCCATAAAGCATCTTGATCATCATCAATTCTAATATCGATAACTTTTTGAATAAACCCGCTAGTTTTTCCTTTGTACCACAAAGCATTTCTGGATCTGCTCCAATAGCAAGCTTCTTTTTTTTCAATAGTATTCTTTAGGGCTTCATCATTCATGTAACCGTGCATTAAAACTTCTCCTGATTTATGATCTGTAGTTGTTACAGGAATAAGTCCATTTTCATCAAATTTTGGAGATAGAAATTTTCCCTCCTCAACTTCAAAAATACTCTTTCTTTTTTTTAAACATGGGCGTAAAATAATGAAAAAAAGACAAAATAGCAATTTGCATTAACGAATTATGTCCTATAAAAATGACCGCTATATGAAATTAGTTAAAGACATTGATAAATCAAGCTCAAAAAAACCTGCAGTTACAGATAAACAGGCAGAAGAAGCGTTTAAATTGATTTTAACATGGATCGGTGAAAACCCTAATAGAGAAGGATTAGTCGAAACTCCAAAAAGAGTTGTCAAGGCTTTCAAAGAGTATTTTAAGGGTTATCATCAAGATGCAACAGCGGATCTAATGAAAACTTTTGGAGACGTAGAAGGATATGATGATATGGTAGTAGAAAAAAATATTACACTAGAAAGTCATTGCGAACATCACATGGCACCCATAATAGGAGTAGCTCACATTGCTTATATTCCGAATGAAAAGGTTGTTGGACTTAGTAAATTAGCCAGAACAGTGGAAGTTTTTTCAAAAAGATTACAAACTCAAGAAAGGCTTACAATGCAGATTGCTAAAACTTTAATGTCAGCCTTAGAAGCAAAAGGAGTAGCGGTAACAATTGATGCAGCACATCAATGCATGACAATGAGAGGTATAAAAAAAGAAAAAGCTACAACAGTCACAAATTATTATTTAGGATCTTTTAAAGAAGATTTAAGTTATCAAAATAGATATTTGCGATACATAGCAAAATAAATTAATGCCTAATCAATTCAAAGCTATAGTAATCGACAATCAAAACGAAAAATTTACTAGAGAAATAAAAGAAATTAATAAAAGTGATTTAAAAGATGGTAATGTATTAGTTAAAATAGATTATTCAGACTTGAATTACAAAGATGCGCTTATTTTAAACGACGGTGGAAAAATTGTAAGAAAATTTCCATTTGTACCTGGAATTGATTTCTCTGGAAAAGTTATCGAAAGTGAAGATAGTAAATTTATAAAAGATGAAAATGTAATTTTGACAGGATTTAGAGTAGGAGAAGCTTACTACGGTGGTTTTGCTCAATATGCTAAAGTTGACTCAAATTTTTTAATAAAAAATCCAAAAGAACTGGATAATAAAAAAGCTATGATGTTAGGCACTGCTGGCTTTACGGCTTTACAATGTGCATTTGCAATAAAAGCCAGAGAGGAACTTTTATTAGGGGAAAAAGTAAAAGATGTATTAGTCACTGGCTCAACGGGCGGGGTAGGAAGTATAGCAGTAATGGTACTATCAAAAATGGGTTACGATGTGCATGTAGTTACAGGAAAAAAAGATAAAAATGATTATCTAAAAGGTTTAGGGGCAAAAAATATAATTGACAGAAAAGAATTTGAAAGTGAAAGCAAACTTTTGGAAAAAGGAACTTGGGATGGAGTAGTTGATACGGTAGGAGGAGCCGCTCTAACTAAAATTTTAGCCCAAGTTAAACCTAATGGAATAGTTGCAGCTTGTGGAAACGCTGGTGGAAATAAAATTAACACGACTGTGATGCCTTTCATTATCAGGGGGGTAAAACTATGGGGAATCGATTCTTCAGGCGCTTCCATTAAAAGAAGAGAATTTTTATGGAAAGAGGCAGATAAATTAATAGACTTTTCTAAGCTTCAAGCATTTACTAAAGAACTATCTCTTGATGAGCTCTTAGAAACTTATCCAAAACTACTTAAAGGAGAGTTTTTTGGAAGAGCTATAGTAAATCCTAACAAATAATCTATACTCAGACTATATGGACTGGGATAAACTTAAAATTTTTCACACTGTAGCAGAAGCATCTAGTTTCACAAAGGCTTCAACTATATTGAATTTAAGCCAATCAGCTATAAGCAGGCAAATTCAAGCATTAGAAAATGATTTAAAAGTAAAACTATTTGAGAGACACGCAAGGGGCCTAGTTTTAACTGATAATGGAGAGTATCTTTTTAAATCTGCTCACGAAGTAATTTCAAAATTAAAAGACGTAGAGTCTAATCTTGCGGGTCATAAGGATAAGCTAGATGGAAAATTAACTGTCACTACTGTTGTAAGTTTCGGAACTACTTGGTTAACACCACGAATAAAGGAATTTATGGATTTGCATTCAAATATTGAAATTGAGTTAATATTTGATGATAAAGAACTTGATTTAAGCACACGTCAAGCTGACGTAGGCATATGGATGAGAAGGCCTAAGCAATTGAATTATATTCAAAAAAAGTTTGTAGATTTCAACTATCATATATACGGATCTAATTCTTATTTGGAAAAAAATGGTTATCCGAAAACTGTTAAAGACCTTAATAATCATAAATTTATAACTTATGGGAGAGGTGCTCCATCACCAGTTTATAACCCAGATTGGGTATTAAAACTTGGAGTAAAAGATGGAAAAAAGAGAAAATCAATTATGAAAGTTAATAGCGTTTATGGTTTGTTGTTAGCTGTGCAAAGTGGAGTTGGCTTAGCTGCGTTACCAGACTATATAGCTCACAATGTGCCAAATTTAACTAAAGTTTTGCCTTTAGAAACAGGAAAACAAACAGAAACTCACTTCGTTTATCCAGCTTCTTTAAAAAATTCAGCTAGACTTACCGCTTTTAGAAATTTTATTTTTAGTAAGGTTAATGAATGGAAATTTTAAGTTTTTTAATACCTTTTGTAATTTTGTTGACTGTGGTTGTTTTTGTTCATGAGTACGGACATTATTATTTCGCAAAAAGATATGGAGTAGGGGTAACAGATTTTTCTATAGGTTTTGGAAAAGAACTTTTTGGCTTTAACGATAAATCGGGTACAAGGTGGAAATTTTGTGCGATACCTCTTGGAGGATACGTTAAATTTTTTGGTGATAGAAATGTCTTTAGTCAAGCTGAACAAGAAGAACTTTTAAAAAAGTACAACAAAGAAGATCAAAACAAATTATTTGTTACAAAGCCTTTATACCAAAGATCTTTGATAGTTTTCGCTGGACCGCTTGCAAATTTTATCTTAGCAATTTTCATTTTTTCATTCATTTATATGTTTGCTGGAAAGGATTTTACCCCTGCCCAAATAAGTGAAGTTCAAAAAGACAGCCCTGCTTTTTCTGCGGATATAAATAGAGGAGATTTAATTTTATCAATTAATAATAAAAAAGTAAGCAGTATATTAGATGTTTCTACATTTATAAATACCTCAACTACCGAGGATATTGATATGGAGGTTTTAAGAAATGATAAAATTATTAAGATAAATTTGAAACCTAACGTAATTCAAGCCGAGGATGCTTTAGGTAATAAGATTAAGAAGAAGATTATCGGTATAAAAATTTCTCCTCCAAACAATGAATTCAATAAACAAAGACTGGGTCCAGCTACTGCTTTATTTTATGCAATTAAAGAAACTTGGTTTGTTACTAAATCTTCTTTTGATTTTGTAATTTCTTTGTTTAAGGGCAAGGGGGATACCGATCAATTAGGAGGACCAATAAAAATTGCAAAAATCACTGGTCAAGTGGCTCAGCTAGGACTTGTGGCGTTTTTGAGTATAATGGCTTACATTTCAATAAGTTTAGGTTTTATCAATCTTTTCCCCATACCGATGTTAGATGGAGGTCATTTAATGTTTTACGCATTCGAAAAAGTTTTGGGGAGACCCTTAACTCAGAAAACACAAGAGAGTTTTTTTCGAATCGGGCTTTTTTTATTGATTTTTTTAATGTTATTTACCACTGTAAATGATTTGAAAGATTTAGGCCTATTTTAGAGGCTTTTTTTAATTAAAAAATACGAGTAAAATCAACGTTTTTTAGCCATACTAGATATGGTGTTAATATTTATGTGAAACACTAAAAAAGTGTTGATTTTATTAGTAAATTGTTGAAATTCAATAGTAACCATAAAGGGGCATAAATGAATAAAAAACAATTAGTAGCTAAAATATCGTCCACATTGGGTCAGAGCAAAGCAGATGCTGAAAGAACTTTCGACTCAATAACGACTATTATTCTAGATGCACTAAAAAATGACGATACTGTTAAAATAGCTGGTTTTGGTACTTATAAAGTGGCTAAAAGAAAAGCTAGAGTAGGAAGAAACCCTAGAACAGGTGAGTCAATTCAAATTGCTGCATCTCAAAAAGTTAAGTTTTTACCTGCTAAAAGCTTAAAAGAAATGTTTAATCGATAAACGTTATTTTTCAGCCCTTATTTGATAAATTGAATAAGGGCTGAGCTACTTGCAAAAACTGCATAGCTAAATTCAATAGATATCAATTCTTAAAAACAATCAAAACACTATAACAAGCTTTTAAATTAACAAGGGAGTTTATTATGAAAAAGTACTTAGGTTACTTCTTTGCAGGTACTGCAGTCTATTTTGGATTTGCAGGTCTGGGTTATGCCGAGACTACTGTATCAGCAGAGACACAATATATATTTAATACCCTATTATTTTTAATGTCAGGTTTCTTAGTCATGTGGATGGCAGCTGGATTTACAATGTTAGAGTCTGGTTTGGTAACATCTAAAAGTGTTTCCGCAATCTGTGCTAAAAATATAGGTCTTTATTCGATCGCTGGATTAATGTTTTGGTTGGTTGGATATAACTTAGCTTATGGTATCCCAGAAGGTGGATACATTGGAACCTTCACTCCTTGGAGTGACGGATCTGCAGTAGATACTGGTTATTCAGATGGATCAGACTGGTTTTTCCAGATGGTTTTCTGTGCAACAACAATGTCTATTGTATCTGGAACCTTAGCTGAAAGAATTAAAATTTGGCCGTTCTTCTTATTTGCAGCGATATTAACTGGAATAATTTATCCAATTGAGATGGGTTGGCAATGGGGCGGTGGATGGTTATCAGCTGCTGGATTTTCAGATTTTGCTGGTTCAACATTAGTACATGCCGCTGGTGGAGCTGCCGCTTTAGCAGGAGCAATTGTATTAGGTGCAAGAACTGGTAGATTTGGTTCAGGTGGAGTTAAATCGATGACACCATTTGCTGCATCGTCTATTCCGTTAGCAACACTTGGAGTATTTATACTTTGGTTAGGTTGGTTCGGTTTTAATGGCGGTTCACAATTAGCTGCAGGAACATTTGATGATGTTACTTCAGTAGCAACAATTTACATAAACACAAACTTAGCTGCCGGTGGTGGAGTGATGACTGCTGCAGTAATTTCAAGATTACTTGGTGGTAAAACAGATGTTGTAATGATGCTAAACGGTGCGATTGCTGGTTTAGTAGCAATTACTGCAGAGCCATTAACACCAAGTCCATTAGCTGCAATATTTATTGGCGCAATTGGTGGATTAGTAATGTATTTTTCAACAAAACTTCTATTTAAGTTAAAAATAGATGATGTAGTTGGAGCGATCCCAGCCCACTTAGTAGCTGGAGTTTGGGGTACATTAGCAGTTCCATTAACTAATGGAGACGTTTCTTTCGGAGCTCAATTCCTAGGAACAATTTCAATTGTGGTATTTGTTTTTGTAGTATCACTAATAGTGTTCCAAATTATGAAAGCTACGATCGGTCTAAGAATCAGTAAAGAAGCTGAAAGACTTGGAACTGATAAAGCTGAAGTAGGAGTTGTCGCTTACGGTATAAGAGACTAATAGTTTCTACGATAATCTCCTCCCTCGTTAGTTGGAGAAAACTTAAGGCCCGAGTCCCTCTTTCGGGCCTTAATTATTTTCATCCCAAAGTTTTTTGTGATCTAAGTTTGGGGAAATTCCAAAAACAGAATTTATATTGGCACAATGATAAGCCAGAGAAGGTATTGGCGATAAACAAGGTTTGTCTAAATAAATTTCATGCAGTGGTTTTTCCCAAGGGTCTACCCACTCTATACCCATAACTTTAAGTTTTTCAAAATTTTCTAACAAAAGAGATTTACTAGTCATGAAAGTAACAAGGCTTTCAAAAACCAATCTCCAATGACTTCCTTCACCTAAATAAATTTTAGTGTTAGCATCATTAGTATACAAATATGGATAATCAGAGGGTAGTAAAATTAATTCCTTTTTAAAAATTGTAGCAAATTTTTCATAGCTATAAATCATTTCAGTAATTGCATTTGATACATGTATATAGTCATCTTCAACAAAATAAAATAAATCAGCTTCCTCTTTTTTTACAGTTAATAAAGAGTTATAAAAGTTAGCCATATTAGCAAACTTAGCTTTAGAATATCCTGGCTTAATTTTATTCTCAAACTCTTTTAAATTTATAGAAATAAATTTATGTTCTATATTTGAACTTTCTAGAATTTTTTTAATTTGTATAATGTCATTTTCGGATGAATTAGTATCAGTGACTACAATATCAAATTTGATTTTATCAAATATTACTTTTGCCTTATTAACTGATCTTATTAAAGATCTAAGAGTTCTAAAAGTATATTCGTTTTTATCATGACCAAATAATCTTTTTTTATTTTGGTCCATTATTAATTCGGAAGTACAAGTTCTTAAAATTATTTTTAACGAACTAATTTTTCTTTTTATCTCAATTTGACCCAAGGGCAAAGTAATAGATTTTTTTCCTTGTATACTAAGTGTTTGGTTAAGCTTTTTATTTAATGTTGGTGAACTAAAATTTGCTTGGTCTAGTATTTCGAATCCAAAAAGTCTACAAAGCTTAATAAATAATTTTTTAAATAAATTAGATTTATTGGTATTATTTATTTTTTTCATTATGACATTAGGTATATATTAGTTTATAAGTTTCTTCTATGAACATTAAATCATCTCGAGAATTAGTGGAAGAAGCAACGAAAAGTATTGAAACACTAGATTCAGAGGTAGTAAAAGATTTAGTAGAAAAAAATGAAATCAATTTAATTGATATTAGAGATATTCGTGAACTTTGGAATGAGGGAACTATTGAGAATTCTAAACATATTCCGAGGGGCATGCTTGAATTTTGGCTAGATCCTGAAAGTTCCTATTTTAAGTCAAATAAAGTTGAAAATATTAAAAAGATGGTTTTGTTTTGTGCTTTAGGTTTTCGTTCTGCTTTAGCAACAAAATCACTAGTTGATATGGGTTTTAAAAATGTTGCTCATGTGGAAGGAGGTTTTGATGCCTTGAAAAAATCTGGTTTGAAGGTAGTAACTAAGGAAAAAAAATAGCTTATTTATTTGCTTCATTTATTGCAAATTGAATTCTGTCCTGTCCCCAAAAAACTTTATTGTTTGAAACAAAGGTAGGTGCACCAAAAACACCTTTCTCGTAAGCCTCTTCGGTTCTTTTTTTAAGAGAGTCTTTAATTGATGATGAAGTTGATCTCAGTATAAAAGTTTTAGAATTTATATTTAAATTTTTAAGAACTTTTTGAACTATGCTCTCATCATTCATATTTAATCCATCTTGCCATATTGCGTTAAATATACTTTCAATATAATAACTTTTAAAATTATCTTCTTCTGCAACTAAAACACCACGCATTAAATTTAAACTTCTAATTGGAAAATAAGAATTAAATTTAAACTTAATTTTATTTTGTTCTGCGATAAGTTTACAATCACGTATCATATGTTTAGCTTTAGCTGGAATGAAAGCGGGCGCTTTAATACCATGTAAATTATGCAACCCCCCTAGAAGAATTGGTTTGTATCTTACTTTTATAATTTTTTTCTTTTCAATCAACTTGATCTCTTTATGAGCTAAAAAAGAATATGGACTCACAAAGTCAAAATAAAAATCAAAATATTTAATCATTAAAACTGATTTTTTTTGCGAAAAAAATTCGAATAAACCAATAGATCAACAAACCCAACGGTCCTGTAAAATAGGTTAAGATTAAAGATATAATTACAAAAAATCTTGCAATCATATATTTTTGAGAGTCTCTTACAATCCAAGAACCTAAAAATAAACTTATAGCTAAAAAATGTAGCCAAAAAATTAAAAGAAAAGCCTCGTCAGAAAACATTGAATAAAGCCCATCTAATCCACGATATAATTCAAAACTATCAAATAGATTACCGTCATTAAAAATATTAAAAGCTACAAATACATATGCTGAAGCTAAAAGCAAAGGAACAACAATTGATTGAACAAAAAAATTTGTTAAAATATTACTTGGTATAATTATCAACATTAACCAAAATGGTATTACACCCCAATTTGCTAACAAATAAATATTTTCATAGGTCAAAATATCTAGAAGATCATTTATCATGAAAAATAATATAGTATATTAGTTTAATGAATCCCACATCAAATAAAAGTGATTTTGAAGATTTAACTACCAATTTGAAAGATTTAGCTTATTCCTATTTGGAAAAATATAATCCTTCAAAACAGCAACTAAAAGTTTATTTATTAAAAAAATATCTCACAAAAATTAAGGGGACTAAATCAAAAAAAGAAGTATCTCTAATAATTGATCAAATTGTTTTTAACCTTGAAAAAAATAGAATTATTAACGATGAATTATACTCTGACTCTAAAGCTAGGATGTACTTGAGACGAGGATATTCATTAAATAAGATCAATCAATCTTTAAGAAACAAAGGAGTTGATTATAAGTATATCAAAAAAAGTTTAGATAAAATTAAGGAGAACGAAATAGAACCCGATTTTGTCTCAGCAATTAAACTTTGTAAAAGAAGAAGAATTGGACCATTAAGACCTCAAGCAAATAGAGAATTGTTTTACAAAAAGGATATGGGAATTCTCGCGCGAGGAGGTTTTAATTATGAATTATCAAAAAGGGTGTTGGATCTTGATCTCGTTGAATTTAAAAAAATGTTAAATTTAGTTTAATTTTTTTTTTTATGATCTTTTACAAGCTGGTCTAATTTTCTTTTAAGTAAGTTTCGAACTATTATAAAGAATAGTACACCAAAAAAAGTTACAGATATAATTATAATTAATATTGTTTTAATCATTTAAATTCTTACTACGTTTAATCAAAATTGTAGGGTTTTTATAATCTTCCTTACCATACTTGAATGTTTCATTTTCTAAATTTGTAACAATTGCTCCAGCATTTTCAGCTATGGCATGTCCAGCTGCATCGTCCCACTCATTAGCCCTTACTTTATCTAAATATAAATCATATTCTCCAGTAGCTACTAAACAATATTTATAAGAACTACTTAACTTTCTAAAAGAGGTTACACTAAATTCTTTCAACTTATTCAATATAAGTTCTGGTGGTTTTTCATGATTAGTTAAAGCAATTACTTCTCCTTTAGGCGTTTTCTTTTTGCAATTCAATATTATGTGTTTATTTTTTTCTAATAAAAATGAATTATTTTTACCGTGAGAATAAAAAATTTGATTTTTTTTGGGAACCCCGATTATGCCTATAGCAGGAAGACAATTTATTATTAAACCTGCATTTAAAGTATATTCATTCCTTCCAGCTATATATTCTTTTGTCCCATCTATTGGATCTATAAGCCAGAAAGTTTTAAATTTATTTTTCTTTTTTATATCTACAGTTTCTTCAGAAATTATTGGTATATTTGGAGTAAGCTCTTTAATTTTATTTGTGATAATTTCGTTTACTTTCAAGTCACCATTAGTAACTGGAGAACCATCACTTTTAGTCTTTATTTTTAATCCTTTTTTTTCTATATTTACTGACTCTTCTCCAGCAATTTTAAAAGTCTGAATTAGATTTTCAGCTATTATTTTTAATTCTTCGTTATTCATTGTGAATTTTTTTTAAAACAACATTGTCAAGATTAAGTACTTTTTTACCACAATTTTGAAAATTAACAGTAGCTATATTTTTAATAATAGATTGAATTTGTCCAATACCCCAGTTTTCTTCAGATGGATTTATAACAAAATTGCCAGGTTCTAGATCATATTGCATAATGGAAAATTTAATATATTTATAATATATACATTTCATGAACAATTCACTAGGCATAAATAAATCACCTAAAGATACTAAAGTTGTGGTAGCGATGTCTGGAGGAGTAGACTCGTCTGTAGTAGCTGCATTAATGAAGCAGGAAGGTTATGATGTTACAGGTATCACTTTAAAACTATATGATGACTCGAAGAAACCTAAATCTGGGAGACAATGTTGCGCTGGTCAAGATATACTGGATGCTAAGCGGGTTTCAGAAACACTTAATATAAAACATCAGATTTTATTTTATCAAAAAAAATTTAAAACTGAAGTCGTTGACTCTTTCATTGATAGTTACGTTGCTGGAGAAACTCCAATTCCATGTGTGCAATGTAATCAAACTGTAAAATTTAGAGATTTATTCAAGTATGCTAAAGATTTAAAGGCTGACGCATTAGTTACGGGACATTATGTTACCAGAATTCAAAGAAACGGACATGCTAATATGTACCGAGCTAAGGATATTAATCGAGACCAAAGTTATTTTTTATTTAGCACTTCCCAAGAGCAACTAGATTTCTTAAGGTTTCCGCTAGGCGAAATTGACAAATTAGAAACTAGATCTATAGCCCAAAAACTAAAACTAAATGTAGCTGAAAAACCAGATAGTCAAGACATTTGCTTCGTTCCAAATGGAGATTACAGTTCAGTTATAAAAAAGTTTAGGCCCCAGTCTTTTAAACCAGGAAAGATTTTAGATATTTCAGGAAGTCAAATTGGAGAACATGAAGGGATTATTAATTACACAATCGGGCAAAGAAAGGGTATCAAAATTTCAAGTAACAATCCTTTATATGTTTTAGATATTAATGCTAATGACAATACTATAACAGTTGGTAATAAAAAGTTTTTAGAAATTGAACAAATACGATTAAGAGATATAAATATTTTAGGAGAAAAAAAGGAATTCGAAAATTTAGTTTATATAAAGGTGAGATCAACGGGGAAACTACTTAAAGCGAAAATATTGATATCAAATGGAAATGCTACGGTAGAAATTTTAGATAGTGAAACAGGTATTTCGCCAGGGCAGGCTTGTGTTTTCTATACAAAAGATAATTTTGGGGATAAGCTCTTAGGAGGTGGGTGGATTCATAAGACATACAATAAAAATTTATCCACTTAATTCACAGCCAATTTTTTATCCCGTAAAAGGTGATACTATTATTTCTCAGACATGATTAAATCTAATTAATTAAGAGGCAACTCTTAACTGGCCATTTAAGGAAAAACCGAGAGGTTCAAGCTTAAAGGGCAGAAAGGTGGACCTAGTAGCGCTAGAATAGTTCATCGGGAAGGCTTGGCGGTAGCGCAGTCAACGACGAGCCAAACTACAAAATTTCTGGGCGCAAGCCCGGAAATTATGTGGTTCTTTTCCAAAAGAATTTCGAAAGTAGATAGAAAAATATCACACCAACAAAATAATTCCACTCAAGCGCATGTTTAAAATGTGTATTTCCCTTATTTACCAATATTGGAACGCTTAAAATTGCTACTAAAGCAAGAACAGATACTAATATTATTTTTAATACCAAAACATTTCTATTTATCAAATTGTTTAATTTTAGCTTCAATTTATAAAGGTGATAGACAAGAATACCTTGCGCTAATATTTCAAATATAATAAAC
This sequence comes from uncultured Pelagibacteraceae bacterium, assembly GCA_902605035.1. Classification (GTDB taxonomy): domain Bacteria; phylum Pseudomonadota; class Alphaproteobacteria; order Pelagibacterales; family Pelagibacteraceae; genus Pelagilacustribacter. Next base: position 85,317 of record CACLBB010000002.1, read on the forward strand.
AACAAAAGAACTACTCTTCTAAAAAGTTTGTAAATTTGTATATCGAACTTTACTCCAAGTAACACTGAATGAATTACCAAGAAGATAGCAGATAATATTCCAAAGGTTTTAAATTTAAAATTGACATTTGAAAAATAAAAATTGTTAATTAAACGATTATTATTTTTCCAATAAATAAATAAAAGTATAGCGGTAGCAAACATCGCAGGTTTAAATATAAGATATTGTGGATAAGTTCGAGAAGCTCTACTAATTGACAAGCTTCCATCAAGATATGGAATAGAAAAACCAGATCTTCCAATTTGATCTACTTTAAAAAAAGTATTTTCCAAAAATTCTGGATTTTGCGAAATAAATAGACAAAGATTTATGGCTACCAATGGAATAAGAAATATCCATAAACTCAACTTTCTTATTTGAGTTATTTCTATCATATTTGTAAATATTGATTATTTTCTTTTGTTTCTTTTTCTTGCTCTTCTTTTTTTGGAGCCAATTTTCCTTCGCCCTCGGTGTTTTTTTGGATAACCCATTTTTTATCTCCTTTTTTATATTTTGTTGTATAAAAGTTATGTAAACTCCCATTATACTTATTTTATGAAAAAGTCTATAAACACATTCTTAAAACAACCGATTAAAGACAATATTAATAGATCAGCAAACCCATCTGTGACACGAGCTTCTACAATACTTTTCAACTCTATGCAGGAACTTACCAAACATGAGAAAAAAATTAAGGCAAATAAAAAAATTAGTTATTATAGTTATGGCAGATACGGAAGTTCTACAACTATAGAATTAGAAAACATACTCAAAGAACTAGAACAAGCTTACCATGTTTTTCTTACTGGCACAGGATTTGGAGGAGTTGCTCTAGCAATAATGAGTTTATGCAGACCAGGAGATGAAATTTTAGTTTCCGACAATGTTTATGGCCCAACAAAAGAAATATCAGAAGGACTTTTGAAAGAGTTTAATATAGAACCAAAATTTTATAATCCAGATAGGTTTGAAGATTTAAAAAATAAAATTACTAAAAAAACAAAAATGATTTTAGTAGAAAATCCAGGAAGCAATACTTTTGAATTTCAAGATCTTTCAAAAATTGTAAATATCGCTAAAAGAAAAAATATTTTTACATTTCTCGATAATACTTGGGGTACTCCTTTATATCTTAAACCCCTCAAAATAGGTTTTGACATGTCTTTTTGTTCTGCAACAAAATATTTTTCGGGTCATTCTGATGCAATGGGAGGTTCTCTCGCAGTTAACAAAAAAGTTTTTAAAAAAGTAATGTTCTTTTATAAGTTGTCTGGTTACAGGATGTCTCCAGACGAGGCGTATCTTATAATTAGAGGTTTAAGGACTTTAGATATAAGACTTAAGAAACATCGTGAAAACACTAAGATAATAATTAATTTTCTTAAGAAACAAAAAAAAATAAAAGAAATTCTGTATCCTCATAACTCATCATCTAAAAATTACAGATTATGGAAAAAGTATTATTCTGGCGCTAATGGTTTATTATCAATAGTAATAAGGAGTAAAAAAAAATCATCTGTGGTAAAGTTTGTTAATTCCCTAGAATTATTTGGCATCGGTTACAGTTGGGGAGGATTCGAAAGTCTTGCTCTTTTACAAGATTTGAGAGCTAAAACCAAATATACAGAGGCGAGACAATATTTGAGATTTACTAAAGATGAACATATTGTTAGGCTTCATATAGGTCTTGAAGACCCTAAAGATTTAATTCAAGATCTAAAACAATCTTTAAGGTATATAAAATAAAAATATGTCAGAAAAATTTATTCCTAACAAATTAGCACTTATAACTTTGCTTGCAGCTTGTTCAGTCATTTTGATCTCAATGGGGCTAAGGCAAACATTCGGACTGTTTTTTAGTGCTTTCGAGGAAGGATTAAATTGTACAAGAACTGAATTTGGATTAGCCATAGGACTCCAAATGATTTTCTGGGGAATTTTTGCGCCTATATTTGGATTCCTTGCAGATAAATTTGGAGGAAACAAAGCAGTTTTTATCGGTTTTATAATCTTTGGTTTAGGGATTTACATGCTTTATGCAGGACCTAATACAGGGATTTATTTTCAAATTAGTCTTGGTGTATTGGTTGGTATAGCACTTGGAGCAACTGCTATGAGTGTACCTGTCTCTGAAGTTGGAAAACATTTTCCTAATCAAAAAAGAACCATTGCAACTGGTATTGTAACTGCTGCAGCATCAGTAGGATATTTTTTAGCTCCATTATTTACACAATATTCTTTAGGTAATGTTGGGTGGGAGCAAACATTAAAATATTTTATGTATTTTATCTTATTTGGTCTTATCGCATCGGTATTTTTATTACCTAAAAAACAAGAGTCAATTTTGGAAAATGAGGAAAAAAAACAAAATTTTTCAGAAGCTATGAGGGAGGCTTTTTCCCACAAAGGGTACAATTTATTAGTTTTAGGTTTTTTTGTTTGTGGTTTTCAAATTACTTTGGTTGGTACCCATATTCCAGGGTACATGCAAGATAGAGGATTAGGCGGATGGACAGCAACAATAATTTTATCTTTAATAGGATTATTTAATATAATCGGCACTTTAGGAATTGGTTATCTAGGAACAAAATATAGTAAAAAAATGTTATTAAGTATTTTGTATTTTTTAAGAGCTGTAATTATTGCTGTTTTTATATTTTCACCACCCTCAATTTATATGTCAGTATTTTTTGGAATTACTTTTGGCTTATTATGGCTGTCAACAGTTCCACCAACTAATGGAATAGTTGCTCAAATCTTTGGAACTAAATATTTAAGTACTCTTTTTGGCATAGTTTTCCTTAGTCATCAAGTTGGAGCTTTTGCTGGATCATTTTTAGGAGGTTATTTTTATGATCTATATGGTTCATATAATTATGCATGGTATATAGCTATAGCATTGTCAATATTTGCAACTTTAGTTCACTTACCTATAGATGAAAAACCGATTGATCGTAAACTTCAAAGGGCATAAGTCTTTGTGGATAAAACATCTTTAGGTTGTAAATTGAGTCTAATTTAGAATCAAAAGTGAATCAAAAGGTGAACATTTAAATGAAAATTTTATTAGATGTGGATAATTATTTTTGTTTAAATTCGATATTGTATTTAGTAGAGTTTTATTAATTAAGTAACATTCATTAAACAAATAGGAGAATAAATGTTTTCAAAAGAGTTAGGACAAAAATTAGATCACTATCATTTATTAAAACACCCTTTTTATCAAATTTATTGGAACGAGGGTAAATTAAATAGAGAAATAATCAAAGATTATGCTGAGCAATATTACCAGCACGTAAAAGCTTTCCCAAGATATATCAGTGCAACTCATTCTATTTGCGATGATATAGAAAAAAGAAGAATACTTTTAGAAAATTTACAAGATGAAGAAAATAAAGATGCAGATCATCCAAAACTTTGGAAAAATTTTGCGAAAGCAATGGGTGCTGATGAAAAAGAAATTGAAAATGTAAAAAAAGAGTCATTCACAAAAGAAATGATTGATAATTTTTTTTCACAAGCAAGAGCTTCATATGCTGAGGGATTGGCGTCGTTATATACTTACGAAAGACAAATACCTGAGATAGCTGAAACCAAAATTCAAGGTCTCAAAAAGTTTTATGGGGTTAATTCAAAAAAAGGACTAGAATTTTTTGAAGCTCATAAATCTGCTGACGTGATACACAGAGCAGAATGTGAAAAGTTATTAGATAGTTTATCACAAGAGGAACAAATAAAAGCCGAAAAAGCATCTTTGAAAACTGCTAAATTTCTTTGGAACTTTTTAAGCGGTATGACTACAAAGCATAAACTAGAACAAGTTGCAGCATAAAGTCATTAAGTAAAATGAAAAACGATAATCACGTTTGGGATAACAAACTCCCAACGGCGCAAATGCTTGGGCGTTGGCAACCTTGGCATGAGGGTCATCAAAAACTTTTTGAGGAAATACTAAAGAAAACTGGCCAAGTTAATATCATGGTACGAGATGTTAAAGGTGTAGACGATAATCCATTTGATTTTGCAACAGTAAAAAAAAATATTTTAGAGGCTTTACAAGATTATAAAAACAGAGTTCAAATTACTTTAGTTCCTAATATTACTAATATTTGTTACGGTAGAGGAGTGGGATACAAGATAGAAGAAATAGTTCTAGATGAACAAACTCAACAAATTTCTGCTACAAAAATTCGTGAACAGATGAGAAAAGATGGAAAACTCAAATAGATGCGATCCATTCTCACTTGACCTGTTAGTACCACATATATAAAATAATTTTTCAAGGAGATATCAATATGTTTACACACAACCCATTCGCCGAACTAGCGTTAGTAGTTCCATCTATCTCAATAAAATTTTTTGTTATAATAATGATGTCTTTAGTTATCTTAAGCACAGCTTTAGATATGATTCATAAAAAAAACGTAATTTATTTTTTTAGAAATGCGAAAAAAGCAAAAAAATCAGCTAAAAAAGAATTAAGCACTGTAAAAAAAACAGCAGTGGTTTTAAAAACAGTCGCACATGACATTGCTACCACTTCTGAACTTGGCATGGGAAAAAGACGTTTGGCTCATGTATTAGGAATGTACGGGACTATATTATTTTGGGTAGCTTCCGTTGCGTTAATTTTTAAATACACTGATGGTTCTACAGCCCCTTCATATTTAACAATTATATGGCATGTTGGAGCTATTTTAACTTGCTTAGGTGGATATTGGTTTTGGTTCTTTCTTAGAGTGGATGTATCTGCTGAAGCCAATCCTTGGTATAGAATAATTACAGCAGATTTATTTGTCCTAGCTCTACTAGCATGTTCAACTTTTGGATTAGCTTGGTCTTATGCTCAATTTAATGACATAGTTGGACTGAGTTATCTATTTTTAATTTTATTTATTATTTCTAACCTTGTTTTGTTTGGAGGTGTCTATTGGTCAAAATTTGCTCACATGTTTTATAAACCTGGAGCAGCGATTCAAAAGAATTTAGCAGAAGCTGATGGTTCTAGGGACAATTTGCCACCACCAGCAGATGCCCCAGAACGATTTGGGTTGGGCATTAAAAGAGAACAACCAAAGCATTATTAAAGGTTTTATGATAAGAAACTTTGAGAGAGGAAAATAATTTATGTCAACTTTCGTTTATATGACTAGATGTGATGGCTGCGGACATTGCGTGGATATTTGTCCTTCAGACATAATGCACATAGATGAAACGATTAGACGAGCAAAAAATATCGAACCTAATTTTTGTTGGGAATGTTATTCATGTGTAAAAGCATGTCCTAATCACGCTATAGATGTAAGAGGTTATGCAGACTTTGCTCCTATGGGACATAGTGTTAGAGTTAGACGAGAAGAAGAAAAAGGAACTATTTCTTGGAAAATTAAATTTAGAAATGGAACTGAAAAAGACTTTGTTTCTCCTATTACTACAAAGCCTTGGGGCAAATTTATTCCTAAGTTAGCAGAAGGAGATAAACCAAGACAAGGGGAAATGAATTCTCAAATTTTATACTCTGAACCTGAGGGACTAGATACAAAAAAAGATCTTCCTACAATTAGCAAAGATTCATTTAAAAAAGGTGTTTATTATTAATGCCTAAAAATAAAACAGTTCATGAAAGTTGCGATGTTTTAGTAGTTGGTGGAGGTATGGCTGGAACCGGAGCAACTTTTGAAGCAAGACATTGGGGAAGAGATTTAAAAATTATTTGTGTTGAAAAAGCAAACATAGATAGAAGCGGCGCTGTTGCTCAAGGACTTTACGCTATCAATTGTTATATGGGTATGAGATGGAATGAAAACCAACCGGAAGATCATGTAAGATACGCAAGAAATGATTTAATGGGACTTGTTCGTGAAGACCTTGGATATGATATGGCGCGCCATGTAGACTCAACTGTTCATATGTTTGATGAATGGGGGTTACCAATGATGAAGGATAAAAAGACTGGTAGATATCAAAGAGAGGGTAAATGGCAAATAATGATACATGGCGAAAGCTATAAACCTATCGTAGCAGAAGCTGCTAAAAAATCTGCAGATAAAATTTACAATAGAATTATGGTTACCCACTTATTAATGGATGAGAATGAGCAAAATAGAGTAGGTGGAGCAGTAGGATTTAATATGAGAACTGGAGATTATCATGTGTTCAAAGCTAAAACAGTTATAGTTGCTGCAGGCGGAGCTTCACATATTTTTAAACCAAGAGCAGTTGGAGAAGGTATGGGAAGAACTTGGTATGCGCCTTGGAGTAATGGTTCAGCATACGCACTACCAATAGCAGTGGGTGCAAAAATGACTCAAATGGAAAATAGAATTGTGCTTTGTAGATTTAAAGACGGGTATGGTCCAGTAGGTGCATATTTTTTACATTTAAAAACCTATACACAAAATGCTAACGGAGAAAACTACGAAAAGAAATGGTATGAAAAAACTAAAGAATTAGTTGGAGAGTATATAGACCATCATCCAACACCCACTTGTTTAAGAAATCATGCGTTTATTCAGGAAGTAATGGCTGGTGGCGGACCTATTCATATGGTTACAAAAGAAGCATTTCAGGATCCACATTTAGAAACAGTTGGTTGGGAAAATTTTTTAGGAATGACTGTAGGTCAGGCAGTAGTTTGGGCGTCTCAAAATATTGATCCGAAATATACAAATCCAGAATTAACTACATCAGAACCTTACGTAATGGGATCCCATGCTACATGTTCGGGAGCTTGGGTTAGTGGACCAGAGGATATAGCTCCACCTGAATATTTTTGGGGTTACAATAGAATGACAACGGTACAAGGTTTATTTGGAGCAGGAGATACGGTTGGTGGCAGTGCACATAAGTTTTCATCAGGATCATTTACAGAAGGTAGATTAGCAGCTAAAGCAGCAGTAAAATATATAGAGGATAAAAAAGCAGAAAACTTAAAAGTTTCAGATAAACAATGCGATAAATTAAAGGAAAAAATATACAAACCTTTAGAAAATTATACCGTAGGAAGAAACGAAATTACAGGAGGAACAGTTTCACCGAGTTATATATCGCCAATTCAAGGATTACAAAGACTACAAAAAATTATGGACGAATATGTTGGTGGTATCACTGCTAATTATATGACTAATGACAATCTTCTTAAAAAAGGTTTAGAACTTTTAGATTGGCTACAAGAAGACTTAGAAAATGTGGGCGCTGAAGACTATCATCAATTGATGAGAGCCTGGGAACTGAAACACAGAACTTTAACTTCTCAATGTGTTACAGAGCATACTTTGTTTAGAGAGGAAACTCGTTGGCCAGGCTATTATTACAGAGGCGACAAATTAAAATTAGATGATAAAAACTGGCATTGTTTGACAGTTTCTAGAAGAGACCCAAAGACTGGTAAATTTACAATGGAAAAAATGCCTGTCTACCACATTGTAGGTGATAAAAAAGAAAAGAAAGCTTCATAAAATTCTTTAAATGGACTTGATGGAAAAAAGTGATGAGGAAATCATTAAGATTGCTACTCCTATTTGGTCCAATTTAGTAAAATCTTCAAACATAAAAGATTATGGCGGATTTACAAAAGATTTTTCCTCTCAGATGCTTTATGGAGCAAATGAAGTTGAGCTTGGAAAACAATGGGCGAGCAATAAACTTCTTACGAGCTTATCTGAGCAACAAGAAGTCTTGGGCTGTATTCGAAGGGATAAATTTATTACTGTGCTTTATAAACAAAAAAGTAACACTTTAGCCGGCGAATTTTTAGGAAGATTAGTCTTAGGAATGGAAGGAGACATGGTTAAAGTATTTGGAGCTACTATTTATTAAGATTGACAATTTCTACTTTCGGGCATACTTAGATGTATGTTAGATATTTACCTTCCAATAGCTCAAGTAAATATAGACATCTTTTTATTACTTTTCTTAAGTCTAGCAGTAGGAATTCTCTCAGGTATATTCGGTGTGGGTGGTGGTTTTCTTATGACCCCTTTTTTGATTTTTATGGGAATTCCACCAGTGTATGCAGTTCCTAATGAAGTAAATAACATATTAGCCACGTCTGTTTCTGGATCTTTAACTCATTGGTATAAAAATACTTTAGATTACAAAATGGGATTATTAATAGTTTCTGGAGGCGTCGTAGGAACTCTCATAGGGATTACAACTTTTTCTTATTTTTCAGAGATAGGAAAAATAAGTTTAATCATATCTCTTTTGTACATGTACTTATTAGCAATAGTTGGAACTTTAATGTTAATCGAGGGTATTAAAGAAAAAAATCTTCAAAAAAAAAAAGTTTTAATTAAACAAAAATTACACGATCATAACTGGTTACAAGGTCTACCTTTAAGAATGCGTTTTCATAAATCAAAGTTATACGAAAGCGCCATAGTGCCTATATTTTTAGGCTTGGTTGTAGGTTTTGTTGCATCCATGATGGGTATAGGAGGTGCTTTTTTAATGGTACCAGCAATGATTTATATAGTTGGAATGCCAATAAAATTTATACCAGGAACATCATTATTCGTAACAATTTTCATTAGCGCAATAGTTACAATTCTTCATGCATTCAACTATGGTTCAATAGATTTATTTTTAGTTATCCCTTTAATTTTAGGATCAATTGTAGGTGTACAGTTAGGGCAAAAATTAGGACAATTTTTAGATAGCACAGAGCTTAAATCTTTGTTTGCTATGTTGTTATTATCAGTTTCAATAGCTATAGGATATAACTCTTTTTTTAGAGACAAAGACAATTTAACTAATGAGAACCAAATTGTGAAAACCGACCTCAATTTATTAGCAGAATTTACAGTAAACTTTGCTAATGATGTTCCATTTCTATATGGTACATTAGCTATCTTTCTGGCAATTTCTTTAGGCGCGCTCGCTGCTTTTGCAAGAAAAATTCTAAGCCCAATTATAAAAAAGTTTTATATCGATTTTAGAAAAAAAGAACAGCCTAAAAAAGAAGAAATAAAATTTCCTGAAAAATAACTTTAAGCACTTCTATATAGTTTCGTCATAACAAACTCTCTGTGACCTAAAGCTTCAGCACAAGTAATTCTTCCATTAGCTACCCTTAACATCACTTTTATAAGTTCATCTCCGGCTTGCGATAAATTCATTTCTCTGGACAAGATTTTTGATACATCGCAATCAACGTGTTCTTTCATTAACTTAGCTGTCAACGGATTAGCTGTAAGTTTAACTACAGGCTCTATTGGATTTCCTATTATGTTTCCTTGTCCTGTAGGAAATAGATGTATATTGAAACCTCCGGCAGCTTGTAAAGTTACGCATTCTGCTGCTGCTGATGAAGTATCCATGAAGTATAATCCTTTACCTTTTTTTGGTTCTTCGGCTGGCTCAAGTACATCTATAAATTTTAAATTACCAATTTTTTGAAAATTTCCAAAAGCTTTCTCTTCAATTGTTGTTAAGCCACCTGCAATATTTCCTGCTGTAGGCTGACTTTCTGAAAGGTCATCAGTTGCTTCTTTTAAGATAAAATCATTGTAAGAACTCCAAGTCCTCATAAATTTTTCTTTTGCCTCTGGAGTAGCACCTCTTGCCGCACAAACTGTTTCTGCACCTGTCAGTTCAGAAGTTTCTCCGAAACATAAATGAACACCAAATGGCTCTAATTTTTCCATCAAATTTCCAACTGTTGGGTTTGAAGCTAATCCAGAAGTAGTATCTGACTCTCCACATTTAACTGAGATCCATAAGTCGCTTAACGGACACTCTTCTCTTTGTTTTTCCGAAGCCCATTGAGAAAATTCTTGAGCTTTTTTAGACGCTTTCATAATTGTTCCAATATCACCAGTTCTTTCAATATGAAAACCTTCTACTGGCTTTCCAGTTTTTGCTATTTCATCAACGATTCTTTTTGTCCATTTAGGCTCTATTCCAATAACTATAACAGCAGCTACATTCGGATTTTTTCCAGTTCCAATCATTGTTCTAAAGTGAAGTTCGAGATCAGCACCAAATTGTAATCTTCCATACGAATGTGGCAGGGCTATAGTTCCTTTAATATTATTTGCTACTGCTTCCGCACAAGCATTTGAAATGTCGTCAACTGGAAGAATAATCACATGATTTCTTGTTCCTGCTCTACCATTCTCTCTTTTATAACCTAAAAAACTTTTTGGGATTTCCATTAAATTACCATTTCTTTGTTTTTACATTATGAACATGAACGTGTTCACCTTTTTTTATTGATTTAACAACTTTGCCTATATCATGACCATACTTTAAAATTGTGTCTCCTTCTTTAAGATCTTTAAGAGCAATTTTGTGACCTAAAGGAACTTCATTTGTTGAATTAACTTTGACGGTTTTGTCATTTTCCATTATCCAAGCGCTACAATCTTGGCCTTTTTTGGTTTTTTCTATTACGACAACTCCAACGTTATCTTTTTCGTCGTGGATAATGAGGTCTGGCTGTGACATAAAATATTTAATGGATATAAACTAAATTTTGATATATTTAAAGGTAGTTTTTAAATTATTTGAGGAGTTCTATGGCAAAAATGACAACTGAGGAAGCTTTTGTAAAAGTTTTACAAATGCATGGAATTGAACATGCTTTTGGAATAATCGGATCAGCTTTTATGCCTATTTCAGATATTTTTCCTGATGCTGGAATTACATTTTGGGATGTTGCCCACGAAACTAACGGTGGATTAATTGCAGATGGTTATACTAGAGCAACTGGAAAAATGTCAATGGTCATTGCCCAAAACGGTCCAGGAATAACTGGGTTAGTTACACCAATTAAAACGGCTTACTGGAATCATACTCCATTACTTTTAGTTACACCACAAGCAGCTAACAAAACTATGGGACAAGGTGGATTTCAAGAAGTAGAGCAAATGAATCTATTTAAAGATATGGTTTGCTATCAAGAAGAAGTAAGAGATCCTTCCAGAATGGCAGAAGTTTTAAACCGAGTAATAGAAAAAGCTGTTAGAGGATCTGCTCCAGCACAAATTAATGTTCCTAGAGATTATTGGACTCAAGTGATTGATATTGATTTACCTCCTATAGTTAGATTAGAAAGGCAGGCAGGAGGAGCAGAGGCTATCAATAAAGCGGCAAAGTTACTTTCAGACGCTAAATTCCCCGTTATACTTTCAGGTGCAGGTGTTGTGATTGGAGGAGCTATAGAAGACTGTGTTAAATTAGCAGAAAAATTAGACTCACCAGTATGTTCAGGCTACCAACATAATGATAGTTTTCCTGGAAGCCATCCTTTAGCTGCTGGACCTTTAGGTTACAATGGTTCAAAAGCTGGAATGGAACTAATCGCCAAAGCCGATGTAGTTCTAGCTTTGGGTACGAGACTAAACCCTTTTTCCACTTTACCAGGCTATGGAATAGACTATTGGCCAAAAAATGCAAAAATAATTCAAGTTGATATGAATTCAGATAGAATTGGATTAACAAAAAAAGTAACTGTAGGAATATGCGGTGATGCTAAACTTGTTACCCAACAGTTGTTAGCAAAGCTTTCCTCAAAAGCAGGAGATACAGATAGGCAAAAAAGAAAAGACATAATTCGTCAAACAAAATCTGCTTGGATACAAAAATTATCAAGTCTAGACCATGAGGAGGACGATCCAGGTACAGTTTGGAATAAAGAAGCAAGGGAAAGAGATAAAGATAGAATGTCACCAAGACAAGCTTGGAGAGCTATTCAATCAGGTATGCCAAAAGATGTTATTATCTCAAGCGATATTGGAAATAATTGTGCCATCGGAAATGCCTATCCAACATTTGAAAAAGGTAGAAAATATTTAGCTCCAGGATTATTCGGACCCTGCGGTTATGGTTTTCCAGCTATTCTTGGAGCAAAGATAGGTTGTCCTAGTACACCTGTAATTGGTTTCGCTGGCGACGGAGCATTTGGAATAAGCATGAATGAAATGAGTTCATGTGCTCGTAAAGAATGGCCAGCCATTTCAATGGTAATTTTCAGAAACTACCAGTGGGGAGCTGAGAAAAGAAATTCTATTTTATGGTTTGATGATAATTTTATCGGTACTGAGCTAGATCCTGAATTAAGTTATTCTAAAGTTGCTAATGCTTGTGGATTGAAAGGTGTAACTGTTAAAACTATGGAAGAAACTACTAAAGCTATTAAACAATCATGTGAAGATCAAAAAAAAGGCATTACAACATTTATTGAAGTTATTTTAAATCAAGAATTAGGTGAACCATTCAGAAGAGATGCAATGAAAAAACCAGTTAGAGTAGCTGGAATTAAAAAAGAAGACATGAAAATTCAAAAAAGCCTAGATTAAAAAAACTGATGAAAATTGGCAAAACAAACAGAGGTTCTGGCCCATTTAACACTATCGTTTTTATATCAATGAAAATTTTAATGTTTTTCATTTATTTCTTAATATTTACTCCTATCGGTTTTTTTATAAGAATTATTGGAAATGACTTACTTAGACTTAAGTTTTCAAGTAATATTAAAACTTATTGGATTAAAAGAATTAAAATCCTAAGTTCAATGAATAAACAATATTAAGTGACATCAATTTTAGGAATATCAGCTTTTTATCACGACAGCGCAGCAGCATTAATTAAAGATGGCAATATTATCGCTGCAGCACAAGAGGAAAGATTTTCAAGAGTAAAACACGATGCTCAGTTTCCTGAAAAAGCTATAAACTACGTTTTAAAAGAATCTAATTTAAAATTAAGTGAAATTGATCATATTGTTTTTTTTGAAAAACCTTATCTAAAATTTGAAAGGTTGATAAAAACTTATCTTGCATTTGTTCCAAAGGGATTTAAATCTTTTAGTAGCTCTATACCTATTTGGTTGAAAGAAAAATTATTTCAAAAGAAATATTTATTTAATCAATTAAAAAAACTGGACAAAGATTTTGATGATATTAAAAAAATACAGTTTTCTGAGCATCATTTCAGTCATGCTGCGAGTGCTTTTTATCCTTCACCATTTAAAGAAGCTATAGTTTTAACTTTAGATGGAGTTGGGGAGTGGGCAACTACAACCGTTGCAATAGGAAAGGAAAACGATTTAAAAATAATTCGAGAAATCCATTTTCCTCATTCTTTAGGATTATTGTATTCAGCGTTTACTCTTTATATAGGTTTTAAGGTAAATAGCGGAGAATACAAAGTTATGGGTTTAGCACCTTATGGAGAACCAAAGTATAAAAATTTAATAATCGAAAAACTCATTGATTTAAAAGATGATGGATCCTTCAAGTTAAATATGAAATATTTTGATTATGCTACTGGGCTATCAATGATAAATAACAATTTTTCCAAACTCTTCAAAGAACCTGCTAGAAATTCAAATAAAACAAAATTAACTCAATTCCATATGGATATCGCAGCCTCCATCCAAGCTGTAACGGAGGAAATTGTGCTAAGGATCACCAAATCATTAGCAAATGAATATAATATTAAAAATTTGTGCTTAGCGGGAGGAGTTGCTTTAAATTGTGTTGCGAATGGCAAAATATTGAAGAATAAAATATTCCAAAATATTTGGATACAACCTGCCTCTGGAGATGCGGGCGGTTCTCTTGGAGCAGCGTTAGCTTATTGGCATTATGAATTGAAAAATAATCGAAAAATCTTCAGTGATCAGATGAAGGGTTCTTATTTAGGACCGAAATTTGAAAAAGATCATATCGAAGAAAAATTAAAAATTTTGCGAGCAAATTTTAATCATTTGGGTGAAAAAGAGATAATATCTACTACTGCAAAAGAACTTTCCAATAATAAAATTGTTGGGTGGTTTCAAGGCAGAATGGAATTTGGTCCAAGAGCCTTAGGAGGAAGATCAATATTAGCTGATCCAAGATCAGAAAAAATGCAAAAAGAATTAAATCTCAAGATAAAATTTAGAGAGAGCTTTAGACCATTTGCTCCTTCAGTTCTTCGTGAGGACGTTTCTAAATGGTTCGATCTTAATTGTGATAGTCCTTATATGCTTTTAGTGGCTGATGTGAATAAAGAAAAACAGGTAAAAATGTCAGATCATGATAAAAATTTATTTGGAATTGATAAACTTAATATTAAAAGATCCTCTATTCCCGCAATTACGCATGTTGATTATTCAGCAAGAATTCAAACAGTTCACAAGAAAACAAATCCTAAATACCATGATTTATTAGTAGAATTTAAAAAAAATACTAATTGTCCTGTGTTAGTTAACACTTCTTTTAATGTGAGAGGGGAACCCATAGTATGCTCTGTAGAAGATGCTTTTAATTGTTTCATGGGAACGAACCTAGATATTTTAGTAATAGAGAACTTTATTTTATTTAAAGATGATCAAGATAAATCTTTAATTAAAGATTATAAAAATACATTTGAATTAGATTAATTTAAATTTAAAACTGTTGCAGGATCTAATCTTACTCCAAACCAATTAAGTCTTACATCTAAATGAGGTCCAGTTGACCTTCCAGTGGATCCTACCGTACCTATTATTTCTCCTTGCTTGACTTTTTGTCCTTTTTTTACATAAATATCTTTCAGGTGCATGTACAAAGTAGAAATTCCATGCCCATGATCAAATATTAAAGTGCCTCCAGTATAAAATAAATCAGGTTCAACCATAGTTGCTGTTCCATCTAACATAGCTTTAATTTTAGTCCCTTCTTTTGCAGCAAAATCTATCCCGTAATGTGGCCATTTCGGTTTTCCATTTAAAATTCTTTGACTACCATAAACTCCAGTAACTATTGCTTTATCAAGAGGATTAATAAATTTTTTGGTAAAAAAAGTTAAGTTACTCTCTATTTCTCTGGCCTCTACAATTATTTTATTCTCTTTTTTTATTCTTTCATATACTTCTTTAGGAGGCGTAACTTTTTTTTCTGGAAGACCATCTATTCTTTGTATCTTGTACTTTCTTTTAAAAACTTTTTTTATAATTACATCTAATTTTTGATCTTTTATTATTCGAATAGTTATGTCATTTTTTCTATCTCGTCCTATACCAAAAACAAAATAACCATCTTGAGTGACCAAGACGTCTTTATTATCTATCTTAACTTTTGATCCAGGATTTGTTTTTCCCAAAATAAAAGAACCTTGATTAAATTTTCCTGTGAATTCTACTGCAGATAAATATTGATTTGAAAAAATTATTATTAAAAATAAAAATATTTTTATTATCTTGCAGTCCATCCGCCATCTACCAACAATGAAGTTCCAGTTATCATAGAAGCTGCATCTGAGGCTAGAAAAACTGCAGCAGATGATATTTCAGGTAGTTCTGCATATCTTCCTAAAGGAATATTACCTAGAACTTCTTTTCTAAAATTTTTATTTTTAAAAAATTTTTTTGTCATTGGAGTAACAACAAAAGTAGGAGCAATGCTATTTACTCTTATATTGTATTTAGCTAAATCTATCGCCATACCTTTTGTTAGTCCTTCAATACCAAATTTTGTCATATTATAAACACTTCTTATAGGTCCTCCAACATGACCCATTTGTGAAGACATGTTAACTATAGCAGCACCAATTTTTTTTCTATTTTTTGTTTGAACCATTTTTAAAGCTACTAAATTAGCAACATTGAAAGCTGCAATAGTGTTTATTTTAACTACTTTCTCCATATCTTGTTTACGGATTTTTAAAAAATGTTCTGGAATATTTGTTCCTGCGTTATTAATTAAAACATCAATTTTTTGCTGACTATTAATCACTTGTTTTAGTTGAAGGTAATTAGTTAAATCACATACATAAGTTTTGCACTTAACTTTATGTTTTTTTACTATTTTTGAGACAGAGTCCAAATCTTTTTTTGTTCTACTAATCAATATTAAATTTGATCCTGCCTCGGCTAATGCTATAGCACAAGCTCGACCTAAACCTTTACCTGCTCCAGTTACTAAAGAATATTTTCCTTTTAAATTATATTTTTTTAAATACATATTTATAAAATCAATCTGAGATCAGTGTATATTAAATCTATAGCCACTAATAGTATAGCTAATAAACCAACCCAAGCAATCCACTTGTATTTCTTGATCCATTGTGAAATTAAATTAGCTGCTACTGCCATTAAAACAATTGATAAAACTAATCCAAAAATTAATAAATGATAATGGCTCCCGGCAGCTCCTGCTACTCCCAATACATTATCTAAGCTCATAGTAAAGTCAGCCAATAAAATGGTCCAGATAGCTTTTAGTAAATTTGATCTATCTACTTTGATATCTTTGTCATTAATTTCTTCACCTTTAATAACATCCATGTAAAGTTTATAAATTACGTAAAGTAGAAGAATTCCGCCTATTAATCTCAGTCCAGTAATTTGTAGAAGGTAAGCTGTTAACAATGTTAGAATTATTCTTAGAACTACGGCTCCACCAATACCCCAAAAGATAACTTTTTTTCTCTGATGTGGAGGAAATTTTGAAGCAACCATTCCAATTATGATTGCATTATCTCCAGCTAAAATTAGATCTATAAAAACTATTTGCGAAAATATAATTAGTTGTTCAGACATACTTATGCATTCAATATCATGTCTGCTGCCTTTTCAGCAATCATTATAGTAGGTGCATTTGTATTGCCGGAGGTGATATTAGGCATGATTGATGCATCAACAACTCTTAAATTTTCTATTCCTCTTACTTTAAGTTTTTCATCAACAACTGAGTCGTCTCCATTTCCCATTTTACAAGTTCCAACTGGATGAAAGATTGTTTGAGTATGTTCACTGCCAGCTTGAACTAATTCTTCATTATCTGTAATGTGAACTCCTGGTCGATATTCTTCAGGTTCGTATTTCTTAAATGCATCTGTTTCCAACATTATTTTTCTTACAATTTTTAAACTTTTTGCTGCCACGTCTCTGTCCTCTTGAGTAGATAAATAGTTCATTTTGATCTTTGGATTATCTCTACTGTCATTACTTTTGATATTTATTTCACCTCTGCTAGTAGGCCTAATATTCGCTATAGTTGGTGTGATACCATCAAAGTCGTGCATTTTAGTAGCACCTAAAATATCTGTGCTAATTGGCTGTACATGAAACTGTAAATTAGGAGTAGCTCTAGACGGGTCGCTTTTGAGAAAACCACAAACTTGACTAGCACCCATTGTCATCGGTCCACTTTGGTTAAATATATACTCTAATCCAATAAGCAAATTTCCAAACAAACTATTTATCTTCCCATTAAGGGATTTTAACCTTTTTACTTTATAAACTGGTCTAAACATTAAATGGTCTTGTAAATTTTTTCCAACCCCCAATAATTCATGTATAATTGGTATACCGTGAATTTTTAATTTATTTGAGTCTCCAATACCTGAGACTTGTAAAATATGAGGTGACCCAATAGATCCAGCTGAAAGTAATATTTCTTTATTAGCTTTTATTGTTGATAATTTCCCATTGTCATAAAAATTTACACTAACGGCTTTTCTACCTAAAAAATTAATCTTTTGAACATGAGCATTCACTATTATTTTTAAATTTGGTCTTTTTTTTACAGGATTTAGATATCCTTTAGCAGCACTACATCGTAATTTTAATAATTTTTGACGACTTGTAGTAAATTGAAAATATCCAACTCCAAAATTGTCTCCAGTGTTAAAGTCATTAGTTTTAGGAATACCGTATTCTTCTGCTGCGTTTTGAAATTCCTCCAACATTTTTAGATTAATCTTTTTATTAGTTACAGTTATGGGCCCGTCATCGTTATGAAATTCACTTTTTCCTAACTCGTTATTTTCTGACTTTAAAAAATATGGAAGAACATCTTCCCACGCCCACCCAGCGTTTCCTTGTTGTCTCCAATTATCATAATCATTACTTTGACCTCTAATCCAAAGCAGACCATTTATAGATGAACTTCCGCCAAGTGTTTTTCCTCTAGGATAACGAATTGATCTATTAGCCATAGTTTTATCTTTTTCAGTGTGGAAACACCAATCGACTTTTGGATTGTGCATTGTTTTGTAATAACCGACCGGAATATGTATCCAAGGATAAGTATCTTTTCCTCCCGCTTCTAATAATAGAACTTTGTTTTTTTTATTAGCTGTAAGTCGATTAGCTAAGACACATCCTGCAGACCCTGCTCCAATTATGATATAGTCAAATTCTTCCATAGATATTACCTTATAGGGCAGAAATTTATTGAATCCAATATATCTATTACAACCTCTGGTTTTAAGACTTAAATTTGACTCCAAGCCTCTTATCAAGTTTAATTTTAATAATTAATAAACAAACGGGGGAATAATGAGAAAATTATTAACTGTAGTTTTAAGTTTAGCGGTATTTGTTGGTTTTTCAATGACTACTGCAAACGCTAAAACTTTAAAATGTCAGACCGTTCTTAACACTAAAGCTGATGAAGTGAAGATGTTAAAGGACTTTACTGACACTGTAACAGAATTAACTGATGGTTCATTGAAATTTGAAATTTTACCAGCAGGAGCTGTTGTAGGTGTAAAAGAAACATTAGATGCAGTTGACAAAGGATTGATCGACTGTGGATTTGCTTGGACACACTATTGGTCTGGCGATCATCCTGCAGCTATGTTATTTGGTTCACCAGTAGCGGGTGGTGGAGTAGGTATAGATAACTTAGCATTCTTATCTTGGTTCCAATATGGTGGTGGTAAAGAATTATACGACCAACTTTGGAAAGAAATGGGAAGAGACATAAAAGGATTTATGCTTCAACCTGTAGGTCCAGAAGCTTTAGGTTGGTTTCCAAAACCAATTAAAGACATGGCTGACTTTAGAAAATATAAGTTCAGAACACCTCCAGGAATTCCAGGTCAAACATATAAAGATATCGGTATAGCCTCTGTTGCAATGGGCGGTGGAGATATTCTACCAGCATTACAAGCAGGTACAATCGATGCAGCTGAATGGTGTTGTCCAAAACCAGATTTAACATTTGGTTTCCAAAAAGTATTAAAACACTATTATCTACAAGGTTTACACCAAGTAGTAGTAAATGCTGACTTTTATATTACTGGTAAAACTTACAAAAAAATGACTGCTCATGAGAAAAAATCTCTTGAAGTAGCTGCAAATGCTTCATTAGCTAAATCTTTAAGCTACAGAATCTATGAAAATGGAAAAGCTTTAAGAGAACTAACTACTAAGCACGGTGTAATCTTAGAAGATACACCAACAGACTACTTTACGGAATATATGGCAGCAGCAAAGAAAACGTTGAACAAAAACGCAGCGGAAAACAAATTTTTCGCTAAAGTTTATAAATCAATGAAAGAATTTGCTGATATTGCTGTTCCATTCTGGAGTGGTGCTCAAATGTCAAATGCTAAGCTAGGAATGGCTCACGCAGCGACATTAAAGTAATAAGCAAATAACTTTAAAAATACTTTAGAGCGGGCTTTAAAACCCGCTCTAATTTTTTAAGGGCAAGAATTAAATATGAATAAGAAAACCTCAAAAATAGATATTTCAGATGAAATGATCGCCGAAAGGCGAGGCGGTGTAGGAAAAATGCCTGATGATATGCCGCTATGGATGGCAAAAACAATTACATTAATAGATAAATTTAGCAAGAGAGTAGGAAGTATAGTTTGCTGGATATTAATGCCTTTAATTTTTGCAATGACTTATGAAGTCATTATGAGAAAACTTTTTTTAGCTCCTACCATTTGGGCATACGATATTAGTAGATTTTTATATGGAGCATTATTTATGTTAGGAGCAGGCTATGCTCTTTCTAAAGGTGTTCACATTAGAGCAGATTTTTTATATAGAAATTTTAAAACTAAAAATCAAGGACTTGTAGATTTTTGGTTATATATCTTATTTTATTTTCCTGGCTTACTAGTCTTTCTTTACATGACAATTGGCTATGTAGGAGAGTCTATACAAAGAGGGGAAAGAGGGATGGATACAACATGGATGCCATATATGTGGCCAATAAAAACATGTTTACTTGTCGGAATTATATTTCTTCTAATCCAAGGAATTTCGGAATTATTAAAAAGTTATTGGGCAGCAAAAAAAGGTGAATGGCCAGGAGAGGACAAATGATCGCTGAATTAATAGATCCAGCGGTTCTTGGTTTTATTCTTGTAGGAGTAATGCTTTTCGCAATATTTGTTGGATTTCCTATTTCTTTTACACTAATATTTTTAGGGTTCGTGTTTGGTTACTTAGGATTTGGAAAACTCGTCTTTTACTTAATGACTTTACAGTTCTCTATGGTCATGACCGAACAAACTCTTGCCGCCGTCCCGCTATTTGTCTTTATGGGAATAATGATGGAACAAGCTGGGTTGATGGAAAGACTTTTTTCGGCTTTTCAACTAATGTTAGCGAGGGTTAGAGGATCTCTATACTATGCAGTCTTATTCGTTTCCGTAATATTTGCTGCAGCAACTGGAATAGTTGGAGCATCAGTTACAATATTAGGAATTATGGCTGCTAAATCAATGAATAGATCTGGTTATGATGTAAGGTTAGCTGCAGGAACAATCACTGCAGGGGGAACTTTAGGTATCCTAATACCACCAAGTATTATGCTTGTTGTTATGGGACCTATAATGGAAATTCCTGTAATTGATCTATTTGCTGCAGCGATATTTCCTGGAATCTTATTAGCTACTTTATACGCAGCATATACAACAGTTAGATGTATGTTAAACCCAAAACTTGGACCTCCATTGCCACAGGAAATGAGAGCTACAAGTATGTCAAAAGTATGGATTGAATTCTTTTTAGGATTAGTGCCACCAGCTGCTTTAGTTTTCGCTGCACTTGGAAGTATTTTATTTGGTTTTGCTACTCCTACAGAAGCGGCAGGTTGTGGAGCAATGGGTGCACTTCTTTTATCATTAGCGTATAAAAAATTAACATTACCAAAATTACAAGAAGCTTTAGTTAAGACTTTAGAAATAACTGCTTTAATAATGGTTTTAGTTGCAGCATCAAATTTTTTTGGAGCTGTATTTGCGAGATTAGGTACTCCAACATTATTAACAGAGTTTTTACTTGGATTAGAAATGAATAAATATCTAATTTTAGCAATGATAATGTTAATGATATTTTTACTTGGATGGCCTCTAGAATGGGTACCTATAGTAATGATTATTATTCCTATTATCTTACCGTTAGTAGAGGCATTAGAATTTAATTTAACTTGGTTTGCAATATTGGTAGCAGTCAATCTCCAGACTGCCTGGCTTTCTCCACCTGTTGCACTTTCAGCCTATTTTTTAAAAGGTGTTGTGCCTGAGTGGGATTTAAAAGATATTTATTTTGGAATGATGCAATTTATGGTCTTGCAAATTATTGGATTAGTATTAATAGTAGTATTTCCACAAATTGCTTTGTGGTTACCAACATTACTTTATGGCAATTAAATATATAAAAAAAGCAGCTAAGACCCCTGAGACGGATGACCATAAAACTCAAGCCGCCGTACAAGATATTCTTAATGACATAGCAAAAAGAAAAGAAGAAGCTCTTAAAGAATTGAATAAAAAATTTGATAAATATGAAGGCGAAGTAATTGTTTCAAAGGAGAAAATTGAAGAAGCAATAAAAAAAGTTGATCAAAAAACTAAAGATGACGTAAAATTTGCTCATGAAAGAATTAGAAAATTCGCAGAACATCAACTTAAAAGCATGAACAACGATTTTGAAGTTGAATTATCTAAAGGCCTATTTGCTGGACAAAGATTAATTCCAGTTGACACAGCAGGATGTTACATTCCTGGGGGAAGATACGCTCATATATCTTCCGCTGTCATGGCAATTACACCTGCTAAAGTTGCAGGTGTGAAAACTATAATTTGTGCCAGCCCTCCTAAAGATAAAGATGGAGCAAATCCTGGAATAATTTTCGCAGCTAATCATTGTGGTGCAGATGTAATAATGAATTTGGGTGGTGTAGCAGCTATAGGCTCAATGACTCATGGCTGTTTTAATAATCCACCTGTTGATTTTTTAGTCGGAGCAGGCAATCAATACGTAGCCGAAGCTAAAAGAATTGTTTATGGAAAAGTAGGTATTGACCAATTTGCTGGCCCAACTGAAATTGCAATTATTGCAGACAAAACTGCAGACAAAGAAATTGTAGCTGTTGATCTTGTTGGTCAATTAGAGCATGGTTATAATTCACCTGGCTGGTTATTTACCACAGACAAAGAATTAGCTGATTTTACAATGAAAAGAGTTCCAGAATTAATAAATGATCTACCAGAACTAGCAAAGGTAAACGCTACTGCTGCGTGGAAAGATTATGGTGAAGTAATATTATGTGATAGCAATGAAGAAATGGCTGCAGTAAGTGATAAATATGCTTCAGAACATTTAGAAGTTCATGCCGAAAAATTAGACTGGTGGTTAAAAAGATTAAGAAATTACGGTTCTCTATTTTTAGGAGAAGAAACAACAGTCGCTTATGGAGATAAATGTTCTGGTACAAATCATATCTTACCAACTAAAGGTGGAGGAAGATATACAGGTGGATTATTTGTTGGAAAATTTATAAAGACTTTAACTTTCCAAAGAATGACAAAAGAGGCCACAAAAGTAGTCGGAGCAACAGCTGCAAGATTAGGTAGAGCTGAAGGAATGGAAGCTCATGCCAGAACTGCAGATGTAAGATTAAGAAAATACGGCTTTTCGAATTAATGCATGCATTAGTTTATACTGGTACTAATAAAATAGATTTTAGAGAAGAAAAAGATCCAATCGCTAAAGCAGGTGAGTCTTTAATAAAAGTAAAAGCCTCAGGAATTTGTGGCTCTGACATGCATGCTTATCACGGTAAAGATGAAAGAAGAATACCGCCGCTAATATTGGGCCATGAAATTAGTGGGACCAGTCTTGATGGAAAATACAAAAACAAAGATGTTGTTATAAATCCCTTAATAAGTTGTGAAAATTGTAACTATTGTAAAAACGAGAGAGAGCATCTTTGTCCTAAGCGAACGATGATTGGAATGAGCGCTCCTATTAAAAGAGAGGGAGGATTAGCAGAATTAGTATCAGTACCAGAAAAAAATATTTTAGAAGTTCCAAAAGATTTGAATATTAAAGAAGCTGCTTTAGCTGAACCTGCTGCAGTGGCTCTACACGCAGTTTTGTTAGCTGAGCAAAACTTAAAAAAACCTTTATCTGAGTGTAAAATATTAATTCAAGGGGCTGGAGCAATTGGCTTATTATGTGGTTTAATTCTGAATACAGAAAAAAAATCAAAAAACATTATAATGTCTGATCCAAATAAAAAAAGATTAGATAATTGTTCAAAATACCTCTCAGCTACTTTTGTGTCTCCAGAAGATAGATTAATAAAAAATGACAATTTTGATTTAATATTAGAATCGGTTGGACTTGAAATAACTCGACTTCAAGCTATTAAAACAATTGCTCCAGGTGGGACAATTGTACATATAGGATTAACCCAGCCCTCAGGAACTTTTAATTTCAAAAAACTTACAATTCAAGAAATTACTCTTGTTGGAACATATTGTTATACAAATAAAGATTTTAACACCACTGTAAACATCTTAACTTCAAAAAAATTAGGTGATCTAGGATGGGTTGAATACAGAGATTTAAAGAAAGGGTCTGAAGCTTTTGAAGAGATACATAATGGAACTTGTGTTTCTCCAAAAATAATACTTATTCCCTAAATATCAAACCAGTCTTTATATTTATTCATATTTTTTTTTAAAAATTCAGGTAATAAACTTTGGTCAACTTTTTTTAGTTTATGATTACTTTTCCATTTACTTGAAGACGTTGTATCTTTGAAATGATTGTAAAATAATTCTTTTTTTTTTATTTTATTCCTTATATCCTCAACTGATAAACCGCTCATTCTAAATTCATTATGATGCCCGAAATTCATCAGTTTATCGTATAAATCTTCTGGTGTTTTTAAATTAGTAAAATGCCATCCCCCGTCATCTATAATGTCTAAGTTTACATGCTTTGTTTTTGAAAAATAAGTATCTATCCTCCAAAATGGATATTTTTTCCATTTAATCTCTCTTAGCCAAGAAATTGATTGCAAATTTTTTTTTTTACATCCTTTTGTACCAATCCAGGACATACGATCATATAGAAGATTAAACTTATAATAAAAAAATAGTTGTTTAAATAATATTATTTTCTTTTTACTCTTTTGAAACTGCGCTGAGTCTAAATTAGGGATTTCATCGTTATCACTTAACATTATAAAATCTTCGTCAGAAAAATTTTTTATCTCGTCAAAACAAGCATCGTAAGATAGAGCAACTCTCTTAAGACTATTAAGTCTTTGAGCTAAAGGATCGTCTCTCTCAGGAATAATACCATCTGGCTCTTTATCAATTACAATGTATTTTATTTTGTCTTTAAATTTTGGGTAATTATTTATATCGAAATTTAATTTTTTCTTTTTGCCACTATGAGAATAAGTAGATTCGGTGACAATAAACTTATCAACCCTGTCTTTTAAGATATTTAATCTTACCTCATACATCATATGTTCAGAGTAAAAGGTTGTACAATCAACAATTTTCATTAATTACTAACCTCTGAGTTGTAGACATTATGCATACCTGAAATAAAATTTTAACATAGCTAATATAAAATTATTTTTAATAGAGTTCTAGAAAATTCTTAAAGGAGCATATATGAAAAAACTTTTTATTGTATTAATTTTAACTACGTTTTCCTCAGCTTACGCTGGAGGACACATAACTAAAAAACAAAAAGAAGAAACTATACAGTGTCTTGGACATTATAGTGCAACGGCAGTTTTACCTGCTGATACAATCGAAGTAACAGATATGGAAATGGCTTTAGCTTCAGTTAAAGTTATTAGATCATTTCTTCAAAAAGAGCAAATTAGTGATGATGAGATGAACAAAGGCATGAATGAACATGTAGACAAAGTTTATGGAAAACCATTTGATAAGGGTATGAACGATAAGTGTAATAAATTTATCTACAAACTAATTCCTGGTTCAAAAGAAGAAATAGAAAAACTATCTAGAACTATTTACGCAGGTTAATTGATGAGTGGATATGTTATTGCCAATATTAATGTTAAAAATCCTGAGGCCTACAAAGAGTATGTTGGCAAAGTAAAACCAACTGTAGAAAAATTTGGAGGAGAATATCTAGTAAGAAACGGAGAATTTAAAGTTATCGATGGCGAATGGAAGCATCCAAGAACTGTTGTAATTAAATTCCCAACTTATGAAAAGGCATGGGAGTGGTATAATTCTGAGGAATATAAACCTATTAAACCAATTCGATTAGCAAACTCAGTGGCTAATGGAATAATAATTAAAGGAGTATAATATGATAGTAAAAATAGAGGGACCAATCGCTACTTTTGCAAAGTGGAAAGCGATGGTTCACAGCAATTCAGAAAAGATTAAAAAATACGGTATGACATTTCTTTATGCTGGAACAGAAAAAGATAATGACTCAAAAATCACTACCATTATAAGATTTGATACAATGGATGGTCTTAAAGCTTTTAAGGCTGATGAAGAACTTCATAAAGAAAGAGCAGCAGCTGGAGTAGTCTTAGAGAAGTCAGTTACGACTCCAATGGGTGAAGACCTTTTGGAACAATATAAAGGATAACAAAAAGGAGAAAATATGAAAAATTATATGGTAACTCACACTTTTAAGTCTGTTGAAATGAAAAAAAAATTTACTGATACAGTCGCTTCTATGAAGATGGAAGATATTGTAAAGAGTATGAAAAGTGACAATGCTGCCTGTCAAATGACTTGGAATACACCGGGCGATACAATGGAAATGTTTTGCTGGTGGAAGGGAAAAGATGAGCAATCAATTATAAATCAATTAGGTCAAATGAATGATTTTTTTACTCCACATAAGTTTGTTGAGTGCACAGATCAAATCATGGACTATAACGCATAGGATATTTATGATCGATAAATTTGGAAACGCTTTTTATTTAATAATCTACTTTGCTCATTTCATTATAGTTGGAAGTTACGCTTACCAATTAGTCTTTGATACTAAAAAATTTTTAAAGGGTAGGGGAGTTGATAAAACCGCAACTTTAATTACAAGATTTGCAGGTTCATTCATGATCGCAATTGTTCTAATGGCAATTTATGTTGCTTTTATAAGATCGGGTGGTTTAGAAGCTACTTGGGCTTTTTTTAACTTAGTTTTTATAATAAATGTTTCAATATTAGTTGTAAATTTTTATACATTGAAAATTGATAAAACAGGTTTGACTAAAAAAACCAGAAACGATGGAATATATGCTCCAATCGTTCTTGTTATTATCAGTGCTCTTCTTTGTTACGGTTTAGCTGATACAATTTACGTTTGAGGAGATATATGGCAAAGTTTATGAACATTGTTAGATGCAAAGTTAAATCATCTAACAGAGAAGAATATTTAAAAAAAATAGATGAGATGCCAAAATTCGATGGGCAGATTTCAGCCAAGTATGTTGAAACGAAACCTAACGAATTTTTTATGATTGGCGAATGGAATTCTGAAGATGACATTGCTAAAGCAAGACCAAAAATGATTGAATTTTTGGACTCGCTTAGGCACACTTTAGAAGAACTGTCATCAGATTTGGGAGTAACAGATCCTCACTCTGGTACAGTTATAATCGAGAAATAGGAAAGGGGTAACAATGGCAAAATTTTATACACTTGGATGTTACACAGCTAAAGGTCTTGGAGGATTTGTAAGTAATCCGTCTACAGACAGAAAAGCTGCTACATCTGCACTTGCTGCTTCTGTGGGAGCTAAAGTAACTCAATATTCAGGCCTAAGAGGAAAATATGATTTTATGGCAGTCATTGAGGGAACTTTTGAACAAGCTGCTGCAGCTGCAATGGTTGCTGTTTCTAGTGGTGCTGTTTCAGATTTTACAATTTTAGAAGATGTAGATCTAAATGAGATAGCTAAAACTGCTCAGAAAATGGCCTCATCATACAAAGAGCCAGGAAAATAATTATTTCCTGTAGTTAATACATTTTAAGGTATCAGTGAATTTTATTTGATTTTTATATTTAGATTTTATTTCACTGATACCAAATTTAATTTCTTTATTACTCATGTTTAATAAGCACGAAATGTATCT
>CACLBB010000003.1 GCA_902605035.1 uncultured Pelagibacteraceae bacterium
TTTATTAAAAATTTATTATATGTTAAACAATATATTGTGAATAAGTCATTTTTAAAATTCATAGCTGATTTTGGCCCTCTGCTAATTTTTTTTATAATCTATTACAAAAGTGGAAATAACCTCAGTTTAGCAATACCTCCACTGATAGTTTCAACTTTAATTGCTGTAGTCGGAATATATTTTTTAGAAGGAAAAATACCCTATATACCATTAGTTGGAGGTATTGTTATTTCTGTATTTGGAGGATTGACATTATATTTCAACAATCCAATTTTTTTATACATGAAACCAACGATAATAAATATTATCTTTGCATTGGTATTAATATTAGGAAAAACTTTTTTAAATAAAAATTTTTTGGAGTTTTTTTTTAAGAGTGCTTTTCAATTGGATGAGGTTGGATGGAGTAAACTTAATAGCAGGTGGGCCTATTTTTTTATATTTTTAGCTATTTTAAATGAAATAATTTGGAGAACTCAGCCTGAAACTACTTGGGTAAATTTTAAAGTATGGGGTATTTTACCTATAACTTTTATATTTACTGCTTTACAATTACCATTGATAAATAAACATAAAATATGAGACATATTAAATTAATTGTAAACAACGATCTTAAAAATGAAAAAGAAAAATTTTTTGTTAAAAAAGAACTTAAATGTATATTAGATCTTTATGCAAAAATGGTCTCGAACGGAACTTGGAAAGATTACTCTTTTTCCTCAGGATCAAAAGAGATATCATTTGACGTCTATCAAAGAGCATCTGACCAACCAGTTTTAAGAATATTAAAGAATCTGAAACCTAGTTATTATAATGAAAAATTCCTAATAAAAGATAAGAATGGAAATATTCTTAAAAAGTCAGAAAATCTGAATCAGCTTATAGATAAAACTAATTGGAATAATTTAAGATTAGTAAAATAATTATCTTCTTTGACCAAAAAGTCTTAGAAGCATAATAAATAGATTAATGAAATCTAAATATAATGTTAAAGCGCCCATTACTGCTTTTTTACCTATTAGCTCACCACTGTCGCTAGCTAAGTACATGTTTTTAATTTTTTGAGTATCGTAAGCTGTCAAACCCACGAAAACTAAAACACCAATGATAGAAATTACGAAATACATCATGGTAGATTTCATAAAAATATTTACTATTGACGCAATTATAATTCCAAATAAACCCATCATTAAAAAAGAACCCATTTTTGTTAAATCTTTTTTAGTTGTGTAACCATAAATACTCATGGCTCCAAATGTTCCTGCAGTAATAAAGAAAACTCTTGTTATACTTGCGCCTGTATAAATTAGAAAAATAGAAGAGAGTGAAGCGCCCATTAAAGCTGCGAAAATCCAAAAAGTTGTCTGTGCTTTTGCTGCAGACATTTTTGCAATTCCAAAACTCATATAAAAAACTACTGCAAGTGGAGCTAACATTATTACCCATTTCAAACCTGAGGCATAAATAGTATTTCCAAAATTAGTTAAGCCTATAATTTGACTGCCTTCTGAAACTACAGCCATTTTAAAGAAAGCTAATGCAATCAATCCAGTTAGTAATACTCCGGAAGCCATATAATTATAAACTTTTAACATATAGGCTCTTAAACCTTGATCGATTATAGCTTCTGAAGCAGAAGATCTTACTGATGTTGATTGTTTATTAAATTCCATATCTTCAATATATGAATTTTTATTAACTTTTCAATAGGCAATAATTGCTTTAAAAAAACCTTTAATATTACATTTTTATGAAATTCAAAAAATTAGGGAATACAAATCTAGATGTTAGTTTAATTTGCCTTGGAACTATGACCTGGGGAACTCAAAACTCTGAAAAAGATGCTTTTGAACAGATGGATTATTCACTTGGTCAAGGAATAAATTTTTTTGATACTGCAGAACTTTATTCGGTCCCTCCAACCGCAGAGTCATACGGAAAAACAGAGGTAATGATTGGAAATTGGTTTGAAAAAAGAAAAAATAGAGAAAAAATTATTTTAGCTTCAAAAATTGCTGGTCCAGGTTTAGATTGGATCAGAAATGGCAAAAATAGCTTTGACGAAAAAGGGATTGGCGAAGCTATTGACGGGAGTCTCAAAAGACTAAAAACAGATTATATAGACCTATATCAATTACATTGGCCCGAAAGGTCAACGAATACTTTTGGTAGACGAGAGTATTCAATCAATAAAGATGAAAAAGAATGGAGTAGTTTTGAGAGTGTTCTTCAAGCATTAGAAAAATTTATAAAAAAAGGAAAAATAAGATACATAGGGATTTCAAATGAAACTCCTTATGGTCTATCTAAATATCTAGAAATATCTAAAAACAAAAATTTACCTAGAATGATGTCAGTTCAAAACCCTTATAGTTTAGTAAATAGAACTTATGAAATAGGTATGTCAGAAATTTCTATAAGGGAAAAATGTGGTTTACTAGTTTATTATCCTTTAGCTTCTGGGGCATTGTCAGGAAAATATAGGGGAGGTCGGATGCCTAAGAATGCTAGAATGACTTTGTTCAAAGGTTGGGAAAGAATGATTAACCCCTTAGCAATGAAAGCTTACGATGAATACCATAAATTAGCTAAAGAAAGCAATATAACGATGGTTCAGCTTGCTCAAGCGTTTGTTAATTCAAGACCTTTTGTAACGAGTAATATTATTGGAGCTACAACGATGGAACAACTTAAAGAAAATATTGATAGCATCAATATTAAATTAACTGAAGAAATGTTAGAAAAGATCAATATTATACATAATAACAATCCAAATCCTGCTCCTTAATGCAAACCATTGAAATAGCTAATTTTTAGTATAAAAATAAATTTATGTTATTTAAAAATATTTTTACTTTAATTTTCCTTATCTTATTTTCTTTTAGCGTGAGCGCTAACACTCCAAGATCTACTGGTAAGTATAAAAACTGGGAGAGTTTTACTGTAGAGACTGACAAAGGGAAAATCTGTTTTGCTCAAACTATTCCAACTAAAAGAGCTCCAGCTTCTATAAAAAGAGAAAAATCAAAACTATTTGTAACTTTTAGGCCTTCAGAAAGTATAAAAGACGAAGTTAGTTTGACAAGTGGACATGACTATAAATCATCTACTGTTACTGCTAGTTCCGGTAAAAAAAAGTATTCTTTTTTTTCTCAGAAAAATTTTGCATGGTTACTAGATGATCAGGAAGAGAGAAATTTTATAAAACTTATGAAAAGAGCTACAAATCTAATTATAAAAGCAAGAACAACAAAAGGCGCAGAAACGACCGATCACTACTCGATGATGGGATTTACCAAAGCATACAACACTGCTAAAAAAACTTGTAGTTAAATGAAAAAAATTGTTTTAGCCTACTCAGGCGGACTTGACACCTCGATTATTTTGAAATGGCTTCAAGAAAACTATAAAGCAGAAATCATCACTTACACATCAGACATTGGTCAAAAGATGAATAAGCAAAAAGTTATTAGAAATGCCAAGAGATTAGGTGTCAAAAAAGTTATAATAGAGAACCTAAAAAATACATTTGTTAAAGATTATGTATTTCCAATGATTAGAGCTCATGCTGTCTATGAAGGGGTATATCTATTAGGAACAGCTATTGCGAGACCTCTTATTGCAAAAAGACAAATAGCTATTGCAAAAAAATTTAAAGCATTTGCTGTATCTCACGGAGCTACTGGCAAAGGAAACGATCAAGTAAGATTTGAATTAGGATATACATTTTTTGGAGGAAAAAAAATCAAAGTAATAGCTCCATGGAGAAAATGGAAATTACAATCTAGAACTGATTTAATAAATTATGCAAAAAAAAATAGTATACCGATTCCAAAAGATAAAAAAGGTGCTCCACCTTTTTCTGTTGATGATAATATTTTTCATACTTCTACCGAGGGTAAAGTTTTGGAAAGTCCAAAAAATTCAGCACCAGAATTTATTTTTCAAAGAACAATTTCTCCAGAAAAAGCTCCGAATAAAAAAACTAAAGTTAAAATTTCTTTTAAAAATGGAGATCCAGTTTCAATAAATGGCATAAAATTAAAGCCTGAAAAACTCTTAGAAAAATTAAACTCATTAGCTGGAAAAAATGCTGTGGGAAGAGTTGATTTAGTTGAAAATAGATTTATTGGTATCAAGTCGAGAGGTGTTTATGAGACGCCAGGTGGTACGGTATTATATATAGCACACAGAGCTATTGAATCAGTTACTTTAGATAAAGATACAGTCCATAACAAAGAAAGAATAATGCCAGAGTATGCAGAGTTGGTTTACAACGGTTATTGGTTTTCAAAAAAAAGAGTTATGCTTCAAAAAATAATTGACAAAAAAAGAAGTCGAGTGTCAGGTGATGTAGTTGTTAGTCTTTATAAAGGCAACGTAACAATTTTATCTAGAAGGACAAAAAATAAAGCTTATTCCATGAAAAAAGTTTCTTTTGAGGAAAATAAAACTTTTAATAAGTCTAAAGTGGAAAAATTTATTAAATATCACTCTAAACAGTTATATAAATCTTAAAATTCTGATAATATTGTCTTAATGAATTCAACGATTCGAAATATTCAATTAGTAGCGGTTATATTTGTGTTAATCGCAACGGTAATTGCATTTTTTCTTGAAATAAAAGACATGTATGTTGATCAAGATATAGGGCTAGCTGATCTATTGCTTCTTTTTATTTATATTGAGGTAATAGGCTTGGTAAGATCTTATTGGGAAACCAGATCAATAAGAATATCTTATCCATTAGTGATAGCAATAACAGCACTTGCACGTTTCATAATTCTACAAGATAAAGAGGGAGATCCAACAAATTTACTTTACATTTCAGGAGCAATTTTAATTGTTGCTTTGGCTACAGTTGTAATTAGATTTAGAAATAGCAAATATTTAAATTTAGATAAATCTAAATCAAACGAGCTTTAAAACATTCAAGTGTATTTTTAAGTAAACAAGCAATAGTCATTGGGCCCACCCCTCCTGGCACAGGTGTAATTGCTTTTACTTTTTCTTTTACCTCATCAAATTTAACGTCACCCACAATTTTATTATCTAATTTATTTATTCCTACATCGATTATTATTGAACCGCTTTTAACCCAATCTTTTTTAACGAAATTGGCTACTCCTATTGCAACTACTAGTATGTCAGCTTTAGAGCATTCATCTTTTATATTTTTTGTTTTTGAATGTACAATCGTAACTGTGCAGTTTTCTTTTAATAAAAGTTGGGCCATAGGTTTTCCATTTAAGTTTGATCTACCTATTATTACTGCGTGTTTACCAGATAAGTTTTTCTCAATTTTTTTAATCAGCAAGGAGCATCCTAAGGGAGTGCATGGAACTATTCCTTGATATCCTGAAGCTAAATTACCAACATTAATTGGATGAAATCCATCTACATCTTTTGATGGATGTATTAAATTTATAATCTTTTTTTTACTAATTTGCTTAGGGAGAGGTAATTGTACTAAAATTCCTGATACTTTTTTATCATCATTTAATTCTCTAATTTTTTTTATTACTTTTTCTTCAGGCACGTCTTCGGGATATCTTATGATATTTGAATTTATTCCTACCTCTTCTGATTTTTTTATCTTATTTTTTACATATATTTCACTTGGTACAAAACTCCCAATTAAAATTACGGATAAACTTGGAACTTCATTAGTCCTGTCTTTTAAAGAACTAATTTCTTTTTTAATTTCATTTCTTAAAATTTCAGCTTCTTTTTTTCCATCTATAATCATATTTAAAATAACGCGGGAGCAAACATCTCAAAAACTAAATTTCTTAAAAAAATTAACCCTAAAATTAAAATTACAGGGGAAATATCTATAGATCCTAAATTAGGTAAAAATCTTCTTATAAAATTTAAAGGAGGACTAGTTAATTTATAAGAAACTTCCAAAACTGAATAAACAAATCTGTTTCCAGTATTTAATACATTAAAAGCTACCAACCAGCTTATCACCACGTGAATTATCAATACCCAAATATAAAGATTTATGATGTTGTCAAATAATATTAGTATTGATTTCATTGATTTTTTTCTACGTAAATAGATGTGCTTGGAAAAGCAAAAGAAGCGCCGTTGCTCTCCACAATTTCTTTGACTTTTACTGCAAGCCTTTCTTTAACTTTAAGCCACTCACTCCATTCATCGGTTACTGTAAAGCATCTTACGTACATATCAATTGAGCTATCAGAAAACTTATCAATCCGAACAGCATGCTCAGTTTCATCTCCAACTTTAAAGTCTTTACTTGTTGTAATAAATTTTTCTATTTGATCTCTTATATTCTTAAGCTGTTCTATTGTAGAATTGTACTGCAAAGTTATTATCCAACTTATCCTCCAATTTGTAGTCTCACTTATGTTTACAACTGCATTTTCTGCAAATGAAGCGTTAGGAATAGTTGCTATTGACTTATCAAATTTTCTAATAACTGTAGACCTGAATCCTATTCTTTCAACAATTCCTTCAATAATTCCTTCAACATAGATCCAATCTCCTATTTTAAATCTTTTTTCTACCAAGACTAACACGCCAGAAATTAAATTTTTAAATAAATCTTGAGCTCCTAAAGCTACTGCAACACCAAATAATCCTAGACCTGCAATTATAGGTGCAATTTTTATTCCCCAAATATCAAGGGTTGCTGCAAAGCCAAAGAAAATAATTAAAATTTTATTTGCTTTGATAACCCAATTCAACAAATCTTTAGATAGTAATTCTTCAACTCTTTTTATTAAAAAAGTTATAGGTTCGACTATCTGATGTATTAGCCAAAAAATTAAAATTGTTATCAGAGAACGATTAACATTATCTACGAACGAGGCCATTTTTCCATCAAACTCCATATAAGAAGTTGCTATGAATATTCCAAGAACAACTGGAATAAATTTAACTGGTCCCTCTGAAGCATGCACTAGTGCATCATCAAATTTATTTGATGTTTTACTTACATAATTTTTTAATCTTTGAAGGATAAATTTTGCAATTAAACCTCTTAATAATAAAAAAAATAAGAATATTGCTATTGCTAATCCTATTTGGGTAAAATTAACACCTGCAATACCTTTTTGCCAAATTTCTAGAAATAATTCTGTGAAGCTTTTTAAATTGTTCATAATTTAATCTATTTTTTTCTCTAAATTTAATATTTCTTCTCCGGGGTTAAAAATTTCTGTTTTTTTCCATCCATTCAGCTTAAACATTTTTGCAACTTTTTCACTTATACACATTACTTTTGATTCTGTCATTAAGGGATGAAGAGAATAATTTTTACTTATTTCCATAAAACTCTCTGCACTTCGCGCTGAATAGACGAAAATTATGTCTGGAGGATAATTATAAAGAATTTTCTTATTTTCCTCATTTAAATCAGTAATTTTTTCAGAGGTATAATTAATTATTTTTTCAATATTTAAACCTTCTTTGTTTAATTCGTAATCAAGTTCAGACGTTAAGTTATCGCCAGAAAAATATGCAATTTTTGATTTATTGTTTACCTTCTCTGAATGCATAATTAGATTCTTTAAAGCATTTATATTTCCACCAGCTGAAATAGTATTATTGTATCCCTTATTTCTGGCAATTTTTTC
This sequence comes from uncultured Pelagibacteraceae bacterium, assembly GCA_902605035.1. GTDB lineage: Bacteria > Pseudomonadota > Alphaproteobacteria > Pelagibacterales > Pelagibacteraceae > Pelagilacustribacter. The sequence goes on from CACLBB010000003.1 coordinate 7,608, forward strand.
AGTCATTGATCCTACACAAAAACAAAGCTTATTAGCATCATGGTTAATAATATTTAAATTTCTAATTGCATTAGCACTTGTAAAAATAAGAGCATCATATTTGCTTAGATCAATTGAATTTGTTTTTAATGATGAAATTTTTAGGGTTGGTATATGAATTATCTTATGACCTAGAGAAAAAAGCTTTCCCATCAAATCTTCTGCGTCTATCAATGGTCGAGTAATTAATACGTTCATTTTTTTTTAAATTTTTCTCCTGCTAAATTAAGTAGTTTTTTCCCAACAGTTTTACCGATATCTAAAGCATCAACATCTTTTCCAGAAAATTCAAAAGTAAAACATTCGTCTCCTTTATCTGAAAATAATTCCGATTTTAATTTCAGAATATTATCATTTATTTCAGCAAAGCCTCCAATAGCTGTTTCACAATCGCCTCCAATTGTTTTTAATAAACTTCTTTCTGCTAATGCACAAAAAGATGTCATCTTATCGTTAATTCCTCTCAATATATCTTTTGTAAAACTATCGTTTTTTCTACATTGCACTGCTATTATTCCTTGGCCAATCGCAGGTATCATTTCATTAGTTTCAAAAATTAAACTTATTTTATTTTCTAAACTTAAACTTTTAACTCCTGCAGCAGCTAAAACAATCCCATCTAATTTTTTTTCCGAAAACTTTTCTATTCTCGTATCAATATTGCCTCGCATATTCACAAAAGAAATATTTTTGTTTATTTTTTTTAATTGTAATTCTCTTCGTCTAGAACTCGAGCCAATTATGATATTGGATTGTAAATCTGTTTTACTATTAATTTTATTGCTGATTAAAGCTTCTCGAGGATCATTTCTTTTTATAAATGCACCTATCATTAAATTTTTATGTTCGTCAGAATCCATATCTTTCAGAGAATGAACGGCTATATCTATATCATTAGCTAATAAGCTTTCCTCTATTTCTTTGCAAAACAATTTCTTTCCTCCTATTTCAGATAATTTAGATTTGCTGAAAATATCTCCTGAAGTTTTAATTATTTTCGATTCAATATTTTTTTCACCTATTTCTTTAACCGTTTCCAAAATAAGCTTTTTAACCTTCTCTACATAAGCCTGGGACAATTGACTACCCCTAGCTCCGATTGTAATTTTTTTCATTATAAGTTTATATATTCGATAGATGTACTTTATACTATTAAAAGTTTAAACGTTAAATAATGAAAAAAAAAATTACCTTTTTAGGAATTGAAACTAGTTGTGATGAAACAGCTGCAGCAGTAATTAGAGAGAATGAAGCAGGCACAGCCGAAATATTATCTAATATTGTATCAAGTCAAATTAATGAGCACAAAAAATTTGGCGGTGTGGTTCCAGAGTTAGCCGCTAGGTCTCATTTAGAGAACATAGAATTCATAATTAACAAAGCGATGCGGGAAAGTAAAATCACTTTAAAAGATTTAGATGGAGTAGCTGCAACAGCTGGGCCAGGTTTGATTGTTTGTTTGGCCGTTGGTTTAAATATAGCTAAATCAATAGCTGCGTTTTCAAATAAACCTTTTTTAGGAGTAAATCATTTAGAAGGGCACGCCTTAAGCCCGGGATTGGAAAAAAAGTTAGAGTTTCCATATTTACTTCTTTTAATTTCTGGAGGTCATACTCAATATCTTATTGTAAAGGATGTAAATCATTACGAGCAACTTGGAACAACAATTGATGATGCTTTAGGAGAAGCATTTGATAAAACTGCGAAGATGCTAGACTTAGGTTATCCTGGTGGTCCTGCTGTTGAAAAATTTGCTAAATTAGGAAATAAAAATTATTTTAAACTACCTAAGCCTATAATTAATAAAGCTGGGTGTAATCTCTCTTTTGCCGGATTAAAAACAGCTGTTTTAAGGGAGACTAAAAAAATCGGAAATGAAAAAAAATTAAAATATAATCTTGCTGCGTCTTTTCAAAATACAATAAATAAAATTTTATTTAAAAAAACTGAGTTAGCAATAAATGAGTTTAAGAAAAAAACTGAAAAAAAAAATATTCAATTAGTTGTTGCTGGTGGCGTTGCTGCAAATAAAACTATAAGAAAAAATTTAATTGAATTGTCAAAAAAAATGAATTGTAAAGCCATTTTTCCCAACCCAAAGTTTTGTGGTGATAATGCAGCGATGATAGCTTGGGCTGGGATAAAAAGATTTAAGAAAAATTTAGTAGATGATATTAAAATTTCTGCTAGATCAAGATGGCCATTAGACTCAAAGGCTCCTTATATGAAAGGCCCTGGCTTGAAATTGTAAGAATACTGCTTTGCATAAATGCTATAGCTTAATAATTTGAACAGTAGTACAACAAAAAATATGCAATATTGGTTATTAAAATCAGAGCCTGATGTGTGGTCAATTACACAACAAAAAAAAGCAGGACTGAATGGCGCTACGTGGGATGGTGTAAGAAATTACCAGGCACGAAACAATTTAAAAAAAATGAAAATTGGTGATCTTTGTTTTTTTTATCACTCAAATATTGGAAAAGAGATAGTTGGAATTGTTAAAGTAATTAAACCAGCTTTTAAGGATAAAACCGATAAAAAGGGCGATTTTGTTGCTGTCCAGGTTAGGTTCATAGAAGAATTTAATACACCAATTTCCTTAGTAAAAATTAAAAAAAACAAGGATATTTCCCATTTGCCTCTCATCAAACAGAGTAGATTATCAGTGATGCCAATAGACTATAAAAGCTGGAAAATTATATATAAGATGGGTAAGATTAGAGAAATTTAATTGGAGAAATTTCGTGCCAAAGAAGAAAAAGAAAAAAAGATCTAAAAAATCGACTAGAAAAAATAGAAATTTGAAAACTTCTAAAAAAAGATCTAAAAAAATAAAAAGAACTAAAAAAAGATCGAGAAAAACAAAAAGATCAAATAAAAAAAGGCGTCGAAATCTTAAAATTCTAAATCAATCGAAAGATGGAGATGGAAATACTGTAGTTAAAGTTTCCGACAACTGGGCAAACCAAGCTTATGTCAACGGATCAAAATATAAAAAGAAATATAAACTATCTATAAAAGAAAATGAAAAATTTTGGGCAAAAGAAGGAAAAAGAATTTCATGGATAAAAAAATATACAAAGATTAAGGATGTCAAATATAGTAAAGAGGAAGTAAAAATAAAATGGTATTACGATGGGACATTAAATGCCTCTGCCAACTGTATAGATCGTCATTTAAAAAAAAATGCAAAGAAGACGGCTATAATTTGGGTTGGGGATGATCCATCGGACTCTAAAAAAATTTCGTATAAAGAATTACATCAAAATGTTTGTAAAGTTGCAAACGGATTGAAAAATATTGGTATCCAAAAAGGGGACCGGGTAACAATTTACCTTACAATGATACCAGAGTTAGCTTATGTAATGCTTGCATGTGCAAGAATTGGTGCGGTTCACTCTATAATATTTGGGGGCTTTTCTCCTGACTCAATAGCTACGCGAATAAATGATTGCGAGTCGGATTATCTTATTACTGCGGATGAAGGTGTTAGAGGAGGAAAAATTATTCCATTAAAAAAGATTGCTGATGAGGCTTTAACTCAATGTCCTGACGTCAAAAAATGTGTAGTAGTTCAGAGAACAGGCAATCAAGTAGATTGGAATAATGAAAGAGATATATCCTACAAGGAAATGATATCTTCGGTTTCAAGCAAGTGTGACCCTGAAGAAATGGGAGCAGAAGATCCGCTGTTCATACTTTATACTTCAGGTTCAACTGGAAAACCTAAAGGAGTGTTACACACCACAGGCGGATATATGGTTTATGCCTCTATGACCCATCAATATATTTTTGATTATAAAAGTAACGATATTTATTGGTGCACAGCCGATATAGGCTGGGTAACTGGGCATAGTTATATTATTTATGGCCCGCTCGCAAACGGAGCAACAACAATTATGTTCGAGGGTGTTCCTAATTATCCTGATAGTTCTCGATGGTGGCAAATTGTCGATAAATATAAAGTAAATATTTTTTATACTGCTCCAACCGCTATTAGGGCTTTGATGAGAGAGGGAGATAAACCAGTAAAAAAAACAAGCAGAAAAACATTGAAATTATTAGGAACTGTAGGAGAACCCATCAATCCTGAGGCATGGATGTGGTATTACAGAACTGTTGGTGATTCTAGATGCCCGATAGTAGACACTTGGTGGCAAACTGAAACCGGAGGAATACTAATAGCACCCCAGCCTGGAGCAATAGATTTGAAACCAGGTTCAGCAACAAAACCTTTTTATGGAATAAAACCTTTGCTAGTAAACCAAGATGGTAAAGTTATAAAGGGCGAAGGAAAAGGCAGATTATGCATGGCTAGTTCGTGGCCAGGACAAATGAGAACTGTGTATGGAGACCACCAAAGATTTATAGATACTTACTTCTCTCAATTTGATGGAAAATATTTTACTGGAGATGGATGTAGAAGAGATAAGGACGGGTATTACTGGATAACAGGAAGAGTGGATGACGTAATTATCGTGTCTGGTCATAATCTTGGTACAGCAGAAATTGAGAGTGCTTTTGTAGCTCATTCAAAAGTCGCTGAAGCTGCAGTGGTTGGATTCCCACATAGTATTAAAGGAAACGGATTATATTGTTATGTAACCCTCAATGTAGGAGAACTAGCTACGGGAGATTTAGAAAGAGATTTAAAATTATGGGTACGAAAACAAATTGGGCCAATAGCTACACCGGACGTTGTTCAATTTGCACCTGGGTTACCTAAAACAAGATCTGGAAAAATCATGCGAAGAATTTTAAGAAAGATTGCAGCTAATGAACCAGACAACCTTGGAGACACAACAACATTAGCAGATCCTAGTGTTGTAGACTCTCTTATTCAAAATAGAAAAAATAAAACTAGTTAAAATTAAGATTTTTAGTAAATTCTTTAAATTCATTTTCAACAATATTCCATTTTAATTTAATTGAATTTAAAACTATTTCTTTATCTAAAACTTTGAGTTCTTCCGCAATTGGTGCCCATTTATACAAGGCCATTCCACTATTACTAAATGGATTTTCTAAATGTAGTTTCCCCCAGTCAGCAGATTTAACTCTTAAAGAAAATTCTTTTTTTGCTAATTCTGAAATATTTTTATCAAGTCCATTTTTAATTTCACGTTCAATAATTGTATTAAAAATTTCTTCAGCATCATTCTCTTTTAAATTTTTTTTATCTATTAAAAAAGAGAAGACATATAAAGTTAAATCTGCAATAGCAGCCACATAAATATTCCATTTTGCAATGTTAATAGAATCAGAAAACTTTTCATCTTGAATCATTGCAGTGTAGCGTGTTCCTATTCTTGTTTTTATATAACCGTACAGTGTTGTTTGAGTTACATGAGCTGATCTTTCCTGTACAAAATTTTGTAAGTCCTCTTTAGAAGTTATTGCAGTAAATTTACTGGTGATTTTTCTTACTGGAAAAAGGTACTCACCCATTGTTTTGAGTGTTACAAATATATTTTTTAAGTTCAATTTCACGTTGTATTCAAAAAGTCCTTAATTTTAGTACTTTGTAGCATTTCATAATGGTTTTTCGAGGCCTTTTTTCCCTTTTAATTGATGAACATATGGGTATGATCTTTTACATTAATTAATACTTTTTACGTAAAAAGTTAAAAAAGGGGGAAATATGTCAAACAAAGACGCATATTGGGCGAAAACCAAAAACCATATGATAGTAACATTGGTTCTTTGGGCTTTTTTCTCATTAGTCGTATTCATGTTTGGTTCTGAACTAAACACGATGTCTTTTCTTGGGTACCCGTTAGCATATTACATGACAGCACAAGGATCACTTCTTGCGTTCGTAATAATGTTGTTTTGGACTGCCAATAAACAAGAGAAGATCGACGAAGAACATGGGTTCTCAGAAAGAGAGGAGGACTAAATGATAGAAATGAAAGGTGGATTTGTAAAAAATCTTCCAAAAGTATATGGTCTCTACACTGGAGGTTTCGCTGTATTCATTTTATTAATGGCTATGGCTGAACAAGCGGGTGTATCAGCAAAAAATATCGGAGTGATGTTTGTTGCTTTCACCGTTTTGATTTATGCCTTTATTGGTTATTTATCAAGAACGATCCAAGTAGATGCTTACTATGTTGCTGGAAGACAAGTGCCAACTGTATTTAACGGTATGGCAACTGCAGCTGACTGGATGTCAGGTGCATCATTCGTAGCCTTAGCAGGTGGAGTATACTTTGGTGGCTATACTTATATGGCTTTCTTAGTAGGTTGGACAGGTGGTTATGTGCTTGTAGCAACTTTAATGGCTCCGTACCTAAGGAAATTTGGATGTTACACAGTACCTGATTTTATTGGAACACGATACGGTGGAAATCTCGTAAGAGCTTGCTCTGTATTCGTGCTTTTCATAGCATCATTTACTTACGTAACAGCACAAATTAACGCTACGGGAACAATTGCTTCAAGAGCTCTTGGAATTCCGTTCGAAGCAGGTGTATGGGTTGGATTAATAAGTATCTTGATCTGTTCAATGCTTGGTGGAATGAGAGCCGTAACTTGGACTCAAGTTGCTCAGTACATTGTATTAATCATCGCTTACTTAATACCAGTATTTTGGATAAGTAATAAAGTAGGTGGAGGAGTTTTCCCTCACTTAATGTTAGGTGATGAAGTTGCAAGACTTGGTGAGCTTGAACAACAATTTGGACTAGTTAAAAACAGCGCCGCAGATATGAAAGCAGCCGGGGTACCAGGAGGATTGAAATATATCTCTGGAACACACGCTGGGGTACCTGAAGGTGGAATGGCTGTCTGGAAATACTTATCGTTAGCGATTTGTATGATGGTAGGAACTGCATCGTTACCTCACATTTTAATGAGATACTTTACAACTCCTTCAGTTAAAGCAGCGAGAAAATCAGTAGCTTGGTCGCTATTCTTTATCTTCTTGCTTTACTCTTCAGCGCCAATGTTAGCGACATTGTCTAAGTTGGCATTAATGGATCCAAACTTACCGACTGGAATTATTGGAAAATCTATTTCTGATGTTCAGTCAATAGAATGGGTGCAAAGATGGTCTGAAGTTAAACAAGTATTTATCGCAGACTTTAATGGTGACGGTATACTTCAGTTGAACGAGTGGTTCATGAGAGGTGACGTGGTAGTATTAGCTACTCCAGAAGTAGCAGGACTACCTTTCGTAATCTCTGGACTTGTGTTTGCTGGAGGTATGGCTGCTGCCATGTCAACAGCTGACGGTCTTGTACTTGCAATATCAAACGCTTTATCTCATGATATATATTACAAAATCATAGATCCAAAAGCTGATACTGCAAAAAGATTATTAGTTGCTCGTGTGCTATTAGTAATAATCGGAGCTGCAGGTGCTTATATTGCCTCATTTAGGCTAACAAGTATCTTAGGTTCGGTTGCTTGGGCATTCGACTTTGCTATGTCAGGTTTATTCTTCCCACTAGTACTTGGAGTATGGTGGAAAAGAGCTACTAGACAAGGTGCAATCGCCGGAATTATAACTGGAATTCTTTCAGGATTATTCTATCTATTATGGGTATATCCTAAGTTTTCAGTTCCAATTTTCGGTGGCGTAAACACTCCTTTCTTAGGTATCGATCACTTAAGATTTGGACTGATCGGAGCACCAATTTGTTTAGTTGTAATGGTTGTTGTCAGCTTAATGACTAAAGAACCAGATGCAGCTACTCAAAAAATGGTAGATGATACTAGAATACCTACAGGTAAAGCTATCTTAGGTAAGCAACACTAGTTATAAACTTTAAAAAATTAAAGGGGCGAATTTTTCGCCCCTTTTTTTTTGCCTAAATAATGGTATTATTTAGAAATGGTACCTACTTGGGCAATTATTCTAGATTACATTTTTGGTATGATAATGTGGACCTTAATTGGAAGAGCGGCTATGAATATCTTTCAGAGAGAGGACTCCACTTTTTTTTTTATGAGAGTATTTGTAAAATATACAAATCCTATTATAAAATTATTTAAACCAATAACCCCAAGTTTTCTCTTTGGAGGATTTATTGCACTTTACGTTGCCTGGTTCTTTTATTTATTTAGATTTTACGCAATGCCTTATTTGCTTGGTTATGATGTTTGGGGAATGTTAGCTTTTCCATTAGAAAGCGATTTTTCAAAACAACTTTATAGACTTTTTAACTAAAAATTTATTTTTTTGACAAATTAATTGATTAAAATATAAGTAAATTATGATTAAACCAATCAAAATATCTCCTTCTATCCTTTCAGCTGATTTCAGTAAATTAGGAGAAGAAGTTATGGCTCTTGAAAAAGCTGGAGCTGATTATATTCACATTGATGTGATGGATGGTCACTTTGTTCCAAACTTGACTATAGGGCCTGAGGTAATAAAAAAACTACGACCTTTAACAAAAAAAATATTCGACGTTCATTTAATGATTTCACCAGTGGATAAATTTGTGAAAGATTTTATCAATGCTGGAGCTGACATAATTACTTTTCATCCTGAGGCTACACCAGATGTATCAAAAACAATTGATCTAATCAAAAAAGAGGGGAAAAAAGTTGGAATATCTTTAAAGCCAAAATCTCAAATTAATTTAATAGAAAAATATTTAGAAGAGATAGATCTAGTTTTAATAATGAGTGTTGAACCAGGTTTCGCCGGTCAAAAATTTATGCCAGAAGTCTTAGATAAAACAAGAAATCTTTGGAAAATAATTCAAGAAAATAATCTCAAAGCTGAAATAGAAATAGATGGAGGTATTAATTTTCAAAATTGTGTAGACGCAAAAAAAGCCGGAGCAAATATTTTAGTTTCTGGCTCCACAATTTTTAAAGAAAATAATGGTGACTTAAAAAAGAATATAGGTATTCTTAGAACAAACAAGTAAATGTTAAATTTAAAAAGTATCTATTTTTACTTTTTAGCTTTACAAATAAGTCTAATTAAATTTATAAAAAGAATCTATTTTACATCAAATTATTATAACAAATCTCTAAAATCCAAAACACCTGAACAGTTTTACTTCCATCCAAATCCTTTTTTATTATCCTCTATAACTAACTATAAATCAAACTCTTTTAAAATAAGTGAATTAGATCAAAATATTTTTTGGCAAAAGAAAAAAAATGTTTGGGAAGAAAGAGAACTTCACAGTTTTTTATGGTTAAATTTAATTGATAGGAAAAATGATGGAAAATTGTTGCAAAAAATAATTGGTATTTGGATAACAAAATATTCAAATTATAAAAAGAATATTTGGGAAAATTCAGTATTAAGTCGAAGAATTATTAGCTGGATTTTAAATGTTGAAATAATTTTAAATAATAGTTCTTTTTATTTTAAGAGAGATTTTTTAAATAGCATTATTTCTCAAACAAATCACCTTAAAAAAAATATCAAATTTGAAAAAAAATTTTCCAAGCGATTAGAAGTTTTATCAGCTTTAATATTGTCTGGATTAGTATTTAAAGAATATAAGGATAATTTTAACATTGGAATGAAAGAGCTTGAGAACCTTGTCAAAAATTTTTATGACAAAAAAAGTTTTCCTCTTACGCGAAATCCAAACGATCTAATTTTTTTTCTAAAATATCTTACTTTATGTAAAAAGTGTATTGAGGACGCTCAACAATACGTACCTGAATTTTTAGATACAATTATTGAAGAAAGTTCGTTAAATTTGAAAAATATTTTAACTCCCAATTATCAAACACCTCTGTTCAATGGCGGTACTGAAGATAATTTGCAAGAATTTAGTAAATTAGTATTTAGCAAAAATAGTGAAATAAAAAACAAAACAAATATAGTGAGTGGAATTTACTCTTATATTCATAGAAAAAACGCTCTATTTTTTGAAGCAGGTGAACCTCCAAAAAAAGGTTTTTCTCAAAGTTATCAATCTGGCCCGTTATCTTTTGAGTTTTATTTAGACGGAAAAAAAATAATAACTAATTGTGGATTTGGATCAAACATTTCATCTAAAGCAGAGCTTTTAAGTCGTCTTACATCTGCTCAGTCAACTCTTAGTTTAAATGATACCTCAATAACAAAATTTGAAAGAAACAAACTTATTAATAAGATATTTGGAAACTCTATAAAAAACACTTTTAAAGTAAATAATTTTGCTAATATTGAAGATGAAGAAAAAATTTCATTCTCCGCTTCACATAATGGATATGAAAAAAATTACGGTTGCACACACAAGAGGGAACTTTCACTCAACAAACTTAATAGTAAATTAATGGGAAAAGACGAGATAAAGAAAAAAAAAGATGGTAAACCTGTAAACTACAGTCTTAGATTTCATCTTTCTCCTGGATTGGAAGCTGTAAAAACAATGAGTGGAAATAGTGTTTTAATTCAAATTTCTAAAAACAAATCTTTATTATTCACAGTTGATGATGAGCCAATAATATTGGAAAAAAGCATATTCCTTGGTGGAAATAAAATATTAGATAATACTTGTATTACAATTTCGGGTAATTTGGTAAATAAAGATAAAGTTTTTCTATGGGAAATTAAAAAAAATATTTGATCATGAAAAGTAAAATAAAAAATGCTCTAATTTCTGTCTCTAATAAGAATGGATTGAGTGCTGTACTAAAAATTTTAAAAAAGTACAAAGTAAACTTGATCAGCTCTGGCGGTACTTTTAAATATATAAAAAAAAGGGGATATGAAGTTAATGAGGTGTCAGAATTCACAAACTTTTCTGAAATGCTTGATGGTAGAGTTAAGACTTTACACCCTAAGATACATGCAGGGATATTGTTTGATAGACAAAAGAAGAAACATACCAAAGAAATGGCAAAACTAAATTTTGATCCTATTGATTTAGTAATTGTTAACTTTTATCCATTCAATGAAACACTTAAAAAAACTAACAATTATAAAAAAATTATTGAAAATATTGATATAGGAGGTCCAACACTAGTAAGGGCGGCAGCCAAAAATTTTAAAAATGTAACAATAATTCCAGAAAATAAAAACTATGAAGATCTAATATTAGAATTAAAAAAGAATAAAGGTAAAACATCTTTAAATTTTCGAGAAAAAATGGCTAACAATGCATTTAGCCTTACATCAATTTACGACGCGATAATTACAGACTGGTTAAATAAAAAAGCAAATATTTATTTTCCAGAAAAAAAAATATTTTTTGGAGAAAAAATTAATAAATTAAGATACGGAGAAAATCCTCATCAAGCAAGTTCAATCTATTCAAATAGTTTAGATAAAGATAATTTAAGATTAAAAAAAATTAGTGGAAAAGAACTTAGTTATAATAATTATAATGATATTTATGCTGGGTTAGAAATATTGATGTCAGGAGAAAAAACACCTACAACAGTTATTATTAAACACGCAAATCCTTGTGGAGTGGCAACTGATAAATCTGCGTTTAAATCTTTTAAAAATTCTCAAGCTAGTGATCCGATAAGTGCATTCGGTGGAGTTGTGGCTTGTAACTTTAAAGTTAATTTGAAACTTGCTTTAGAAATAAATAAAACATTCTTTGAAGTAATTATGGCCAAAGGATTTGATAAAAAGGCCCTTAAACTTCTTAAAAAGAAAAAAAATATGAGATTAATCGATATTACAGATTTTAAAATGACTAACAAACTAACTACTAAAATATTCGATAATTCTTTTCTCCTTCAGGATAAGGATTTTGGAATATTCAATGAAAAGAAACTAAAATTTGTAACTAAAAATAAACCGAATGTTAAAGAAATTAAATACATAAAGTTTGCTTTTAGAATTTGTAAGTTTGTAAAATCTAATGCAATTGTAATTGTAAAAGATAGAGCAACTATAGGTATAGGGGCAGGTCAGCAAAATAGATTAGATAGCTGTAAGATAGCATCACAAAAAGCTAAGCAGTTTCAGCCTCATAAACTACTTAATTCAATTGCTGCATCTGATGCTTTTTTTCCTTTTCCAGATGGTATTAAAACTCTAATTAAGTCGGGTGTAAAAACTATTATACAGCCTGGGGGTTCGATAAGAGACAAAGAAGTTATAGATGAAGCTAATAAAGCAAAAATTAAAATGATTTTTACTGGAGTAAGACATTTTAATCATTAATTATAGCTGGTCTATTTTAGCTGCTAAAACAAAATCACTTTCAGCTAAACCTTTTATAGCATGTGTAGATATTTTTATTTTTGCATACCCCCAGCCAAAATTAATATCAGGATGATGACCTTCATTTTCAGCAATTTTTCCTATTTTTAGTATAAATTCCTGGCTTAAAATATAGTTTTTAAATTTGAATTCTTTTTCTATAAAATAATTTTTATCTTTATCTTGTAAAACGTGCCAACCATCTACTTTTTTTAAATATTTATGAATTTCATTAAGATCGAATGCTGGTATTCCGCCTTCACATGGTACACATTTCTTATTTGCTAGTTCATTCATCTAATTTAATTAATTTAGTTATCATGCCTAATTGATAATGACCAGGTACATTGCATGCTATTTCTAAGTCAGCGTCTGTATTAAACTTCCAGATAATCTGACCTTTTTGCTTTGGTTCCAACAATAAACTATTAGCATGTTTATGAGCCATGGCGTGGTCTTTCTTCGACATCTCTTTCATTTTTACTTTATCAATCCTGTCAACCAGAAGGATTTCGTGATCAACCATTTTTTGCATTTCAGGTTGATGTTTTAAATGCATTTCTTTTGTAGCAATATTATATTCGTGAACTAACTCTCCCAAATTCTCAACCAAAAATTTTATTGTTTCACCCTTTTTAATCTTTATTTCTTTAGGTTCATAATAATTGTCATACATTTTCACATTTATAGTCCTAGAAATTTCTTCAGGCTTTCCCACCTCACCATTTCCTTTCATAGAAGCGGCAAGACATAAATTTGGAAGTAAAAGCAAAATAACAAAAAGTATTTTATACATAATAACATATTACCTTGTTTTAAAAAAATGTACTGGTGAATATCGTCGCTATAAAATCAATAAAAGTAACAAAAATATTTTAATTTAAAAGAATTTATGTAAAATAAGTCTAAAATGTATATAAATAAAAATTATATTAACTTGAGCAAAGTGGCTGCAGAAAATTGTAAAAACTATATTACTGCGAAACCATTTCCGAGCATCGTTTTTGATAATTTTTTTGAGGAGAATATTTTAAATCAAATCTTAAACGATTTTCCTAAAAATATAAAAGATATTGGTAATGAATATAGTAATAAAGCAGAGAAAAAACTTAGCCTAAACCAGTCTGAAAAATTTTCTCAAATAACAAATAATTTCATTAATTATCTAAATTCAGCTCCATTTGTGAAATTTCTTAATTCACTCACTGGTATCCAAGAAACTTTAATTACAGATCCATATTTAGCAGGTGGTGGTCTTCACGAACTTAAAGATGGAGGCCATCTAAATGTGCACGCAGATTTTAATCAGCACCCTAAAATGAAATTAGATAGAAGGCTTAATATTTTAATTTACCTTAATCACAATTGGAGAGAAATAAATGGTGGACATTTAGAGTTGTGGGATAAAGAAATGAAAAGATGTGAAAAAAAAATCCTTCCTGTTTTTAATAGGATGGTTGTCTTTAGCACAACCGACTTTTCTTATCACGGAAATCCCGAAAAAGTAAAAGTGGACCAACTAAACTCTAGAAAATCTATTGCTCTATATTACTATTCTAATGGCAGACCAGCGTCTGAAAGAAAGCTTGGTCTTCACTCTACTATATTTAGAAAAAGACCCGGCACTGAGGATGTGGATGGCAATTTAGAATTTAAAAAACTAATTGGAAAAATCTATATAAAATCAAAAAAGAAAGTTTAAACTGGAGCGGGCAAAGGGACTTGAACCCTCGACCTTCTCGTTGGCAACGAGACGCTCTACCACTGAGCTATGCCCGCTTATCTTTAATCCTGAAAGCTTAACCGTATAAAACATAGAAAGCAAGAGTGTCTTGATTAATGATCTATTTTAAAATCTTTTGTTGATAGTCAAATTAGCAATTTTATCTGTAAGGCCTTCTTGGTCTTCATATCTGAAATCTAACTCAAAATTTAAATCTTCATTTTTTTTTACAAAAGAAATCCCTGTATGATAGCCAGACCAAATTTGATTTCCCTCATTGCTCACGTCAGAATTGAATCCTCTAGCTGAAACTCCAATTTTTTTGTTGTAATTTTTGAAACCACTGCCGCCTAAGTAAATTTTTCCTAACATATCGTTTTGATGTAATATATTTGTAAATGCTGCTTCAATAGTACCACTTAATAATTGATCAAAACTTTCTTTTACTTTTAATTCACCATCAGTAAAGTGGGAAATGTACTCTGGATATCTTTGAGCACTAAATGAACTTTCAAATCCTAAAGTAAAAAAATTATTTTCATCCTGCTCAAAATTATTAGAAATTTTACCATTTATTCCTGCAAATTGACTTATAAATGATTTATTTTTAGTCTCAATTTTATCAGTATCAAAATCTTTATTTTTCTGTAAACTTAGCCCGATTAAAGGTGTTAAAGATGCTTCGAAACCATCATCTTGGTAAAAATTCTTAATCCCAAGTGTAAAATTATCACTTTCTGATCCTGTTTTGTCGTTGAAATTATTTTCTTGTCTTGAATAACCAAAAAAAGTATTACTAGCGACTTTCTCACTCCAAAAAATCGGAGTATTCATTCCAATACCTCCAAAGTTACGACCATCATAAATATCTTTTCTATCTTGAAAACTATTAAATAATCTCACGAAATCTGTGTTACAATCTTTTAAATCTTCAGTGCTCATTGACAGAAGTAAGCCTATTCTATTTTCCTCGTCTAAAGTTGAACATCTTTGAACATTGTAACCAAGATGATAAGTAGCATTATAAAAATTTCTAAATTTACTTAAAGTATTTTCAGCCCGGTATTTGTGGTTGTTTTGATTTACTTCTAACCTCTCACCTTTAATAATTAAAATTCCATCATCTCCAGCATTAAAATATTCGGCTTTAACATTTAATCCTTCATCACCCTGACCTGAATGTTGATATGTGTAGTTTCCTCCAGTACTTGCCTCTCTTCCTGGGGTAATACTCCCCCAACTATTAGTGCTGCCATCTGAAAAAGTTAATGTTTGTTGCCTTTTAAAAGTAACTTCATGCTTAGAATTATTTGTAATAGTTATCTTATCGCTTCCCCCCGCTCCATCAGAATAATCAAATATTCTTATTTCGTGATCTCTGTTGATATCGCTACTGATAACAATTTCACTTGTCGTTGAATTAAAGTCTATACCGTTTCTAAATTTTGCACCTTTTCCGATGTTTACAGTTGTTGTGCCACTTCCTGATGCTCCACAAGAACCAAAAGGATCATTGGCGTCTGCAGTTTCGTGACATTCAACAACCATAATATCCATACCAATTCTAAACGAACTACCAGAGGAGCCTGGTACGCTATAAGCTTGTTCAGGTCCACCTAATATTGATCCTGTATTGGTAATTGTATTATTTACTTTATTATTTAATCTAATTGCATTCGCCCCCTTATCAGTCACTTCTATTGTTCCTGAATTAATTATGGTATAACCACCAGCTGATCCCGCGTCTTCTTCATCCAAACATGATGCATGTCTACTTGTTGAAGAGCATTGTCCAAGACTTATCGCTCCTTGGTGGGTTGGGTTATGGGTCTGTTGGTTACTGCTATTAACTCCATAAGCACTTATAGTTCCGCTATTATTAATAGTAAGACTTCCCGTAAATCCTAATCCGTAATTAGTGATTGGTGCATGCGAAGTTGTAGAAATTGTACCAGTATTTGTAATAGTTGAAGTTCCTTTATTTCCAATAAACTCAATCATTTGGCCTGGTCCATTAATTGTGCCGTTATTTGTAATGTTGAAGCTCGTTGCATCTTGCAAACTTATTGCTTGCCAAGCATTACTTTGACCAGGATCTATCGTGCCATTATTTACTAAAGTAAAATTTTCTTCACCAATTATGTTAATCCAACTAGATTGTCCTGAAGATTGGCTTAAGGTTACACCTTCGTTAACTGTCATCGTCTGATCATCAGCACATACAATTGTGTTATAAGCAGTATCAGAGGAATAGGTAACATTACAATTAGCATTAGCATTCTTAATTGAAATAATGAATATAATAGCTACTGATAAAATAATTTTCATATAACCGAAAATACAACAATATTTTTTTCTTACAAATATTTTTTGATGATGTAAAACCTAGTTTTTTTGTAGATTTATTAAAATTTACGTATGAGATTAATTGATGCTTGATCGACGCTATTCGGTTTTAACACATCTTGATTATTTAGATTAAAATCAATTTCAAAATTATTAATATTTTTACTTATCTTAAACTCTGATCCCAGATTTTCTGAGCCTGCTAAAATAAAAGCATAGTTAGTTTTTTCGTTTGGTAAGTACCCTAATGCTAAATGTATTTTATCAGTATGAGAATTTCTTAGAGCTTGATTTCTTTCATAGATCATAAAGAAGCTAAAACCGCTAGGTAAAACTATATCTACACCCAATTCACCATTTAAATTATGTAAAGACTCTGAATGCAGTGTTTTATGAAAGGCAGCACCGTTAGCATCACTAATGTAATTATACTTAAAGTCAGAAGAACGATCAATATCAGCGACATATTCTAATTTACCGTGTCTTTTAAAATAATACTTATCATTAGAAAAATCGTCTGTGGCTGCAACGCCTAACCTTAATTTTTTTGATCTGACTGTTTGTTTTTTTACTTTTATAGCTCCAGGGCCAGACTCTTTATAACTATCTAAAGTTGTATGGCCAATGTCAATTCTGCCAGAAGGAATTAGGGTAAAATTATCTTTTTTTATTTCATTTTTTATCTTAAACGAACTATACATTTGATGCCCATCACGATCAGCGGTCAAATTTTCACCATCTACAACACTCAATATATTTGATTTTAATTTACCAAAACCAACAACGGTATCAAAAAAATTTGTACCCCCTTCAATTGGAGAGGTTGCGTAAAGTGTAAGATTATATGTATCAGTATCTAAATTGCTACCTAAATTTCCAACATCAATGTCGTTTTTACCAAATCTAAAAGCTGCTCCAAGTATTCCATTGTTATCTGTATATCTATCAGAACCAAAAGTAATAGCATCTGTCTCGATTATTTTTGATGAAGAGATGTTAGTATCTCCTATTTTTCCAAATGAAACACTTCCTTCACTCCAGTAAAATACATCTTGCTTTTTGTTATCTGTCTCTTTTTTAATAGATGCTTGATGAGTAATTATTTTTTCTGGAATTTTTTGAACCAAAGTATTTAACAATGGGTTATCAAGTTGAGGAATATTCAAATTATAATCTATATTAAGATTTGATAAATTTTGATTATCTTTATTTCTTCTAATCCATTGTAATCTATTCAAAACACTGTCTGTTGAATGATCAATTGTTCTTTTAGCAATCGTTATTTGTGCTTCTGCAATACCAATTCTGTCCTTATTTGCAATCGGAGGACAATTACCAGCAATAATATTAAAAGGACAAGCTAAGTCATATACCATTATTTGATCAGTGGCCACGCCGTTATCGTCTCCTATATAGAGCTTTAAACCATTTTCGCTAAATGAAAGTCCGCTTGCAGCATCGTTAGCGGTGCTTAATCCACTTAGATCAATTCCACCATCTAAAGTATACGATGATGTGTCAAAAGGCTTGTCTAGTGAAACTTGAGATATGCCTGGCACACTATTTGTGCTCGCAGTATTATCGTGAGCGATAAAGAAAATTTTTTTTCCGTCTGAAGAGAATCTCATTCCTCTTGGGGCATTTGCCCCGAATAATGTATCAGGCAGAGGTATCCCTGCAGTTTTTACTATTTCATCACTAGAGCCAGCTTGGATCTCGCTTACATCATAAGGAGTAGAAAGATTGTACTCATACACTCTAGCAGTAATATCTCCGACACCATCAATTTTGTCATCTGGCACAATTGCATTGTAATAATCGGTCCAAAGTAAAAATATTTTTGTACCATCATCATTAACTTCTACACCTTGAACCCTATGGTATCGACGTTGTCCTGTATTTCCACTATAATCTCCAGCCTGACTTCCATGCGTCATTGTATGAAAATCAAGATTCCCCGCCTGTTTATGTAGTACACAAGTTGAAACATCATAAGGTGATGTTAAATTAAATACATGAAGTCTATCACTATTATTAAGATTACTGTCAGCACTTTGCACTACAATTAACTTCTTTCCATCGCTACTGAACTCTAAGTCATAGATAAAATAGCCACTATTATTTGTTGTCCCAGTCAAATTGCATCGTTCACTATCTCCTGCATAAACTTTAGTTGAGATATCAAAAGGTTTAGATAAATTATATTCTCTTATGTAACGAGTACCGTTACCACCTACTCGTTTCATATAAGCTGTGAACATCTTAGTACCATCTTTATTAAAATGAATGCCAGATATTTGGGCATCTATCGTTGCTTCAACTGTTGCTGATTGATTAAAAGTAACCATTGCAGCAAATGAATTAGAGATCGAAAATAAGCATAGGGAAATAAATATGAGGAACTTCTTAAACATTTTTATTGGATTATTATTTTATAGAACATTGCTTTTGACATATGCTATCACTGCTTCTTTGTTTACAATTATTATAGCAAATAAAATCAAAAGCTAATCGTGGCTGACCAAAAGCAGTTTCGACTGTTTTCATGGCAGCAATTTTAGTCTCAGCTGTATAACATCCAACATATGCTGTTGCATTTTGAATTTTTTCACCTACTTGGTCTTTTGGAATTTCTTTTGGTTCTTTATTAGAATTTTTCATTCTATTCGCTGAGGTAAAGTTTTTTAATATAGAAGATTTAATTCCAAAATTAGTGTTCTCAGGAATTGTTCCATAAGACTCTAATGCATCTTTATAATCTAATTTAGCAACTGCAACACCAACAACATCACCATTAGTATTGACAATCGGACCGCCGCTATTGCCTGGTTGTATTGCTGCATCAATTTGAACTAAAGCATAATTATCTTGCAAGCCTGCTAAAGCACTCACAACACCTTTAGTAACTTTTACAGATGAGCTTACTGCTTGACCAAACGGATAACCAGCAACATAGATATCATCTAAAAGTTTAGCGTCTTGTGGAGCAATATCAAATTTATCTTTTGGTTTAATATCAGTTTCTAACAAAGCAAGGTCATTCATTCTGTCATAAGCTAACACTTTAGCTTTTCCCGTTTTACCATAATAATTAACCTGAGTAATATTACAATAATTTACGACGTGGTGATTAGTAACTAAATGACCCTCATCTGAAATAAAAAATCCTGATCCTGAGCCTGTAAAAATATTATTGTCAAAAACTTTAACGATTTTTTTCTGGTTGTTTGTATCATCAATTATTGTTTTGGCTTTTACTTCTTTACAAACAAAAGTTACGTTTCTCGTGTTAACTACACTTTCTGCAATTTTCTTAGACTCATTACACTGAGCAATATTATCTTTATAAACATGCTCAACCATGTTTCCATTCAAGAAAAGTAATAAGGCTACTACAGTTTCAACCATGGAATGATTATTCTGATTATTATGAAATTTTCAAGGAATTTATCTAAATTATCACTATTTCTGACACCACCCCGCTGGTTCAATTAGTGAAAGTTTTACTTCTTTATGTGTTTTTGCTCTCAAAGTAATCATGGTACCTTTTGAATAACCTCCTGGGCATTCCGTCTCATCCAAACGCAATCTACCATCGACGTTATCACCGCCAGAGCCTGTTCTTACTATGGCATCAAGAGAATTATCATATGGATTTTTCATCGATTCATCCAAGTAGTAATTTTTAAAACTATCAAGAATAGTTATTACATTCGACTTATTATTAGCTGCATCACAATCAATAGATCTATTCTCATTTAATTTTACACTCCCTCCGCCTTTAGTAAAACAAAGCGCTAAAGTATTTTTGATATGATTTTCCACCATTTTAAATTGAGTAATTGTAGCAGATGCTTTTGCTGACTTTACATACCCATTATAAATAAATATTCCTACACCAATTAAAGTACCTATAATGGCTAGGGTAACTAGCAATTCGATTAGGGTAAATCCTTTTTTCATTTTAAAAGTTTTTTAAATTTATCTTTTAATTTATCCTTAATTTTATCTTTTATAACGTCTTGATCAATAGCTCCAGAGGCCAACTTATCTTTTATTTCATTGTATGCTTTATCAAGTGTTTCCCTTGCTATTGTTTTATAATTTTTACTTTCTTTTGTATTCCCTAGATTTTCAAATTTTAAATCACTCAATTTTACTTTTTGATTTAAATTAAGTTCAGCGGAGGAAGCTGAAATATTTATATCTTTAATATCTAATTCTTTAATTAAAAAATTTTTATCATCTGGCTTTCTAGGTGATCTGCTTTTGCTTTCAAGAGTTCTTGTTAATGAAGTAAAGTTACTTCTTGCTCTATTAGTTATATCAAAGAAATAATTAACACTTATGCCATCTAAGACAATATTATCAATTACTATTACATCTTCATAAAAGGATAAAGCATCTAACTTAGCAAATGCTTTCTCGACAACTAAAAGTTTTCCCGGAAAATCTTTGTTATTAATCTCAATTTTTTTTAAATTAACTTCTCCACTTAAAAAACCTACATCAAAATCAGCTATTTTTACTTCCCTATTTAAGTTTTTAGATAGAATGCTTTCAAAGGTTTTTTTAATGATTATATCACTAAAGAAAACTACAAAGATGATAGAAATAATACTTAAAGAGAATATAAAAATTAAGAATTTTTTCATTTTTAATTAATTACAAATTTGCCTAAAAGCTTATCTGCTTAATACACCTAATTTAACAATTATTATTTCTAGTTGTTTTTAAAGTTTGATTTAATGAAATCTCACAGTTTGTATTTGGATTTTTCGCTGTAATGCTATAATTAGACCCACTAATACTTATACAAAATTGAAAATCCTGCTCTGTTAAATTATCTTGCCCGTCTAAAACATTTGCAACTATATTAGCGCTTGAACCAGCATTACAAGTTGAGGCGCCTGAATAATAAGACCCAAAACTAGATTTATATTCTTGAAGGCCTAAATTAATTGTGTTTAAACTCAGTTCAGCGTTTTTTTGCTTAGCGCTTGTTGTATAACCACTATAAGAAACGATTCCTACTGCTGATAAAATACCAATAAGAGCTACAACGACTAGAAGTTCTATTAAAGTAAATGCTTTAGTAAATTTATAATGAGAAACCAGTGGTATCAATTGCTGTTGTTATATTCTCAGCATCTGCAGTTTTTTCATTTGCAGTGGTAGGACATGTTGAGTCGTTTTTTTTGGCAGCACACGTAACTATGTTAGTTCCTGAAATCTGAACTTGCCCCTGAGTTGGTGTAGTACTAACAAACGGGTTTCCACCATGAGGATTTTTGTTAGTTTTATTAAGCTCTGATAAAATATTAGCAACTGTTAAATTTGCACAAGTAGCATCAGTAATCCCGAATGGATTATGATTAGTTCGATCTAGCTCACATTGTTTTGATTCGGCAGATATGATTTTAACTGCATTAGCATGCATTGATTTAGTAGCATTTAAGTTTGCTGATTGAGTGTAACCAGAATATGCAGTGACACCTACTGCAGCTAAAATACCTATGATAGCTACTACAACTAAAAGTTCGATAAGTGTGAAACCTTTATTCATTAAGTAATTATTGTAATAATTTTGATATTTTGTCAACTATATAAATATTGAATAATTTTTATTCAATATTGTTAATTATTGCCCCATTATCGCACCTACATTGAAAATTGGTGAGTATAACGCAAGCATCAACCCTCCTATAGTAAGACCCATAAAGACGATCATAATGGGCTCTATCAAGCTTGATAAATTACTTACAGCTACATCAAATTCTTCCTCATAATACTGAGCTACTGATGCGAACATTGAGTCTAAACTTCCTGTTTGCTCTCCTACTGAAATTAATTGACTAAAAGTTGGAGGAAATATCTTTTCCTTTGCAAATAATGCTGTAAGAGTCTCTCCAGAAAATACACCTTTCTTAATATTTTCCAGAGACTCTGTTAC
Source organism: uncultured Pelagibacteraceae bacterium (assembly GCA_902605035.1). Taxonomy (GTDB): domain Bacteria; phylum Pseudomonadota; class Alphaproteobacteria; order Pelagibacterales; family Pelagibacteraceae; genus Pelagilacustribacter. The sequence continues at coordinate 29,796 of CACLBB010000003.1, forward strand.
TACAGTATTAGTGCTTACAGATTTTGCAATATCTAAGCTCTCTAAAATATCAACTCCAGCCTGGTTAAGATTTCCCATGACTAAAGAAATTCTAGCTAGTAAAGATTTTCTTATCAAATCCCCAAATATTGGAATTTTAAAAATAAAAGCATGCCAGTTTTTTCTAAATTGATAACTTCTTTTTAAACTAAAATTAAAACCAATTACAAAAGCTATAATTAAAACTAAGCTCGTTAAACCACCTTTGCCACTCAAAAAAGCACTAGCGCTCATAATAGCAGCTGTTGCGCCAGGAATCTCTACGCCCATACCTTCGTACATTTCAGTAAAAATAGGAACGACTTTAATTAACATAAATATTGTAACGCTGACTGCTACAGTTAAAAGAACACTTGGATAAAATAATGCACTCTTAATTTGAGATTTAATTTTTTCCCTTTTTTCAAGAGACATAACAATTCTTTCTAAAAAAATATCAAGTTTACCACTAGCCTCACCGGCTTTAATTAAGTTTACAGTTACAGTATCAAAAGTTTTTGGATGATTTTCAAAACATTTAGATAAAGCATTACCTGCTTCTAAGTCTTTTTTAATTTTCTCTATAATGGCTTTCATATTAGGCGAAGAAGTTTGCTCAATTAGCAAGTTTAGTGCGTTCAAAACAGGTAGGCCTGATCTAAGCATTGTAGAAAATTGTTTAGCGAATATTAATATATCTTTAGCCTTTACACCTTTGCCAAAGCTAAAGCCTGCTGATTTCTTCTTTGCTTTTTCAACTTTTTTTTTTTTGGCCTGGATTAGCTTGGTAATAATGACTTTTTGTTCTTTTAATTTATAAGCTGCTTCAGAATTATTGAGAGCCTCTATTTCACCCTCTACATATTTTCCTTGTGAAATCCCTTTATACTGAAAGTTAATCATATTATTCTAAGCTAAGAACTCTTTGATACTCGCTAAAAGATAAATCTCCAGTCAGAATTAACTCTCTTCCCATGTCTTGCATGGTCCTAAAGTTATCTTTTCTAGCTGCCTCCTTTAACTCTACAGTAGTTGCTTTTCTGAGTATCGCGTCTTTAATATTTTTTGAAATTTTCAAAATTTCATAAATTCCCATTCGGCCTTTATATCCATTTCCTGTTCCAGAGTCCCCACTTGCACAAGCACTGCACCCTTTTCCATACACAGGTCTTACTCTTGAAGCTTCTTCCACCGTAAAACCAATAGAAGAGAGTACTTTAGGATTAAGTCTTTCGTCGGGTACTCTACACTCTTGACAAGTCTTTCTGGCTAGTCTCTGCGCCATTACTAAGGTGCAAGCTGCAGAAATTAAATAATCAGGAGTTCCCATATTTTGAAGTCTAGTAATTGTGCTTGGTGCATCATTCGTGTGAAGAGTGCTAAAAACTAAGTGTCCTGTTAACGCAGCTTTAAGAGCAATATCAACTGTGGCTTTATCTCTTATCTCTCCAACTAATATCACTTCTGGGTCTTGTCTTAAGAAAGATCTTAACGCCGTTTCAAAAGTATATCCAATATCATCTCTAACCTGTACCTGGCCTACTCCTTCAAGTTCGTACTCTACTGGATCTTCTGCAGTTAAAATATTCATTGAGGGCTTATTAATTGTCTTTAAAATACTATAAAGTGTTGTTGTTTTTCCACTTCCTGTAGGTCCGGTAACTAGCACCATGCCTTGAGGGGAACGTATAGCTTCATTTAGAACTTTTAAATCTTGATCAGCAAATCCCAATTTATCTAAGGATTTATCGCCTGCTTCTTTGTTTAAAAGACGCATTACAATTCTTTCATTATTTTTTGTCGGCATTATTGATATACGAAGATCCATTTCTTTATCTCCATATTTAAAAGTAGAACCTCCATCCTGTGGGATTCTCCTTTCTGCAATATCTAGTTTGCTCAAAATTTTTACTCTTGTAACGACAGAGTTATAATTTAAGGGATCTTTATTTAAAAAATCAGTAAATTGATCCATAACTCTTAATACACCATCAACTCTAAATCTTACATGGGCGCTATCTTTAAAGGGTTCTATGTGAATATCACTGGCCTCTAATCTAATGGCCTCATTAAGAATTTTGTCAACAAAAACTATTACCTCGGACTCTACTTCTAAAGGAACATTTGTTTGCTTTTTTTTAACTTGTTCAATTTTTTGATTTTTTGCTTTAACAGGAGTACCTTTCTCTAGTCTAGTTATAAAGTCAGAAATTTGTTTTATCGATGCAGCATAAAGTTCTGGCTGTAACTTTGTTAAGCTTTCAATATTTTTTATAAGGCCAAACTTTGAGGCGTCTGCTATGGCTACTTTAATGATTTTAGAATCTACTTCAAAAGGTATAATTAAATTTTCTTTTAAAAATCTTATTTCGGTAAATTTTTTTAAATTATTATCTACTTTTACATCGTCAAGTTTAATTAAAGGTATTGAAAAACTTTCAGATAAAAGCTCTGCTACTTTTGACTCATTGGTGATATTTAGCTCAAAAGCAGTTTCAATTTGAGATTTTCCTGACTCTTTGCTTAGGTTTTCTATCTGTTTAATTTGCTGAATACTTAGAGCATTATGTTCTCTTAACATATTAATTATACTTTGTTCGCTTGTAGAATCTAATCTTATCATGATTAATTAATCACCCTCGGTGCTAAGAATATTAACATTTCCTCTAATGTATTTTGACTATTTCTTCCTTTAAAGAGATTTCCTACAACTGGAACATTACCTAAACCCGGCGTTTTTGTATTTGTACTTGTATCAGTGTTTACTTTTATTCCTCCTATAACTACTATATCGCCATCACTTACTAATAATTGAGTGTCAATCTCTCTTTTAGTAATTCCTGGTTCATCTGATCCTGCCACTTCGACTGGAGTGTCATTATTCACTAAAATATCTAATAAAACATTTCCGTCTCCTATGATGCTAGGAGTAGCCGTTAAAGATAAAGCTGCATCTTTAAATTCAGTAGATGTTGATCCATCAGTAGTAACGGTATAAGCTATTTGTGTTCCTTGAGTTATCTTAGCTTCCTGATTATTCAAAGTAAAAACACTTGGACTTGAAATAATTTTAGTTTTTCCTAGAGATTGTAATGCCTCTATTTCAAGTTTTAGTGCAGCCGTTCCAAAAGTCTTAATTATACCTATGCCACTTGTCGCGTTAGTAATCGAATTATTTGTAATTGTTCCAGCGGCAGCTCCTAAACTAATTCCAGCTCCGGTTGTTGCAGCCCCACCTACAGTACCAGATATAATTTCTGAATCTGTTTCCCCAGCTCCAATACCTTTTTCAGTCATGGCTCCTATTCTTGTGCCTAAAGCTTTTTGAAAGTCAGACGTGGCGGTTACAATAAATGCCTCAATTAAAACTTGCTGAGTTTTTATATCAATTTCTTTCAATACTGCATCAATAACATCTAAATCGGGTTTTCTACCTCTTACAATAATGGATCTAGTCCTGCTTTCCTCAGTAATTTGAATTGTACTTAAAGTACTTGTTCCTTCAGGCCCTTGAGATTTAAAAAGATTTTCTAAAGTTGTTTTAGCCTCTAAAGGGCTAATGTAATATAATCTAAAAATATCTGCTAAAATTGGTTCTACTGTATCCTCCAATTGTATCTTTTTTTTAAGAACCTCAGCTCTAGAAGACTTTAAAGTTTCTTGAGCAGTTAACTTTTCAGGGGTGTGAACACGAATTATACCTCTAGCAACATCTATATCTGCACCCAAAGTTTTCATATCTAATAAAGTTTGAAAAGCAACATCCCAACCTACATCTTGAAGTTTTGCTGTTACTATTCCACTGACTTCTTCTCCAACTATAATATTAATTCCTCCAATTTCAGCTAAAGAGTCCATGGCATCCCTGAAATCAACACCGTTTAAATTTAAACTAACGAGTTGTTTTAAATCTTCATATTCATTTGAGATAGAGACATAATTTCTAACTTGTTCTGTTGTAATTGTTTTTCTTTTATTCGCAGTTGGATCAAACTCTGTTTCATACGGCTTAGGACCATATTTAACCTTATCTTGCATTTCTTTTGTTCCATCGACTATAACTTTCGATGGATTTATCAAAGGTTCTTCGCCATGAACAGACTTTTTTTTCGTAGAGGCACAATTGGTTGCCAGTACAAAAAAAGATAACAGAAATATTATTTTAATAAAATTAAATTTCATCCTTCAGTTTTTAGTAAGTTATTATTTAAGTCTAATGAATGTTCTACATCATTTATTTTTATGTAAACACGATCAGAAAATATATCTAAAATCATAAGATTATTTGAAAGTATGGTGTCTTCCTCGTATTTTACTGTTCTGCCGTCTGGAAAACTAAAAATCGCAAATTTTTTACTCTCACCAATGATAACTCCATTTAATTTAAAATTTTTAAGAGATAAACCGCCTGACTGAGTTATCCCATCAGAACTCAGACTTTCTCCAGTTGTGCTTCCTACCCCTGCACCACCAAGAAAAGGATTAATTGCTGGTAGTTCCTCGTCAGGCAAATCTTTAATATCTTCAGCTGTTACTGGGCTTAGAAAAGATAAAAACAAAAATAGAAAAGCAATTAGTATTTTATTTATATTCATCTGGTAATCCTACTATTGAGAGTGTTCCGACTGATTTAATTCCCTTTCCTTGTACAACTGTAATTTGTTCTCTATCAAAATTTATTACTTTATTTGATTTAGCTAACGCTCTTCGAAATTTTAAATACCCAAGATAATTTCCAGTTATTTCATAAGATACTGGAATTTTAAAATAGGCAACTTTTTTGGCTTTTTTATCTGGAGAAACTGGTACTGGGTTTTCTTTGTTAAGATTGATAATATTTAAACTATTCATTGAGGCAAAATTACTTATATTCTGATACAGGCCTTCGACTTCTTTTTGACTGTGAAATAATTTACTTTTTTTATCATACTCAGGTTGAAGCTTTTCAACTTTTGCTTTGAGCCCAACAATTTCTTGTTTAAAAACTACAGTTTGTTTTTCATTTTGCAACATTAGATTAATTCTTTGTTTTTGCGCATCAACTTTTGGACTAATAAATGCGTAATAAATAATTAAGAAAAGCACAATTGAACCGAAATAAAGACCAAATTTTGTAAGAAATTTTTTGTCTTTTAAGAGATCGCTATTTTTTAATTTTTCAATTAAATCTTTAACATCGATATTTTTAAGGTCTATATTTTTTAATTCACTCAAATTCATGTTTTTAATTTACAAAGAATTGTAAATCCTTTTTTATTATTTGCCGATTGTAAATCATTATTACCTTTGGGTACATTCATAGCTTTCAAGGAAGCTTGATCAATTAGATCCTTACCGTTTAAATTTGAGATAAAATTTATAATATCCTGATCAGAAAAAGCTAGGCCTGTGATGATAACTTCATTATTTCCATTATAATTTAAATCTGTGAATTGTACTCTTTGAGGCACACTTCTTGTAATTTGAGCTAATGCTCTGTAAGAAGCTGCTTGATTTGAGCCTACCATACTTCCAAGCTTGAGTGCTTTTTCCATATCCTGCACGGTCTTTGTTAATTTTTTATGTTCAGCGCTCACTAAGTTAAACTCTTGTTGAATAGTGTTCTCGTTTGCGAGTTTACTTTTATTAGAACTAATTTGGAAAAAAGAAAATCCTATTAAAAATATATACATAGCCGCGATACCACCAACTAAGCCTTTCATTGCAAAACCTGAGAGAAACTTCATTTTGCTTTGTCTTTTTAAAGCTTCCCGATTAGGTAAAAGATTAATGTTCTTAACTGCTGTTACAAATTTGTAATATCCAAATACATCTAGTTTTCTATAAGCTAAACCCAGCACTGAAGTATATATAGATCTATTTCTTAAAGTTGTTTTTTCTTTATTATATTCTGGTATCTGAATTTCATTTAAGGGGTCAAAAACTTGAAGCCCAGTGTTTAATAAGTTTTTTTTAAATAAAGGGATTAGCTCTTCAATGTTTGTAAGTGAGCTTACAATTTTAATGTTGTTAATTTTAGAATTGTATTTACTTTCGTAGTCACTTAATGCCTGTTTAAGTTGCATACAATAACGTCTTACAACACTTTCAGTATCAGTATTTTGAATGTTACCATCAAACTGGCCTAAAAGATCTTTTTCATTAGGTCTTAAAAAAATATCAGTAATTATTGGGATGTTATCATGTACAATAATCAAATAATTATCTTCAGCCCCAATTTCTAGCAGAGCATTATTTGCTTTATTTTCGATTTTAAATGAATTATCAAAAGCATTTTTAAGAGTAAAACATTTTACGTCCATTATAACTGGATTTAATCCAGCTTTTTTAACTATAGATGAGTATGCATTTACATCGCTTAGCTTTGAAGCCACAAAAAGTATCTCCATCGTATTTAATTTGCTATTTCTGCTAATCACCTGATGAAATATAGAATATTCATTTAAATCATCTGTTAACTGAACTAAATTTTCCCAAAGTGAGTCTGTTTCAATTGCTTTTTGAAGTTCTTCATCAGACATTAAAGGGCTAGTAACAACTCTTATAATTGCACTAGTTACAGGTATGGATATAGCTACGTTGGAGGTGGGGATTTTAGCATTAGCCATGCCTAATTTTAACTCCTCTGAGACGTAATCTTTAGAATTAATTACTCCATCAGCCGTTTTGTTTTTATCAAGGAGTCTTAAAGAAATTTTATCAAGTATCCAGTTAGTATCTTTTTTACTTAACTGCGCAATTTTAATAGAATCTTCGCAAATATCTATACCGGCTATTTCTTCTCCAGCTACATTTGCTTTACTAATTTTTTCAGAAAATATTCTTTTAAAATTTGATAAAGTATTTTTTTTATTTTTGTTTTCTGAGTTATCTCTTTTATCTTTTTTCAAACTAAATTTATCTTTTAAAGTTGATAAATTTTTTAAAGATGATAAATCAAAATTAAATAGTTTTTTCTTTTTCTCTTCATTTGTTACAGGTGTAACAACTTCTTTTACCTGATCATCATTTTTTTGTTTTGTTGTTTCTTTTTTTATTTCATTAGTATTTTCTTTTGAAGTCTCTTCAATGTTAGTGGTTAGATTTTCAGTTTCTTTAGAAACATTATTATTAATGTTGTTTTCTAAATTCTCTTCTAATTTTCCAGCAATCAAGTCGTCATACCATTGCTCAAGTATTTTTTTAGCTTCTTCTAGATCAGTTGTCCCTGAAGAAATGACTTTTTGCTTACCATTATAAAAAGTTCTCCCTACCCAGTTCTCAGATTTCAACTTACCCTTGTATTTATCTTGCCTCACATATATGTGAAGCCTTCCATCTTTAGTAGAAATTATATTCGACATTATCGAAATACTCCCTTTTTTTGTGTTACAATACTATTCTAACACAACTATGTCAATAAATTTGTGTTATAATATTAAATTATAAAAAAAATCATATATTTATTCGTATTTTTTCTTGTGTTAGACAATCAATATTAATATTAATTTTTGTGTTAGATAAATTTTTTATTGTGTTAGAGTTATTTTTTTTGTGTTAGATATTATAAGTATTTATTTTACAAACCAAATTTATCTTTTATATTAAAAATGTCAATAAAATCAACATTTTTTAAATATTGCTATATTATTATAAATAAGCTATAAATTTTGTGTTAGAGATAAAAATATTAGACACTCTAACACAAATGAAATAACTTTCATGAGGGGGTAAAATCAATTTTTAGTCCAAAATCAAGGTTTTTATTGATTTATTAATAAATGATTGGAAAAATAGTAAATATAGTCAAAGATAACCCAAAAGTCTCTGATTTCCATCTTAGAGCGAATTGTCCATTTTCTTATAGATTATTAGGAGAAATAGTCATTTTAGAGGGTGAAATGATTAAAAATGAGGATATTGAAAATTTATTAAATAAATATTGCTCAAAATCAGATGTTGAGCTTTTTAATCGTAAAAATGAGCTAGATAGTGGGTTTATGCTAGAAAATATGAGATTTAGAGCAAATTTTTATAAGACTCTTCAAGGTCCTGCTGTAGTTTTAAGAAAGGTTGAGACTGCAATATTAAATATGGACTCGTTAAATTTACCTCCAGTTATGTATAGTATTGTAGATATGCATAAAGGACTTGTATTGGTAACTGGACCTACAGGTTCAGGAAAGTCAACTACGCTAGCATCTATCATTAACCAAATTAACGAAACTAGACAAGCAAATATAATTACTATTGAAGATCCAGTTGAGTTTATTCATAAAGATAAAAAAAGTATCATTTCTCATAGAGAGGTAGGAAAACAAACAGAGAGCTTTTCTACTGCATTAAAAAGCGCGCTACGAGAAGATCCAGATGTAATTTTAGTAGGAGAATTAAGAGATATTGAGACTATTAGTATGGCTTTAACTGCTGCTGAAACTGGTCATTTGGTATTTGGAACTTTACATACCAGCGGAGCACCAAACACTATAAATAGAATAATTGATGTTTTTCCTTCAGAGCAGCAGGCTCAAATTCAAGCACAACTTGCTGACTCATTACAAATGGTGGTTACACAAAAACTATTTAAAACGAGCGATGGTAAGGGAAGAGTTGGCGCATTTGAAATAATGGTTTGCAACTCACCTGTAAAAAATTTAATTCGCGAAAAAAAAATTCATCAGATCCCGAGTGTAATGCAAACAGGAACTCGTGATGGCATGATGTCAATGGAAAAATCAATTGAAAATTTAATTCAGTCAGGAAAGATTAGTAGTGTTGATGCAAAATAATAAAGCCTTCTCTATATTAGAATTATTGGTTGTAATAGCAATTATCGCTATTATGTCAATTTTTGGCTACCCTAAAGTTGATCAATGGTTAACTGAAAGAGAGGTCAAAAAAGAGGTAAATAGACTTGTGCAATACATTGAAGATAGAAAGGATGAAGTGAATTCTGGTAAATATCCCATCATCGTGATTGGTTTTTACCAAAATATGGAACTATGGCACATGACACAAGAAGAATACTCTACTCAAATGAAGGTTCCAGCACCTGGGTGGACAAGAAGAAACGATGGAAACACTGGCGGAAAGAGTTATTTAAACCATTATAAGATGGGTCCATGTTGTTTGGAGACAATTGATTACTCTAATTGGGTAAAAGAGAATTCAGGACAATTTCAATGGAGTGGAGATACTTGGCACTGGATGAATTCGAGAATGTTTTTATCAAAAAATGCTATAATTGATCCTGGCACAAATCATTTTAATGTTTTGGATAATAATGGAAACAATCAAGATGCTTTCATAATGATTTGCTCAAAATCAAATACATCTAATCATTATGGTGGTAGTGGAAGCAGTCCAAAGTGTAACAATTCTTCAAGTGCCGATAATAGATATGTTTTGCAAATGGATCGTTCATTAAATGTAAATTTATTCAGATATAACTCAAAAACTTCTAAATGGGTAAAAACAAAAAGATAAAAGGGCTTAGTTTAATAGAGTCTTTAGTCTGTTTAGTAATAGTAGGCATTGGTTTCATTGGAGTAAACCAAATGATAACTTATGCGACCTCATCTATCGATAGATCAATTGATGCAAACAAAATCAACTTTTTATCTGAAACCGCCATAGAAGACATCATGGGAGATCCTAACAATGCATCTAATTATAGTTTTTCGCAACAGTGTACTAAAAACTATAGCTCTACAGGATCGCTAGCTGATAAGGCGAAAGCTAAATGGGCAAAACATTTTATGCAAGAAAACCAACTAAAAATAAATAACAAGTTTAAGAAATTACCTTGCGATCAACTAGATACTAAAGAGGCCAACATAACATCAGACGCGGATAGAACATCTATTAAGTTTAAATTCAAATCTAATAAAGGAAAAAAAGAAAAATTCATTGGAGTAGTTGTAAAATGAAAAATATAAAAGCATTTTCCCTTATTGAAGCATTAGTTGCGATGGTAATAGGAGCTATTTCAATTGCTGCAATTTCGTACTCCTATATTTTTTTTAATAATACCTATCAAAAAATAACTGATAAAGCTAAGATGAGTCAGGCAGGTAGATCTTCATTACAATTAATTGCTAAAGATTTGAGAAATGCAGGTTACAAAAATATTAACTACACAAGACAAACTTGGGATAGGTGGATTGAAAAAGTAGATGCTCACGATGGAACTAAAGGTGATAAACTTAGAATTTGGTATAATACCTCAGCACAAGATAGATTAGAAGTTAGTTACTATTTAAAAAAAGATAGTGCTGGTGAAACTTATTTGGTTAGAGAAATGATTGAAAATCCAGTTGCTAATCCAATGAAGATGAATTGTGAAAGATTTGATACACAAAAGAATTGTCAACCAATAACAATTGTTTCAAAGGCTACAGACTTTCAAGTTTTCTTTAATGATCAAAACGGAAATAGAGTTAATAATGTCAATATTTCCTCTACTGATAATCAATCCAAAGTTCATACCGCTGAAGTTTATATAACTGTAAGATCACCAAATGAATTATTAAAAAATCCAATTTCTTTTGAAATGTTAAACGGCGGTACCGCGGGTAATTTTACTAAAAGCGATAAGTATTTAAGAGAAACTTTTTATATAAGTGTTTATTTAAGAAATGTTGTTAAATTGTAAAAAAAGAAAAAAAGAGAAAGGCTTTGCTATTGCTTTAGCATTATTAATGCTTGTTGCAATGTCTTTGATGGGGGCGACCTTGATGGTTGTAGCTGCTGGAGACCATAAAAGAAATGGAAACCTTAATATTAAACAACAGACTTTTTATGCAGCCGAAACAGGAATATCTGAGGCAAAGAAATGGTTAGCAAGTGAAACATCTCTTGCTCCTGGGAGCGGACCAGGAAATAATTTAAGTTTTTGTAAAACTTCTTTTTTTCCTGAATTGTCTAATCCAAAACTGATAAAAGACAAAATTGAAAAAAAAGATTTAAGTGAATTGATAAGTGGTGAAACAAAACTATCTGATTATAGTTACGAGTATTTTGTAACTTATACCCCAGATCAGAATGGAAATACGCAAACAGCAAAAACTTCTACTGTATCTGGTGCCACAGGGGGTGATGTTTCTCAAGGTACAACTTATAAAAATACAGGGGCCTCAACTGCAACCTTTTACAACATTTACTCTTGTGGTTGTGATGCAAACAAAACATCCTGTAACTCAGAAAGTAATGTAATTACTATATTGCAATCAACAATTACATTAGTAAATTAAATGAAAAAAATATTTTTAATATTATTTATTTTTATTTTAAGTTCACAACCCACGATCGCATGTGATTTTAAAGTACTAAATTTTGGAGATAAAAAAGATAAACTTGTTTCAATAAGTCCTAGCGCCCTGGTATTTGAAAACCAGTTCGGTGGAGAAAATGTAATAACCCCAATAACAGACGTTTGTAAAAACAATAGAAAATTACAAGGTACAAAATTAGATTATCTATTTATGGATAATAAATTGGTTTTAATAACATTTTTGCGAGGAAATATGGATGATGCAGCCTTGTTAGATTTTGCTATGCTTAAGTATGGATCATTTAATCTTCCAATTGGAATTGAAAAAAAAAACTGGAGAGGTAGTTACGTCTGGGAGATTGGAAATGATACCATTAATTATATTCGATCAGATATACATGAAGGCAATGCAGAACTTTTAGAGGTAAGTAGTAAACTATACTCATCAGAATTAAATAAATACTTAGAAGAAGTTGGAAAATGGTTAGATACACAAGAATAATATTTTTTATATTTTTACTAGTTGTTCCATTAGAACTGCTAGCAAAAAATCCTCCTCCTGGTACAGGTACCTCTGATATTCCTGCAAATATTTTAATCATGTTGGATAATTCTGGAAGTATGAGAACGAGACTGTCTACTTCAACTAATCTCTATTATCCAGTAGACGTTGAAACTGATAGCTCAGGAAATATTTATGTTTTGGAATATGCTTACGATAGAATTAAAAAATTTGATAGCGCTGGAAATTATTTAAGATCTTTTGGAAGATACGGAACAAATTGCAATCAATGGAGAGATGCGAGACAATTTCAAGTATACGGTGATCGTATTTATATAGCTGACCACACAGGTAATAGATTAGTAGTCTTAGATTTAAATGGGAGTTGCGTTGATACCACTTCAACAAGGTTCTCGAGACCAAATGGTATTGCAGTAAACAATAATTTTATTTTTGTGGGTAACGTTGGATCAACGATTGAAACATTTAGAAGAAGTAATAACAGTCAATATAATTTTCAATCACATGGAACCGGAGATATTAATTATGCATGGGGTATGTCTTTTAATAGCGCAGGTAATAGATTGATTATTTCAAGTATTCGTGGAATAATTTCTGAATATGCTACTAGTGGTGATGGCAGCCTTTTAACTTTACAACAAAAGTTAAGTAGATCTCGAAGTATTACTGACAGTGGTTTTGATAGCAGCGGTAACATTTACGCTACAGAAATAAGCAGGCTCCGTAAATATAACTCTAGTTTAACTTATCTATCACAAAAAACAGGTTTTCGAAATCCTTATGGAATGCACACTGATTCAAGTGATAATATTTTTGTCTCAGATTATCGTGGACACCGTGTGGTAAAATATGACACAAATTTAAACCAATTAATGCAAATAGGTGGTGGTCGCTCTGCTACAAGAATATCAGCCGCAAAAAAAGTTATCAGACAAATAGTTTCTAATACTGATCTTACTTCAGGAGCAAATTTTGGTCTAATGGAATGGGGATCTCCTAATAGAATGAGACTTCTTGTACCTATTAGTGATACTGGAGCATCAAGAATATATAACAGTGTTGGTAGAGTATCAGCAAGAGGTGGGACTGATCTCAACTATGCTTTAAACTTTGCTAGACGATACTATACTGGTCAAACGCGATATGGCTCTGTTCCAAATTATGGTCAAGACTGTGCTCAAAATTATATAATTGTGATAAGTGATGGTATTTGGATGAATCATCCAGGTGTAATAAGTCAAGCTACTTCCTTAAAAGACCAACACAAAGTAAAAACTTTTGCCGTTGGCTTTGCTTTAAGTGGAGCGAATTCTAGATACTCAACCTTAGCAACGGCTGGAGGTACCACTACTCCGCTTTATGCAGATAATGAGGCTCAATTATTAGCAACATTAACCGATGCTATTAAGCAGGCTATATCAGGAAGGCTTACCTTCACAACACCTGCGGTTATGTCTGATGTGCAAAAGGGAGATTTTGTTTATCAAGCAACTTTTGAATACGCAAGTAATAAGCAATGGGAAGGACGTATTAAAAAACATAAATTAAATAATAATGGATCTCTTGGTGCTGTATCATGGGATGCAGCTGAAAAACTTAATGACAGAACATCTGAGAGAAATATATGGACAACTGGTATTACATCTTCTGGATTAAACAATTTTGTAACTAATAATAGAGATGAATTAGCAAGCTTAATATTCCCAACATCTTCACCAACGAATACTCAATTAGATAATTTAATAAATTTTGTAAGGGGTATTGATACTTACGATCAAGATGGAGATGGTAGTACCACTGATAACATACATAAACTTGCAGATGTCTACCATTCTAACCTTATTGTAGTCGGAGCTCCTGAGGCTTCTTCGACGACATCAAATACATCAAATTTTGATAAGACAGACACAAAATATAGAATTGATAATAATTACGATAATTTTAAAATTAATAACTCCTGTGGAGTGACATGCACTAACCGAGAAGAAGTTATTTATGCAGGGGCAAATAACGGTATTCTACACGCCTTCAAAACATCTGATGGTGAAGAACTGTGGGGATTTATTCCTCCTGCGGTGGCTGGAAACTTAGAACGTATTCCATCTACTAAAGCAAACGCAACTAATCCTATTTATGGCGTGGATGGATCACCTATTGTTAAAGATATATATTTCGATGATACACCAAATGATAATATTTCAAACCCAAGATGGAGAACAATTTTAATTAGTGGTTTAGGTGGTGGTGGAAATGGTTTTTTTGCTTTAGATGTAACTAATGTTAATAGTCCAAAACAAATTTTTTCAATTAAGAACGATCCAGTAAATCAAGTAATTACTCACTGGGATAGTACTGGTTTAAGCAGTGATTATAGTTATGCAGGTGGAAGTATTCTTCCTGAATTTGACTTTCGAAAATTAGGAGAAACTTGGTCAAGTCCAAGAGTGATAAGAATTAAAGTTGACGGTAAAGACAGATGGGTTTCAGTTTTTGGAGGTGGTTATAACCAAGCAGTCAATCCAAATTATGGTTCAGCGGTTTTTGTTATTGATATGGAAAACGAGGGTAAATTATTAAAATCAATAGAAATAGAAGATAAGAAGACTCAGACAGGAGGAAGCAGCGGAACATTATTTTCTAGAGTAGGAGGAGTTTTAGAACCTGATCCAACAACTGGGACAGAAAATACATTATTTAAAGTTCATAATTGGAATCCAAATATTTGTTATGATCCTGGCTCTGGTGGAGCAGTGACAGCAGAATTTACTCCTGCAGTAAGTTACGTAATTAATTTTAAAACAGTCGGAAGTTTAGAATGTGTTGACACTGTAGATTTTGATACCCCTTGGCCAGGTACACGTGACTCTGGTAATACAGGAACTGTAATTTTTAGAATAATGTCAAATGACATAGTGAATTCAGTGCCAGCAGATTTAACAGTGATAACTGCTGACGGAACTGGTAAAGCAAATTATGAGGGTGCTTTAGTTTATGCTACTGATCTTGAAGGTAAAGTGACAAAGATAGACTTAACTAAACAATTTACAATAGATACTGATTCATCTAGTAGTGGTTTTAAAACTATCAAAGAAGACATAGGGCAGACTACTCTATTCATTACTGAGGCGACTTCAGATAACGGTAGATTCATTTATACAAGGCCAAGTGCAACTATTAATAATGATAGTAATTTATGGTTATACTTTGGAACTGGTAATACTCAAAAACTACAAGAACAGTCTAATCAAATTCAAAATAGACTTTATGGAATAAAAGATAAAGATTTTCCAAATTTTGCTTTAGTATCTCCAACGGGAGATATTTCGAAATGTAAAACTGCACCCAACTGTCCAAACTCTAGCGATTTAGGATGGTATGTAAATTTACCAAACTATCAAAAACTATCAGCTGAGCCCACGGTAGATAAAAATAGAGTTTACTTTCCAATCTATGAACCTACTACTGGAACTAATGCTTGTAAGACTGGAAAAGCAATTCTAACGGGTTACGATACAAAATGTGGAAACTCAGTTTTAAATGTTACACTTGGAACAGGAGTTTTATCAAAAGTTGTTGTTCAAGGAGACAATATATATATTGGTATCGCTGGTGAAGCTAAAGAAAATATTGATGGATTTACATCATCTGAGAACTTGATAACTGGAAAATCTGGGGCACAAGCTACTGGGGGGACAGTTCAAACTCAGTATTGGAGAGAAATTGACTAAAATTATATCTAGTAGTCGGAAATAGCAAAGCTTTTACTTGATAATTTAGGATTTAAGCTAAACAATTTTGATATCTAATCTTCCATCAATTCCAAAAAATGGCTATAAATTTAATTTTTATGAAGATTAAATATATTTTTATCAAAGCCCTTTTGGCTTTAGTTTTGGTGTGGCCAAATTTTTCTTTTGCAGGAAACGTGACAATGCCTACAAGTTTGGTTGCTGATACCTCATCCTTTGTCGCTCTTTCTGACTCAGGTACAACACCAAGTATAAGCGGATACACTGGAACCCTTTTGGTTTCTGTTACAGCTTCCGATGGAAATATTAAAGTTACAACTACAACAAATTTGAAACAAGCCTCTGGTTATTGTGGCTATGGTTCAGATAGTGATAATGAACCAACTGATTGCTCAGGAAATAGTTTAACTGAAATAGGCTTTAGAGGGACTCAAGATGATATAAATACGGCTTTAGCAACTTTATCATTTAAAGGAGATGGAACTACGGGGTCACCAACTGTTACATTATCTGTAACTCCAGCTGGTAGTCTCTATAACTCTGCTAATGGACATTATTATAAAGTTGTAAATCACGGCAGTAGTATAACTTGGTCTGCTGCAAAAACTGCGGCTGAAGCTTCCACCTTCAATGGTTTATCAGGTTATTTAGCATCAATAACAAGTTACTCAGAAAATACTTTTATAGACGAAAAAGCAGGAGTGAATGCATGGTTAGGCGGAACTGATAGAGATGCAGAGGGATGTTGGAAATGGTCGGGTGGTCCTGATGATGGAAAAATTTTCACAAATGACGGTGAAGTTGATAATTGCGTAGTGGACAGTGGCTACACAGTATACGAAAAGCCATTTGGAGCCAATGAATTTGGTTGGAATTCTAATGAACCGAATAATGCCGGTGCCGGTGGTGAAGACAGGTTACATATAAAAACAGATGGAAGTTGGAATGATTTTATAAATAATAATTCGAACGTTAGTTATTACGTAATTGAATATGGAGGAATGCCAGGTGAAACAGCTACAACAACTGGACTAACTACCCTTACAATTAAGTCAGTCGAGGCAAGCGAAAGCACATATAATGCCTTTGATGATAAACAATTAAAGGGTATTGTTGAAGCTCACAATGAAAGTATAAAAAATTCTTTAACTCAGTCTACAAATTCAATTTTAAGAAGGATGGAACAATATAGAAGATTTGGAGACAATCAAAGTGTAAAAATACAAGATTTAAAATTTGCACTAAATGATAAATTTAATGATGAAAATATAGGCTCAAGATTGTTTGAACACTATTCAAAAGAAGCTTTAGAAAAAATAAATATTAAAGATTATATATCATCAAATTTAACAAATACGGTGAGTAATAATTCAAGTCCTAAGCATAAAGATTGGGTTTGGTGGGCTACTGGATCAATAAATAAAGGCTCCCTTAATTTTAGATCTGATCAGCTTGGAAGACAAATAGACTCTGCTGGTTTTGTTATTGGAACAGACATTGATTACGATAATAACTCATTATTCGGTTTAGCTTTTAGAAGTGATGACAATATTACAGAGATAAGCTCAAATGGGACAAAATCATCATCAAGCGGAAAAAATTTAATGATGTACCATACATTAAAGTTGGACGAGCGAAATTTTGTTGATACTTTTTTTGGTATAGGAGAAACTGATCAACACACAAATCGAGTGGTGGATGTTTCTAATAATATTAGAGTTAGTGGTTTAAACAAAGCAAGACATGCATTTGGTGCTTTAAAATATAATTTATCAAATCAATATAAAAATTTAAATATTTACAATTATTCCCAAATTAATTTAGGTTACTCTGAAATTGATGGCTATAACGAGACAGGCACAAGTAATTCAAAAATGAGTTTTGATGATAGAGATTTATTTAGTTCGTCAGCTACAATTGGTGTAAAAATTAGTAGTAATATTGATTTTAACGACTCTGATCTTCTTCCACATTTAAAATTAGATTATAATGAGGATTTAACCGAAGATTCCGTGTTAAAGGGGCATTTAATATCAAGCCCATCTAATCAATATAGTACAACTATTTCAAAACACTTTAACTCTAGTATAAAATTAGAAACTGGCTTCGATTGGATATTTGACAATGGGTGGAATATCACAACCATCGTGAAAAGGCGAGAGAAAGATGGTTTTGGTCATGAAAACGCTTTAATCTTTTCAGCTAATAGGGAATTTTAAAGTTTATACAATAAAGTAAAAATAATAAATTACAGAACTAATAATTAAAAACGGACCGAAAGGAACAGCAGTTTTGAGTGAACTTTTCCCAACGAATAACTTGGGAATTGAATAGATTAAACCTAAAATTGACCCCATAAATAAAATTATAAAAATAGATTTAAAGCCAAAAATAAAACCCAACCCAGATAAAAGTTTAGCATCTCCTAAACCCATAGCTTCAACATTTTTTATTTTTTTATACAAGAATATTATAATCCAAATTAATAAATATCCTCCAGCACCTCCTATTAAAGACTGAAACATATCCTGATTTATATTTAAAGATGTTTCAGGAAAAAAATTTTTGCTAATGCCTATTAAAATTAGAGAAAAATTAAGACAATCAGGAATAATATAATGCTTAATATCAATGACAAAAATCACAATAAAAATATAAAAAATCAGGCTTAATAGTATCAAGTCTAAAAAGTTTGATGTAAAACTTAATGATATGCTTAAAAACAAAGCAGATAATAACTCTACTGAAAAGTATTGGATTGAGATGTGCTTTTTACAGAACCGACATTTAAATTTTAAAATAAAAAAAGAAATTAAAGGAATATTATCAAACCATTTAATTTTTTTTTTACAACGGGGACAAAAGGATCTTTCAGATATAATATCTAAATTTTTTGGCAATCGGTATATACAAACGTTTAAAAAACTACCGATAACAGCGCCAATTAAAAATAAGAAAAAAAAATTATTTAAAAGCAAATTAAATTTTTATTTGTGCGGTGATTTCTATCACCTGTTCAATTATATAATTTAAAAAAACTAAACTTTCTTGATAGACTATTTCTAAATTAGGAGTGTAAATTATTATTTCCATTTCAATTAAATAAAGACCTTACATCTTTCACTAAATCTTTGAAAGCCTCTGGTTTCCAAATAAAATAAAATATATATGCTGCTAAGAGTGGTATAAAACCAAACCACAACCACTCTTCCCAGTTAAATCCTTTGTAGCGACCAGAAGCTTTTAAACCATTATACCAAGTTAAATAACCAACAATTAGTAACCAGGATAAAGTAAGTGTGATAATTATCTTTTTTTTCATAAATTTTATTTAATTAATTAAAAATCTTTACTTAACTTAATTGAACTAAAATAATTTTCTTCCTCACCGAAAAAATCATGAGAGTGATCTAAGTTTAGTTCATAAATTCCTATTTGTTTTGCAAATCTCAATTTAGAGGAAAGTTCATCTTTCGCATCTACTGTAAATGCATAATTTAAATCTTTGTTAGGCAAGTATCCCAAAGCAATATGCAGTTGATCTGTATGTCCATCTTTTATTGCCTGATTGCGTTCATATATTAAAAATAAGCTAAAACTATTAGGCAATACAAGATCTATACCTACCTCACCATTTAAGTTATGTAAAGATCCAGCATGTAAGCTTTCTTCATGTCTTGATAACTCGTCTGAAACATATTTATATTTAAATTTAGATGAACGATCTAAATCAGCTAAATATTCTAATTTACCATGAGATTTAAAACTATAATCTTGTTTAGAGAGGTCGTGAACCATTGCCATTGCAGCTCTTAATTTTCTGGTTCTAATTAGTTGATCCTCAACTTCAATTGCCCCATTACCAATTTCTTTATACCCATTTAATATTGTGTGCCCAAAATCAAATTGTCCTGACGGAATTAAAGTAAGATTACCTTTTTCAATTTCATCTTTTAATTTAAAGGCTGCGTATAATTGATTCCCTGATCTATCTGCATTTATCTTTTTGCCGTCCAATGCTGTTAAAATATCATAGTTTAGTTTCCCATAACCAAAAACAGTATCAAGTAATTTTGTATCATTCTCAATTGGGGAGGTTGAATAATAAGTTAAATTAAATGTTTCCGTATCTAAATTACTACCAGCAGATCCCACATCAGCATCATTTAGTCCAAACCTTAATGCCAAACCTCTTATTCCTTTATTTTCTGTAAATTTGTCTGCTCCAAGTGTTAGCGCATTAGTGTCTATTTTTTTTGCAGATGAAATACTTGTATCACCAACTTTTCCTACCGCAATACTTCCTTCGCTCCAAAAAAATACATCTTGATTTTCATCTGTTTGCTTATCTTGCGTTTTAGAATTGCTAATTTTTTTTGCTAACTGGGCCATCATAGGATTAGAAAAATCAAAATTAATATTTTGATTGCTTAAGTTTTGTCTATCTTTGTTTCTTCTAATCCATTTAAGACGGTTTAAAGCACTATCCGTTGAATATTCCATGGTTCTTTTAGCAACCTCAATCTGTGCTTCTGCTAATCCTATTCTATCTTTATTTTCTGTAATTGGAGGACATTTTCCTGCAATAATATTAAAAGGACAAACTAAATCAAATTCATGCACCATATCATCTCCGCTATCTGTGAAATCGTTCCCAAGATACATTTTTAAACCACTTTTATTAAATGCAATTGGTCTTAATTGATCTAGATCACTTAAAGTCTTCATATTAACTTCGCCATCAACTGTAAATGTGGAAGTATCAAATTCTCCTCCTAATGAAATTTGGGTAACATCCTTATGACTGCCATGATGATCTGCTATAAAAATTCTTTTACCATTTTCACTAAATTCCATTCCCATAGGATTCGCAACATGACTGCCAAGATTTATTCCGGCACTTAAGACTAACGACATAGTGGTCAAATCATAAGGAGTTGATAATTTATATTCTAAAATTCTATCATAAGTGTTTGACTCCATTAAGATAAATAATTTTTTCCCATCATTACTTATTGAAACTCCTTGAGGATGATTGTTTGCATGTGTTGCATGGTCAAGGGCTTTACTGCCATTTTGATATGTTGTGGAGTCAAGATCAGTTGTTCTTTGAGCGTAACTACAAGTCGAAACATCAAAAGGAACACTTAAATCAAATCTGTAAATCCTATCATCGTCTTCGTTGCCGGCTGTAGAACGACTTGCAAAATAAATTTTGGTACCGTCTTTACTAATTTCCATTTGATAAGGATCGTGACGATTAGTGGTACCATGGTTTAAATGACACGCCTCACTGTCACCAGTGTAAGTTTTAGTTGAAATATCATAGGGCGTTGAAAGTGTATATTCGTGTATGTAACTATAATCTACTTCTTCAGTATCATCTCGATTAAACATGATGAACATTTTTGTTCCATCATTATTAAATTGAATTCCACTTACTATTTCATCAGTGTTAGGAGTCGAGCCCCCTGTGTTTCCGTCACTAACTTTTGTACTTTGCACTTCGGTAACCATTGCACCAAATGAATTTGCTGCTAGAAAAAATAATAATATTACATATATTAAGCTTCTTAAAAAATACATTGCTCAGCATATTAGTTATTTTATTACTTAATTGAACATTAAATTTATACATGTTTTATTTGAAAAATTTAACTAATTTTATTCAATTATAAGCGGTTAATGCTTTTCAATATTATATAAATGTTGTTGGACTAAAAAATCCAAAACAATTAAAATTTTATAACTAGACAAATTTTTTAAAACAAGCAATATTAAAAGATGCAAATTATTGACTGTTTCATGTATTTTGATGAAGATCTTATGCTTGAGGTTAGACTTAACACTTTATTTGAACATGTAGATCAATTTGTCATTTGCGAAGCAACTTTAGATCATGCTGGAAAAGAAAAGAAACTTAACTTTGATATTAAAAAATTTGAAAAATTTAAAAAAAAAATTAAATATATAGTAGTCGATGATTTGCCTAAAACTGTCGAGACTTTTAAAAAAAATTGGCACCCTGCTCATTTGAGAGATCAATTTCAAAGAAACGCATTAGTAAGAGGACTTAAGGAGTGCGATGATAATGATTTGATAATGATTTCGGATTTAGATGAAATACCTAATCCTAAAAAATTATCAGAATTTGGTGAAAAAGATAAGTATGCTTGTTTTGTGCAAAAAAATTTTTCATTAAAATTAAACCTACATAATAAATCTGAACCAAAATGGTTTGGAACACGCATGTGTAGAAAAAAAGATTTAGTTTCTCCTCAATGGCTGAGGAATATCAAAGCTAAAAGTAGACCCTTTTATAAGTTCTTTAAACCAAAATTTGATAAATTCATAAATGGTGGCGGTTGGCATTTCAGTTCTGTAAAAAGTGCTGAAGGAATATACAAAAAGCTTGATTCTTATGCAGAACAACAATGGAATAACAAAAAATTTAAAAATATGGATATCATTAGAAGAAAAATTAGAAAGAAGGAGGATTTATTCGATAGAAATCATGAGTTTGAGGTAATTAATGTTGATGCGACATTTCCTAATTATATTTACAAAAATAAAAAAAAGTTTGAAGATTTTATTTATTCAGATTAGAATTAATTTTTGATAGAATATTTAAATGCAAATAAAATTTCCAGAACTAATACCAGTTTTTCCTTTATCAGGGGTTATATATTTTCCAAAAACAAATCTACCTTTAAATATATTTGAACAAAGATACTTAGATTTAGTAAATGATGCGGTTCAAAAGGACAAATTAATGGGGATGGTTCAATCGAAAATAAAAAATGGTGAAATTTATAATGTTGGCTGTCTGGGAAAAATAAGTGACTTCCAAAAAAGTGAAGATGGTAGAATTTTAATAAATTTGACTGGTCTTACTAGATTTGAAGTCTTAGAAGAAGCCAAAAATACAAAGTTGTACCGCGAATTCAAGGTAAATTATGAAAAATTTTCATTAGACCTAGAGCCCTTAAAGCAGAAAATTAATATTGAACCTTTAATAAACAAAACCAAAATTTTTTTTGAAAAGAATGGACTTTTGTTAAACTGGAGAGAATTTGGAAAATTAGATGAAGCGCAAAAAATTAATACTCTCGCAATGATTGCTCCTATTACTAATGAAGAAAAACAAAAACTTCTTGAGTCAATCTCACTTGAAGAAAAAGTAATAGTTTTAGAAAGTATATTAAGTTTCTATTTACAAGGAATTGACATTAATAATCAAACTATTCAATAAAATCTTAGTTAGCAGATTTATTCATTGAGTCAAAAAAATCAGAATTATTTTTAGTGTTTTTCAGTTTAGAAATTAAAAACTCTATACCATCCATTGTTCCCATTGGGCTTATAATTCTTCTAAGAACATTCATTTTTGATAGATCGTCTTTTTCAAAAAGTAATTCTTCTCTTCTTGTTCCTGACCTTGTTATATCTAAAGCTGGGTAAATTCTTTTATCCGCAACTTTTCTATCTAAAATAAGTTCAGAATTCCCGGTTCCTTTAAATTCTTCGAAAATAACCTCATCCATTCTGCTCCCAGTGTCTATCAATGCTGTAGAAATTATTGTTAAAGAACCACCTTCTTCTACATTTCTAGCTGCACCGAAAAACCTTTTAGGCCTTTGAAGAGCATTTGCATCAACTCCTCCTGTCAAAACTTTTCCTGAACTTGGTATTACAGCATTGTAAGCTCTACCTAATCTTGTAATTGAGTCTAAAAGAATAACTACATCTTTTTTATGTTCGACAAGTCTTTTTGCTTTTTCTATAACCATTTCCGCAACAGCAACGTGTCTAGATGCTGGTTCGTCAAATGTTGATGCTACTACTTCACCTTTAACAGACCTCTGCATATCTGTTACTTCTTCTGGTCTTTCATCTATAAGTAAAACCATCAAATAACATTCTGGATGATTAGCAGTTATAGATTGAGCTATGTTTTGTAGGATAATAGTCTTCCCTGCTCTAGGAGGAGAAACTATAAGTGATCTTTGCCCTTTGCCTATTGGGCTTACTAGATCGATTAGTCTAGCAGTATTATCTGGTTTTTTTTCTACTTTTGTGCTTTCAACTTCTAACTTGATCCTCTCATTTGGATATAATGGTGTTAAATTGTCAAAAGCAATTTTGTTTTTTCCTTTTTCTGGGTTATCAAAATTGATTTTATTCACTTTTAATAAAGCAAAATATCTTTCAGCGTCTTTGGGTCCTCTAATCTCTCCTTCAACCGAGTCTCCCGTTCTTAACCCAAATCTTCTAATTTGACTTGGACTTACATAAATATCATCTGGGCCAGGTAAATAATTAGACTCGATTGCTCGCAAAAATCCAAATCCATCTTGTAAGACCTCTAACACTCCAGTAGCTGTTATTTGCTCATTTTTTTCAGCTAACTTTTTTAATATAGCAAATAAAATTTCTTGTTTCCTTAGAGTGCTAGGATTTTCAATTCCGAGCTTTTCAGCTTCATTAATAAGCTCTGCGGGATTTTTTTGCTTTAACTCTTGTAAATTCATGGGGTTTAAATGACTTATAGGTAAGTAATATTAATATATGTATTTTTTTAATAAATTCAAGCCCTTTTATAAAGGTTTAAAAACAACAACAAATACAATGGCTATTAATAAAACAGTAGGTATTTCGTTTATAAATCTAAAAAATTTTGACGATTTAGAATTTTCTCCACTTGAAAAAAGCCTTAAATGTTTGCCCAGATAAAAATGATAATGCGTTAAAATTAAAACAGCTACAGTTTTTATTTGCATCCAAAGTTCAAAAAAAATAGAAAAGCCCAATGAATGGATTAACGCAATACCAAAAAGCCAAGACAAAATCATAGCTGGCATCATTATATAATTATAAAGTTTTCTTTCCATAACCTTAAATATCTCTTTTTGTGACTCATGTGTTGCTTCAGAGTGATAGACAAATATTCTGGGCAAGTATAAAAGACCTGCCATCCAGGAAATTACCGCTACTAAATGTAAGGATTTGAACAACAAATAAAAATTCATATTATTCTAAATAATGTATCTTGTAATTAAGGTTTCAAAGAGTTTAATATGGTCTGAATTATCATTTAAACACGGTATCAAATCTAAGTTTTTTCCACCATTTTCTAAGAAACTTTCTTTGCCTTGTATATTAATTTCCTCTAAAGTTTCAACACAATCTGATGCAAAGCCAGGGCATATTACTAAAACATTCTTAATACCTTGGCTTGGCAAACTATCTAAGGTCTTGTCAGTATAAGGCTGAAGCCACTCTTGAGGACCAAATCTTGATTGAAACGTTGTTTTAATTTCAATATCCTTAAACTGTTCTTTAATTAGTCTAGATGTTTTTTGACAATAGCATTGATATGGATCTCCCTTATCAAAATAAGATTTGGGTATACCATGATAAGAAGCGATAATCATATCAGGTTTCCAACTTATAGAATTTATTTTATTTTTTATGCTTTTAACCAACGCATTTATGTAAAGAGGCTCACTTTCATAATGAGGTATAATTTGCAAACTAGGTTGCCATCTCATTGTCATCAAAGATCTATAGACTTCATCGCAAACTGTGGCGGTTGTTGCTGCGGCGTATTGAGGATAAAGAGGTAAAATTATTATGTTTTCACAGCCTTTGTCTTTAAGCGTTGTTAATTTACTTTTAATGCTAGGATTCCCATATCTCATTGCAAAATCCACTTGAACAGTCTCTTTTTCTATTTTTTTTTTAAGTTTTTCCGCCTGAGAACGAGTATAAAATAATAACGGCGACTCGTTTGTTTTTTTAAACCATATTTTTTTGTAAGCATGGGCTGTTTTGTTTGGTCTAAATGTCAAAATAAATAAGTTCAATATTATTTTCCAGATTATCGGGTTTACTTCTATCACTCTTTTATCCGATAGAAATTCTTTTAGATATTTTCTAATATCCCACCAGCTAGTTGAGTCGGGTGTTCCTAAATTAATAATCAAAACTCCTGTTTTACCAAATTTAACTTCTGGGTGCTTTTCTAGGTTCATATATATTTTCTCACAAATTTAATTAATTTATTTAACTTTTCTGGATCGGTCTCGGGCCTTAATCCATGACCTAAATTGAAAATATATGGAACATCCTTAAAAGCGTCTAGATACTTTTTTGTTTCAACATACATCTTTTCGTCAGATTCACTTAAAAATTTAGGGTGCAATCCCCCTTGCAATACTACATTTGTCAAATTTTTTGCTGCCCAACACGGATCAATATCATAATCTATACTCAACCCATCAGGTTCAATGATTTTGTTAAAGTTAGCATAATTTTCCTTTATTCCCTTAGGGAAACAAATCACTGGAATTTTATTTAATTTACAAAATTTGACTATCTTTTGGTTTGGCAAATAACAGAAAGAATTTAACTCTGGCTCTGGTATTTCCCCAGCCCAACTGTCAAAAATTTGTATTACATCTGCTCCAGCTTCTATTTGTTTTTGAATATGAAGGCATATAAATTCGTTTAATTTAGTGAGTATTAAATCTAAATTATTTTTTTTCGAATTAATCTTAGATAAAGAGATTCTATTGTCTTTCTCCTTTAAATTCAGCATATAAACTAAAAGTGTCCACGGGGCTCCTACAAACCCGATTAGAGATTTTTTTTTATCTAATTTTTTTCTAGCTTGATTAATTGCTTTATATACAGGGTCTAAATTTTTGATAAAAATATCTAAATCTCTATTTAAAAATTTTTTTAGATTAAATTCTCCTAATTTTGGTCCTTTATTTTTTAAAAAGGTTACGTCTTGTCCAGAAGCATATGGTATTAATAAAATATCTGAAAATATTATTGCCGAATCCAGATTAAACCTTTTAATTGGTTGTAGCGTAATTTCAGAGCTTAAAGCACTGTTCAAACAAAGTTTAATAAAATCTTTATTTTGATCTCTTATTTTTCTAAATTCAGGTAAATATCTTCCTGCTTGTCTCATAAACCATATTGATTTACAAGTTATGTTTTTATTTATTAATATTTCTTTAAGACTACTCATATAATTTAAGTTTACGATAAAAGGTTTAGTATTAGATCTTGTTAATTATTAATATAACTATTTATACATATTTTATTCAATTTGATTTATATAATTTGTCAAATTTTCCCCGCAAAATTGGTGTTTTATCTCATTATAAACAGTTGTAAATTATACTATCAACATCTAATAAAATGTTAGAATAATGTTAATTATTGTGGGCATTTATAAGAATGAAGTTTTAAAAATGTAAAAAACAAACTTGTTAAGAGAATATTAACATAAATATGAACGAAAAATACAATGTATATCTTGTATCTGACTCAACAGGAGAAACTTTAGATAGAATTTTCTTATCTTTAAAATCCCAATTTGCTAATTTTGAGTATGCAAAGAAAGAGTATGCTTTTGTAAGAACTGAACAGCAAATAGACAAAATAATCAGCGATTGTAAAAAATTACAAAATCCCATAATTTTATATACAATTGTTGAAACAAAGTTGGCTAAGTATATTTCTTCTACAAGCCAAAAAAGTAACGTACCATGTTTTGGTATTTTAGGAAATTTAATTTTAACGTTTTCAAAACTCTTAAATCAGAAAGCTATTCATAAGCCAAGCGCTCAACATGTTTTAGATGACGAGTATTACAAAAGGATAGAAGCAATTCAATTTACAATGTCCCACGACGACGGTAAAAAGTTAAATGATATATTAAGCGCAGATATAATCCTCCTCGGAGTAAGCAGAACCAGCAAAACTCCTACATCAATTTATCTCGCTAATAGAGGCTTCAAAACTATTAATATACCATTGGTCCTAGATCAGAAGATCCCAGAAGGTCTACACTCAAATAATAGCAAAACATGCGTAATAGGATTAATTGCAGATCCTGAAAGATTAGCAGATATAAGAAGGAATAGAGTTGCGATTATGAAAGAAAAAAATTTAAAGGAATATACAAACTTGGACTCAATAAAAGAAGAGGTTGATCAATCTAAAAGACTTTTTAAAAAAAATAATTGGCCCATAATTGATGTTACAAGAAAATCAGTAGAAGAGACAGCTGCTTCAATTTTAAAAATTTTAGAAATCCAGAAAACAAAATGAAAATTATATTAGCTTCAAGAAGTGGTGTAAGAAAAAAAATTTTAGATAAGTATAATATAAAGTCAGATGTAGTAGTTTCTAATGTTGATGAAGACGAGGTAAAAAAATCTCTTATAGCAGAAAACGCTACCCCTTTGGCTATCTCAAAAAGTTTAGCGGAATTAAAGTCTACTAAGGTAAGCAATAAATATCCGGATAACTTAGTTTTGGGAGCTGATAGTGTAATTTCCCATGAAAATAAATTAATTAATAAGCCAAAATCTAGAGAAGAGGCTTTTGAAATACTTAAAATACTTAATAATTCAAAACATTTCCTGATTAGCTCAGTTTGTATTTCAAAAAATGGATCAATGGTATGGAATTACTCAGATCAATCAGAACTAAAAATGAAAAATTTTAATGAAGAAGAATTAAAAACCTATCTTAAAAAAATCGATACTAAAACACTATTAGCTTACGGTGTTTATCAAGTAGAGGCAGAAGGTCTTAAACTTTTCGATTACATCAAAGGAAATCAAGACTCAATAATGGGTCTGCCAGTAAAACAAATTATAAGTTATATTGAACAATTGAAAAAATGAAAAATAAATCATTCGCAATCATAGGCAATCCTATTGCTCACTCTCTTTCCCCCCTTTTACATAATTATTGGCTAGATAAATATAAAATTAAAGCAAATTATTCTTTACTAGATGTAAAAGAAAATGAAATTGAGAAAATAACAAAAAAAATAAGAGATGGAAGGATTAACGGGATAAATGTAACTTTGCCATATAAACAAAAAATAATTCCTTATATTGATAAATTAGTTAATGATGCAAAATCAACAAATTCAGTTAATACAATTTTTTTAGATAGTTCAAATAGTCTTATTGGAGAAAATACTGATGTTTATGGTTTACAGGCAGGTTATCTAAAAAAAATAGATGAAGCAGAAAATAAAAAAGTCCTGATCATTGGAGCGGGAGGAGTTGCGCCATCAGTGATTTTTGCATTAAAAAAATCTAAATTAAAAAATATATCAATTATTAACCGCACACACGAAAAATCAATTTTTTTAAAAAAGAGGTTTAACTTTTTAGAAATTTTAGAGTGGAAATCTTTAGAGAGTGAACTTATTAATTTTGATATAATTATCAATGCTACTAGTTTAGGTTTAAAAGATAGTAACGATTTTGAATTTAATTTCTCGCGAGTTAAACAAAGTCTAATTTATATTGATACTATCTATAATCCATTAGAAACTAAAACTTTAAAGTTCCTTAAAGAAAATAATATTAAAACATTTAATGGGTTGGAAATGCTCATCTACCAAGGGCAAAAATCTTTTTATTTGTGGAATAAGATTAATCCTGAGATAGATGATCAACTAGTAAATTTATTAGTTTCAAAATTAAAATGATAAAAATAGGTATCACAGGCTCAATATCTTCTGGCAAAACGACAGTTATAAAGCTAATTTCACATAGAAGGGGTCCAGTTTTTAGCGCAGATAAATGTGTTAAAAAACTATATAATGATAAAAAAGTTAAGGCAATTATAGCAAGAAAAATTTCATTACAGTCAACTTCTAATTTTAAATCAGAAATAAAAAAGAAAATACTTTCTGAAAAAAAAGTTTTGAGGAAGTTAGAAATGATACTACATCCTTTAGTAAGAAGAAAAATGTATAGTTTTTTAAAAAAAAATAAATCTAGTAAATTTACATTTTTTGAAATTCCCCTTTTAATTG
This sequence comes from uncultured Pelagibacteraceae bacterium, assembly GCA_902605035.1. GTDB lineage: Bacteria > Pseudomonadota > Alphaproteobacteria > Pelagibacterales > Pelagibacteraceae > Pelagilacustribacter. Next base: position 59,198 of record CACLBB010000003.1, read on the forward strand.
AAAGTAATCTTATGAATGTATTTGATAAAATTATTTTTGTTAAATCACAACAAAATTTAAGGCTTAAGAGGTATAAAAAAAATGGAGGAGATTTAAGATTGTTCAGAGTACTTGATGGCCATCAACTTAAGGACTATCAAAAAACTAAATATTGCGATTATGTTCTTGTTAATAATAAATCTTTATCAGTTTTAAAAAAAAAAGTTTTACATATAATTAAAGATTATGAATGAAATTTTTTTAGATACGGAAACAACAGGGCTTTCGTACCAGGAAGGGCATAAAATTGTTGAAATTGCCTGTATAGAAACAAAAGATCTTATACCAACTAAGAAGGTTTTTCATAAACTTATAAATCCAAAAAGAAATGTGCCTGACGAAGCTTTCAGGGTTCACGGGTTTTCCCAAGAATTTTTAAGTGACAAAGTTACTTTTGATCAAGTAGCCGATGAATTTTTGGATTTTATAAAAGATAAAAAAATTATAATACATAATTCAAGTTTCGATCTTAGTTTTTTAAATGGTGAATTGAATAATATAAATAAAGAAAATATTAACAAAGATTTAGTAATAGACTCTTTGGAGGTTGCTAGAAATAAATTTCCAGGAACTTCAAATTCTCTAGATGCATTATGTAAAAGATTTAATATAGATTTATCTCGAAGGACCAAACATAACGCGTTATTAGACTGTGAGCTTTTAAGAGAAGTCTACATAAATTTACTTGATGCAAAAGAGCCAAGATTTAATTTATCATCTATTAATCATGATGAAGCAATGAAATCAGGTATAATAAAAAAATATAATAAAAACGTTTTAAAGATAACAGACAATGAAATAAAAAATCATAAAGAATTTTTAAAATCTGAAATAAAAAAAAATTATTACTGAGTCTTATTTAAATTATAAAGTTTTTCAAAATCTACTTGTTTACTTATTTTAATATCTTTGAAGCCTGAACTTTCAAATATAAATACAAATATCTTTCTTAACTCAGGGTATATATCTGTTGGAACTTTAATCAATATTACTTTTTCTATTTCATTTTTATCTGTTATTTTTTTTTCCAATTCAATAACAGCCGAATAAATAATTTTTGTTTCAATATTTTCAAAATCATTTTTAGTAGGTGTTAATTTAAGAGTTGTTTGAACCTCAACAATTTTTTCATTTACTTGGTTACTTTTAATATCAAGATTTATTTTATAGTTTGAAATATTTTTTGATAATAAAAAAAAAGTTTTAGGATTTGGTATATTAAAATTTAAATCTTTAATATATCTACCTATTATTTTATAGCTCATCTTTTTTGTCTTCTATTATTTCACCATCTAATGTTTTAGAGGACTCCTCTTTTTTAATATTTTGTTTTAGAAATAAACTAAATATTAACTTCCTTGTAATCGGAATTAGCAATAAAAACCCCAACAAATCAGTCATAAATCCGGGAATAATAAGAAGTAGAGCAGCAATAGCTATAGATGCTCCTGATATGATTTCATAAATTGGGTTTTTATTTTGATATAAGTTTATAACTCCAGATCTAATAGTTTTCATTCCCTCCATTTTTGCAAAATATAGTCCTACTACAGCTGTTAAGAATATAAGAGAAATCGTATTTAAGGCCCCTATTTTTCCACCAATTTTAATCATAAGGAAAACTTCTACAGCAGGTATGCCTATAAATAAGAAAAAAAATGAGTTCATTTGTCTGATACAAAATTATATTATTAATGTATATTTATCAAATAATGAGTAACAATTTTGGATATATAGATATAATTTTACTAGGAATGATCGCTGGATTTATTATCCTGCGTTTGAGAAGTATACTAGGAAGAAAAACTGGACACGAATCAAAAATTTATCCTGGTTTTGCTGAGCAGAAATTTAACGTCCCTAAAAATAATATTAAACCATTTAAAGAAAATCATGACGTTTTAGAGGGAGATGAAAAAAAAGAGTTTTTGAAAGGTGCAGAAATTGCTTATGAAACAATTCTTACATCTTTTGCAAACGGAGATATTAAAAAATTAAATAGTTTACTTACGTCAGATATGGCTAGTAATTTTGAACAAGCGATCCACACTAGAAATAAAGAAAGTGTTAAATCTGAATTTACGTTTGTTGGAATTAAAGAATCTAACGTTGAAAAATATGAGAGAATAACAAACGATGTATTTGCGTCTGTAAAATTTGTTTCCGAAGTGATTTCTGTAAAAAAAGATAAAAACGATAAAATCATAGAGGGTAACCCCAATAAGATTAAGCAAGTTACAGACTACTGGAAATTTACAAGAAATATATTAAAAAAAGGTCCAAACTGGTATTTATCTGAAATTATTACCAAGTGATCAAAAAGAAAAAAAATTCTGAAAAAGATTTAAGTATCTGGAATAATTATATTAAAAATCCGACAGACATATTTGATAAAGAAAAAAATCAAAAAAAAAATAAAATCTTAGACAAGTTTAAGTATGATTTACATGGTCATACTCTTTTAGAAGCTAATGAAAAAGTAAAAGCAGTGATTTTATCCTGTGTTCAGAAGAACTACAGGGAAATTTTATTTATAACTGGAAAAGGAATTCACTCTAATACAGATCAAGATGTTTATGTCTCAAAAGATTTTAGTAAGTTAAAATATTCTGTACCAGAATTTATTAAATCTGATAGAGAATTATCAAAATATATTTCTTCTGTTAAAGGCGCTGGAAATAATGATGGGGGAGAAGGAGCAATAATAGTTAAACTTAAACGTTTATAAAATAAATTTTGATAAGTCTGTATCTTTTACTAAATTGCCTAAATTATCATTAACATATTTTTTATCTATAGTTATAGTTTCACCTGCTCTGTCTGTAGCATTAAAACTAATATCATCTAGTACTTTTTCTATAATTGTATGCAATCTTCTAGCGCCAATGTTCTCAACAGAAGAATTTACCTCTGCCGATATTTTGGCCAACATGTCAATGCCATCGTCTGTAAATTTTAGCTCTACATTTTCTGTTTTTAGTAATTCTTTATATTGTTTTATCAAGCTATTATCTGGTTCTTTTAAGATTCTTTTGAAATCTTCTTCATTCAAAGCATTTAACTCAACCCTGATTGGCAACCTTCCTTGTAACTCAGGTAGTAAATCTGAAGGTTTAGCTAATTGAAATGCACCTGATGCTATGAAAAGGACATGGTCAGTTTTAATTGGACCGTGTTTCGTGCTTACAGTTGTTCCCTCTATCAGTGGTAACAAATCTCTTTGAACACCTTCTCTTGAAACATCTCCACCTACTCTATCACTTCTAGCAGAAACTTTATCTATTTCATCTAAAAAAACTATACCATTTTCTTCTGTAGCCTTTTTAGCTTCTTTGATGATTTTATCTTCTTCGATCATTTTATCTGACTCTTGAGCAACTAAAATGTCATGAGACTCTTTTACAGTCATCTTCTTCTTTTTACCTTTTTTATTGCCCATAGACTTACCAAGGATATCACCTAGATTAACCATTCCAACATTTCCTCCTGGCATACCAGGTATTTCAAAGCTCTGAAGTCCTGATGATTTGTCTTGGACTTCTATTTCTATTTCGTTATTGTCAAGATCACCATTTCGTAATCTCTTTCTAAAACTCTCTTTTGTAGCCACGCTAGCTTTATTACCTACTAAAGCGTCTAAAACTTTATCTTCGGCTTTAAGTTCAGCTTTAGCTTTGACTTCTCTTCTTTTTTTCTCTCTTTCCATAGCAATTGCGATTTCGATTAAATCTCTCATTATTTGTTCTACATCTCTTCCAACATAACCAACCTCTGTAAATCTAGTAGCTTCAACTTTTATAAATGGAGCTTCTGCTAATCTTGATAATCTTCTTGATATTTCAGTTTTCCCAACTCCAGTAGGACCAATCATTAAAATGTTTTTAGGAAGCACCTCGTCCCTCATTTCATCTGAAAGAGCCTGTCTTCTCCATCTATTTCTTAAAGCAACTGCAACTGCTTTTTTAGCCTCTTTTTGTCCAATAACGTATCTATCTAGTTCAGAGACAATTTCTCTTGGCGATAAAGCACTTACTTTAGAATCTTTCTTTTTGACATTTTTAACAAGATTTAAATTTGTAATATTTTTTGAAGTAGCCATAATTAAATTTTCTCAACTGTAATATTGTTATTTGTGAAAACACATATATCCGAAGCAACTTTAATTGCTTTTCTTGCGATTTCTTCTGCTTTAAGGTCAGTTTCAATAAGCACTTTAGCAGCTGCAAGTGCGTAATTACCGCCTGAACCGATTCCTATGATGCCATCCTCAGGTTCTAGAACATCTCCAGTTCCAGAAATAATAAAACTATGTTTATTATCAGCTACTGCCATCAAAGCTTCTAACCTTCTTAAAAATTTATCACTTCTCCAATCTTTTGCTAATTCTACAGCAGCTCTTTGCAGGTTACCTGCGTGCTTTTCAAGTTTTGCCTCAAGTCTTTCAAATAGTGTTAGTGCGTCCGCAGTAGATCCCGCAAAACCTGCAATAACCCCTCTATTTTGAATTTTGCGTACTTTTTTTGCTTTACTTTTTAAAACTGTATTTCCTAGGCTTACTTGTCCATCACCCGCAACAATAGTTTCTCCGTTTTTTCTGAGCAAGACAATGGTAGTGCCGTGCCATTTTTCAGCTGTATTCATGTTATTATATGTGGAGATTAATTTTGAATCTTCAATAGTGATTTATTGATAAAATGCCCATTTAAATATATATCAATGATAATTTACTTAGTTTATGAAAAGAAAAGCAAAAATTATTAGAAAAACAAAAGAAACCAACATTTCTGTCACAGTCAATTTAGACGGCAAAGGTAAATATAAGATAAAAACTGGAATAGGTTTTTTAGATCATATGTTAGAGCAACTATCAAAACATTCTTTGATAGATATAGAAGTTAAAGCTAAAGGTGATACTCATATTGATTTACATCACACCACAGAAGATACAGGCATAGCTATAGGAGAAGCTATTAAAAAAGCTGCTGGCAACCGAAAAGGAATTACAAGATATGCCTCTACCATGATACCAATGGATGAAACATTAAGTCGTGTTTCCATTGATGTGTCAAATAGACCTTACTTAATTTGGAAAGTGGATTTAGCTGTTGAAAAATTGGGTGAAATGGATACTGAACTTTTTAAAGAGTGGTTCCAAGCATTTTCACAATCAGCAGGAGTTACTTTACATATTGAGAATATTTACGGTGACAATAGTCACCACAAAGTTGAGTCTTGTTATAAGGGATTAGCTAGATCACTAAAGGATGCTTTAGCAATAGATAAAAGAATTAAGAACTCAATACCTTCGACAAAAGGCTCTATTTAAATTTGATGAACGTCACAATTGTTGACTACCAATCGGGCAATATAAGCTCAGTTATTAACTCTTTCACAGAGGTTGCTAAAGATAAAGTAAATTTAGAGGTAACTTTTGATATCAAGAAAATTAAGTCCAGTGATAAGATAGTTTTACCTGGTCAAGGCTCATTCAAGAGCTGTGTGGATTCTTTAAACAAAATCGACGGATTAGTTGATACCCTAAAAGAATTTGCAATTACAAACAAGAAACCTTTATTAGGAATTTGTGTTGGTTTGCAAATGTTTGCTAACATCGGTTATGAAGAAGCAGAAACTAAAGGGCTAGGTTGGATTTCTGGCAAAGTTTCTAAAATTGATAATCAAAAAGGAAAATTTAAACTTCCACACATTGGATGGAACGAAATTGAAATTCAAAAAGAAAGTAAGATATTTAAAGATATAAAAAATAAATCTCATATGTATTTCGTGCATAGTTATGAGTTTATTCCTGAGGATAAATCAATTATTTCAGCTACAACAGACTATTCATCAAAAATCGTATGTGCCGTTGAGAAAGAAAATTTGTTTGGAACACAATTTCACCCAGAGAAGAGTGATAAAACTGGATTAAAAATAATTGATAACTTTTTAAAATTATAATGAAAATTTTTCCAGCGATAGACATAAAAGATAAAAAATGTGTGAGGTTAATCAAAGGAGACTTTGATAACAAAACTGAGTACGAAACCTCACCAGTTGATCAAGCAGCAAAATATAAAGATCATGGCTTTAAAAACTTGCACATTGTTGATCTGGATGGAGCTTTAACGGGCAAAACAGTCAATTTAGATATTATTAAAGAAATAGTAAGTAAATATGATTTAAAAATTGAGATAGGCGGCGGAGTAAGAAACGTAGAAAGCATTAAAAAATATATCGATGCTGGAGTAGAGAAAGTAATTTTGGGTAGTGGCGCGATTAAAAATAAAGAATTTTTAAAACAAGCCTGTGAAGAGTTTAAAAATCAAATTGCGTTAGGATTAGACGCAAAAGATGGAAATCTTTCAGTGTCAGGCTGGAAGGAAAATTTAGATATTAAAACTACAAATTTTTTAAAAGAAATAAATGATTTTGGTGTTAGTAGAATCGTTTTTACAGATATCAATAGAGATGGGATGAAAACTAGTCCTAACTATGAAGAGACAATTAAAATTGCTGAAATTTCTAATTGTCCAGTCGTCATTTCAGGTGGAGTTTCTTCACTAAAAGATATTAAAAAAGCAAAAGAATTAAATAATAAAAAAATTGAAGGTATTATTGTTGGTAAAGCTATATATGATGGCGATATTAAGCTTGATGAGTTGGTAAAAGAGATAGATTAAAATGGTTGCAAAATTATCTACGATTAGACGTAAAATAAGAAATGGACAAAAACTTGGTTTTTCAGAAAGAGCTAGAGCAGTAAACAAAGGATTGTTACCGAGTAAAGCAAAAAAAAAGAAAAAAAATGTTGAAAAATAGAATTATACCTTGTCTTGATGTTAAAAATGGAAGAGTTGTTAAGGGTATTAACTTTGTTGAATTAAAAGATGCTGGAGATCCAGTAGAGCAAGCTAAGATTTATAGTGATGGTGGTGCTGATGAGATTTGTTTTTTAGATATCACTGCATCAAATGAAAATAGAGATACAATCATTGATATTGTAAGGAAAACTGCAAAAGAATGCTTTGTTCCTTTAACAGTTGGAGGTGGGGTAAGAACTATTCAAAATATCACTGATTTATTACTAGCCGGTGCAGATAAAGTGTCTATTAATACTTCTGCAGTAAATAATATCGATTTTGTGAAAGAGGCTTCAAAAAAATTTGGATCTCAATGCATTGTTGTTGCGATTGACGCAAAAAAAGTTTCAAAAAACAAATGGGAAGTATTCACACACGGTGGAAGAAATAAGACAGGTATTGACGCTGTAGAGTTTGCAAAACAAGTAGAGACCAATGGAGCTGGCGAAATTTTATTAACTTCAATGGATAAAGATGGAACTAAATCTGGTTATGACGTTAATTTATTAAAAACAATTACGAATAGTACCAATATTCCTGTAATAGCGTCTGGTGGAGTTGGAACACTTGATCATTTATATGATGGTATAGTTAAAGGTGGGGCAAGCGCCGTTTTAGCAGCTTCTATTTTTCACTATGGTGAATACAAAATTAAAGATGCTAAAGAATATTTGAATTCTAAAAATGTATCTGTAAGGTTATAAAATGTTTGAAAACTTAGAACAATTAATAAAAACAATCAGAAATAGAAAAAATTCTTCTCCTGATAAATCCTATACAAACAAACTTCTTAACGACAAAAACCTTAACGTTTCAAAAGTAAAAGAAGAAATAGGTGAATTAATTGAGTCTGTGGAAAAAAATTCAAATAAAATTCACGAAGCTGCTGATGTGATTTATCATTTGATGGTATATCTAGAGGCAAACGATATAAAAATTGAAGATGTAATGAAAGAACTAGATAATAGAAAAAAGTAGTATTTGAATGAGTAAAGTTAAATTTTTGTTTATTCTTATTGGAATTTTTGTATTCTACAAAGGATATACAGCGTTTAGAGATTTTGAAATTGGAGTTGGAAATAGAGCTGTAGATATAAAAGTAAAATCTGGTGGAGATTTAGAAGGGGAAGTAATTGCGCTAATGATGTATTTTGGAGAGCCATTAAAGCTAAAAGAACACTTATACACTACATCTAGAACTGAGTGTTTAAATTTAAAAGAAAATGCTGAGATTAGCTCATCGGCATTTTATAAGTGTTCAAGAGTAAACGCTAAAATTATAGAAGGTAAAATTGTTGAAGTAATTGAAGAATTAGAGGTTATCCAATGACCTACGATAAGAACAATATATTTGCAAAAATCCTTAGAGGAGAAATCCCTTGTAAAAAAGTTTATGAAAATGATCACGTCTTAGCTTTTCATGATATTAATCCTCAAAAAAAAGTTCATGTTTTAGTTATACCAAAAGGAGAATACGTAGATCTTGATGATTTTAATATTAGAGCATCGGACAAAGAAATTATAGAAGTTAGTAAAGCAGTTACGCACGTTGCTAAATTAATGGGTGCAAAAGATAAAGGTTATCGAGCTCTAACCAATATTGGTACTGATGGAGGCCAAGAAGTTCCCCACTTACATTTTCATATTTTTGCAGGTGAAAACATTGGAAAGATGGTCAGCTAATGGTTTCAAGGGTAAAAAGACATTTTTTAGAAATTAAAGATTTTTCAAAAACAATTGATTTAAATCTTCCTGAAAATTTTCAAATTACTTTAGATGATAAAAATAATTTTTATTTAAATAAATTTTTTTATAAACAAATAGGAGTAGATCATTATTGGAGAGATAGATTATTATGGTCTGATAGTGATTGGGTAAAATATGTTTCAAACAAAAATTTAGAGACACATATTCTTAGAAAAGAAGAAGATCTTGTTGGATACTATGAGCAAGAATATCACCCAGAGTCTAACGAAGTAGAGTTAATTAATTTAGGAGTGTTAAAAGAATTTAGAGGGTTAAAGCTTGGATCTACACTCGTTAGCCATGCTATAGCAAGTGCATCAAGAAAGAGTCCAGAAAGAATTTGGGTTCATACTTGCAGCTTAGATCATAAACACGCTTTGAAAAATTATAAATCTAAAGGATTCGAAATTTTTAAAGAAGAAGAAATAGATTTTGTAGCTTAATTAATTTCAGGAATTTTAAAAGTACCTTTTTCAAAAATATCATTTTTAGCAACAATGTTTAAGGAGAAATCAATTGTGTTGTTGTACTGATCAACAATTTTCCATCCTTTCAAGTCTAGACTTCTTCTATCAAAAAAAATTATTATTTCATTATCATCTAGATAAACAAGTTTAATAACCTGATCTGTTAATTTTAATTTTCCAAATTGTATCATTTCTAAAAGTTTATCTTTATACAAAATATTTAAAAATGGAGATTTTGAAATTGGATAGTGATAAGTCTTCTTATATCTTTTTTGTGTAATTGCTAACCTCTTATTATTGATAACTAGCTCCTTTTCATAATTATCAAAGTAATTACATTTTAATTTTCCTGGAAATTTTAAAAGACAACTACCTTTTTCGGTTTTCCCATTTATTAATTGATTAAAAGTAAATTCTAAAGAATCTAATTTGCTTATTTGATCAATTATTTGATCCTTTTCACTAGCTAACAGATTTATTGATAAAAAAGTATAGAACAAAATTAAGGTTATTTTTTTAAAGAACTTCACGTTTACCAACATGATTTGCCTTACTGACAATGCCTTTTTCTTCCATCGTATCAATAATTCTAGCAGCCCTGTTATAACCAATTTGTAATTTTCTCTGTAAAAAGCTTGTAGATGCTTTTCCTTCAGCTTTTATAATTTCTAACGCTTGATTGAATAACTCATCCTCCTCACCTTCACTTGCAGGCGTTAGAGAGCTTTCTAAAGTCTCTTGTGAAGTTATTTCATCCATATAATCAGGCTCTCCTTGTGCTCTTAAAGAATTTGCTATTTTTTCTATTTCACTTTCAGAAATATATGGGCCATGAATTCTAACTATTCTATTGGCAGAAGACATAAATAACATATCCCCCTTTCCCAATAATTGTTCAGCGCCTTGCTCTCCTAATATAGTTCTGCTATCTATTTTTGAACTTACTTGAAAAGATATTCTGGTTGGAAAATTTGCTTTTATTGTACCAGTAATTACATCAACACTTGGTCTTTGAGTGGCCATTATAATATGAATTCCAGCTGCTCTAGCCATCTGAGATAATTTTTGAATATAATTTTCTATTTCTTTCCCAGCTACTAACATTAAATCTGACATTTCATCTACAACTACAACTAAGTATGGCATTTTTAATTTATGTTTAGAATTATAACCATCTATGTTTCTTACGCCGACTTTACTCATTAATTTATATCTACTGTTCATTTCTTTTACAGTCCAAGAAAGAGCGGAAGTTGCTTTTTTGGCATCAGTAATAACTGGAGTTAGCAAATGAGGAATTCCTTCATAAGTAGATAGCTCTAACATTTTGGGATCAATCAAAATAAATTTACAAAGATCCGGATTTAATTTGTAAAGCAAAGAAACAATAATAGTATTTATGCAAACTGATTTTCCTGATCCAGTTGTTCCTGCGATTAAGAGATGTGGCATCGAAGTTAAATCACCAATGATTGGTGTTCCAGATATGCTTTTACCAAGAGCAATTGGTAGTTTAATATCTTTATTTTGGTATTTTTCATTAGCCAGTATTTCTTTCAAAATGACACTCTCCCTGTCTTCGTTTGGAATCTCTATCCCCACAGTATTTTTTCCTGGAATTACGGAAACTCGTGCAGACGTTGAGCTAGTATTTCTGGCCAGGTCTTCAGACAAATTTATAATCTTTGAAACTTTCACTCCGGGCGCTGGTTCAAATTCATATAAACTTACAACAGGCCCTTTGTTAATTGCTTTTATTTTACCATTTATACCAAAATCAAGTAGAATCTTTTCCATAAATTCTGCATCTGGTTGATTTTTATTAGTTTCGGATGAACTTAGTTTTTGTAATTTTTTATTTAAATAATTAATATCAGGTAGTTTATATTTTGTTTTTGGATTAATATTGTCTTTCTGAGCACTTATCTCACTATCGAACATAAATGATTGTTGAGGTTTTTCTATTAGATTAGTCCTCTCTTCATCATTTATTGCACTTAAATTTACCTCTGGGGTTCCAGATGATTTTTTCTTAAAGATAGAAAGCGTGCTAGATAAAATTTTTTTATAATTTATTTCAGCTGATAAAGAAAATAGAATAAGAGTTAATAAAAATAATGTAAATATCGAGTAACTATTATTAATCCATGGAATCCAAGTATTTAAGAAGTTGTATGTTATTTTTCCTACAAAACCTGAGTTCCCGTTATCAATTAACCAAAAAGAATTATTAAAAGTAAGATAAATAAAAACCGTTCCCATAATTAGGTAAGCAACTACTAAAAATAATTTTAAAATAATTTTTTTTAATTCTTTCTTAATAATTAAATTTAGCCCCCAAAATAAAAGATTTAAAAGCAACAAAAAAGAGGCTATTCCAAAGCTTTGTAACAAGAAATCAGCGATACTACTTCCATAAATTCCGAAAAAATTCAAAATTTCTAAATTTTTATCACCGTAAATAAAAGAAGGATCCTCAGGTGAGTATGTTGAAAAAGCAATAGCAAGTGCGACACTTGCAAAAATAAGGATTAATCCCAATAATTCAAAGGTTCGCTTTTTTAAAAAATTTGTTAAACTATTTAAAAAGTTTGTATTCATTTCGAATCGTTTTACGTACTTTTTATCATTTTTATGAAAGTGTTAAAAATTTTTATATGAATAAACAGAGAATATGTGTTGTAGGAGACGGATTATCAGGGTTAATGACAGCTATAACTCTGAGTAATATCCCAGAATTAGAGATTAGTGTATTAGCAAAAAAACAATTAAAAAAAAAAGATAAAAGAACCACCGCTATATCAGATACAAATTTTAATTTTTTTAAAGAGAATATCAAAAATTTGAAAAACAGTTATTTTTGGCCGTCAAAAAAAATAGAGCTTTATTATGAAACAAAAAAAAATCAAATTAATTTTCTTAATCTAAACGAGAAAAAATCAAATTTAATGTACGTCTTTGAGAATAACAAAATCAGAGAATTTCTTCTCAAAGAAATTATGAAGAAAAAAATAAAAATTATTAGAAAAGAAATTAAAAATTTAATTGAATTGAAAAAATTTGACTTAGTAATTCTCTGCTTAGGTGGTAATTCTAATCTTTATGAAGAAATTACTAAAGGCAGATCAATCCAAAAAGACTACAAAGAAATTGCAGTCACTGGTTATATTAATCATAAAATCAATAACTTGAGTACTAGCCAATTTTTTTTAAAAGAAGGACCATTGGCAATACTTCCTTTTTCTAAACAAAATTTTTCATTTGTATGGAGTCTTAATAAAGAATTTTATATTCATAATTCTAAAAATATAAAAAATTTAGTTAAAAAAAAAATTATAAAAATTTTAAAAATAAAAAAGATAATTACAGTAAGCAATATTCAGTCTTATCCTATACATCTAGGTCTTAAAAAAGATTATTTTAAAAAAAATATTTTAGTTTTAGGCGAAGGCCTTCATACTATACACCCGGTAGCAGGCCAGGGGTTTAATTTAGTGTTGAGGGATATTAAAAAATTAAAAGAAATTTTAAAATATTATTCTACTTTAGGCATTTCAGTGAAAAATAGTTATGCCTTGAAGGACTTCTATGAAAGTCGTAAACCTGAAAACACAATTATGAGCTTAGGAGTTGATCTAACTCATAGATTTTTTAAAAGGGATAAATATTTAGATACTTTAAAGAGCGTAATCATAAAAAATATTTCTTCATCAAAAACATTATCCCAAATTGCTAAGAAAATTTCAGATAAAGGATTATATTAATTTAACGAATTGAAATAAGGTAGTATCCCCAACCTAAAAAAGTTTCATCGTTTGTTTGGTCAAATTCTTTTGAAATACCAGGTATTTTGTTATGCATTGTACCTCTGTGCTCTTTCTCGATAATAAAATCTAAATTTTTAAACAAGTTTCTATAATCGTTATGCCTTAGACGATTTTGAAATAAATAGTTGTTATTGTACTTTTTCCATTTTTTCTCACTAAAAGTTAAAAAATTCAAGGGATCAATATTTTTATCAGTATGTGAATAATGATCACTATAATCAATTATGGACGATACAAATCCATTTTTTTTAAGAACAAATTTAACTTGGTTTAAAAACAAATTAAGGTCATCAAGAGAAAAATGTTCTAACGAAGTTGTTGAGGTACAAATATCAAACTTTTCTACTTTAATATCTTTAATTTTACATGGGGCTTCATAATGAATGTTGTAATCATTTTTTAAATCCCGAATATTTTTTATTTTTCCTTTAAAATCTTTATTTAATATTTTCGCAATTCTATGACTAGCTTCATTACATAACTCGAAACTAATCATATTATTAATATCAATAACTTTCTGAAATTTATCATTATCAAAATAATATGAAAAAAAAATATTTTGCTCTAATGATTTTCCAGCTCCAATCTCTAAAATTGACTTACAATTTTTTTCTTGAATTGAGGCTGCGTGTCTTTTCCAGTGGGGGTTAAGCGTAGTAAATTGTATTTTTGCCCTGCCTGTTATATATCTTTGTATAAAATATAATGTTTTATTAAGTTTAAAAACTTCAAAAACTTTATATAGCAAAGCTTTTAATTTCCAGTTAATTTGAAACATAGAAAAATATAAAGTAAATAATACAGATTTGATATGAATATTTATGCTCTATCTTCAGGCAAAGGTCCGTCTGGTATTGCAATTGTTAGAATTTCTGGATCTGATGTTTACAATATTTGCAAAAGAATAACTAAACTAAAAGAAATTAAAGTTACCGAGGTTAATTTTTGCAAATTTTATAACCCTAAAAATGATAACGTTATAGACCCTGAAGCTTTATTGTTATGGTTTCCAGGACCAAACAGTTATACGGGGGAGGATTTAGCTGAACTTCAAATTCACGGAAGTAATGCCGTTATTACTGCTTTATTAACTGTTTTATCAGAGGAAAAAAATTGCAGGTTAGCTGAACCAGGCGAGTTTACTAAATTAGCTCTTCAAAATGATAAAATTGATTTACTCAAAGCAGAGAGCATAGGAGATTTAATTCATTCCGAGACAGAATTACAAAGACAACAAGCAGTAAAACTAGTTCAGGGTAACGCATCAAATTACTATAACGATCTGAGAGAAAAAATAATAAAATCACTTGCATTTGTGGAAGCTAAAATTGATTTTGCTGAGGAAGATCTGCCTGAAAAGGTATTAAAAGAAGCTCATAAATCGATTAAGAAAATCCATTCAGAAATCACTAAAATCATTGAAGATAATAAAGTTGGAGAGAAAATTAGAGATGGTTTTAGAGTTTCAATTATAGGGGAAGTAAATGCAGGTAAATCATCATTATTAAATTTACTATCAAAAAGAGAAGTTGCAATTGTTTCAGATGAAGCTGGAACAACTAGAGATATCATAGAAACTTATTTAAATTTAGATGGTTATCCTGTTATTCTTGCAGATACAGCCGGTATAAGAGATGCTAAAAGCGAGATAGAAAAAAAAGGTATTTCTTTAGCAATAGGAAAATCAAAAGAAGCAGATTTAAATATAGTTGTGATAGATAACTCATCGAAAAAAATAAACATTGAAATACAGAAAATTATTAATCAAGATACTATTATTCTTTTAAATAAATCAGATGTTTCAGATAAACGAAATCATAAATTTGATGTAGATACTGTTTTAGTTTCAGTTAAAAATAATAAAAATATAGATAAATTAATCTATTTAATTAAAACTAAGTTAAGTAAAAAGTTTTCATCAAATAATAACGTTTTAATTACGAGAGAAAGACATAGAACTAAGCTTAATGAATGTTTAAAAGAATTAGATAAGTTCCTAAAAAAAGATCAAAGCATAGACCTTGAATTAGCTGCAGAAGATTTAAGAATGGCTACACGTCATTTAGGCAGTATAGTTGGTAAAGTTGATGTAGAAGAAATACTTGGATCTATCTTCAAAGACTTCTGCATAGGTAAATAAAATACTACTTGTAATCTAAATTGAGACGGTTACATTCTCATCATGATAAAACAAAGCTATGATGTAGTAGTTATAGGCGGTGGACACGCCGGATGTGAGGCAGCGGCTGCATCCGCCAGAATGGGCGTAAATACTGCACTTTTTACACATAAAATAGAGACAATAGGTGAGATGTCGTGCAATCCAGCTATTGGAGGCCTAGGTAAAGGGCATCTTGTAAGAGAAATAGATGCTTTAGATGGTATAATGGGAGAAATAGCTGATAAATCGGGAATCCAATTTAGATTATTAAACAGAAGTCGAGGCCCAGCAGTTCAAGGACCTAGGACTCAGTCAGATAGAGCTCTTTACAAGAAACATATGCAAAAAAAATTACTAAATTATAAAAATTTAGAAATAATTGCTGATCCAGTGATCAAATTTTTATTTAATAAGAATAAAGTCATAGGATTTATTTGTGAAAGTGGAAAAGAAATAAGATCAAAAGAATTAATACTAACAACAGGCACTTTTCTTAATGGTTTAATCCATATCGGACCAACTAAAATACCAGCTGGTAGATTTGAGGAAAAACCTGCGACAGGTCTAAGTGAACAATTGGAAAAATTTAAAATGAAAATTGGAAGATTAAAAACAGGTACCCCGCCAAGATTAGATGGAAGAACTATAAATTATGATGATCTTGAAATGCAGCCAGCAGATGATGAGCACAGCTATTTTTCATTTTTAACAAATAGAACTTACAATAAACAAATTAAATGTGGGATAACCCATACAAACAATGAAGTACACAAAATTATAAGTGCAAATATTACTAAAAGTGCAATGTACTCCGGAGACATAAAAGGAGTTGGTCCTAGATATTGCCCGTCTATAGAAGATAAAATTGTTAAATTTAAAGATAAGAATAAACATCAGATTTTTTTAGAACCAGAAGGTTTGGATGACGATACTATTTATCCTAATGGAATTTCTACCTCCCTCCCTGAAGAAATACAGGTCCAAATATTGTCTAAAATTAAGGGTTTAGAGCAAGTTAAGATGAAAAGAGCTGGTTATGCCATTGAATACGACTTTGTTGATCCTAGAGAGCTAAAAGCAACTTTAGAAACAAAGAAAATTGATTCCCTTTTTTTAGCAGGTCAAATTAATGGAACTACAGGGTATGAAGAAGCTGCTGCCCAGGGTCTCATCGCTGGAATTAATGCTGCCAAAAAAGTTCAAAAAAGTGGAGAATTTTTACTAAATAGATCTAATTCTTACATAGGAGTTATGATAGATGATCTAATTACTAAGGGTGTGTCTGAACCTTACAGGATGTTTACATCTAGAGCGGAATACAGACTTACTCTTAGATCCGATAATGCAGATCAAAGACTTTCTAATTTGGGTATAAAAATTAACTTGTTAAGTCAAAATCGAAAAAAATTATTTTTAGAAAAAGAGTTAAAGTTGTTTGCTCTAAAAAAATCTCTTAAGGAAAAAGTTCTTTCACCTAATGAAGCTAAAACTCATTCTGTTAAAGTTGCAATGGATGGTGTTAAAAGATCTGTTTTCGATATCATGGGTCAAAGAAATTTAAATATGGCAAAAATAAGGCAAAAATTTCCAGATGTACCTCTGTATGATTTAGAAATTGATAAACAGGTTGAAATTGACGCTCATTATCAGGGTTACCTCACTAGGCAATTGAAAGATATAGAGGCCTTCAGGAAGGATGAGTCTTTTTCTATTCCAAAGGATATGAATTACGATTATCTAAGCGGTCTATCCAACGAAATTAAGTCAAAATTGAAAAAAATAAGGCCTAGTACGTTAGGGCACGCTTTAAGAATTGATGGAGTTACCCCAGCGGCAGCAATAATATTACTTTCTCACTTGAAAAAGGTAAAAAGAAGGGCTGTTGGTTAATGAATGAGGACGATGTTGCTAAATATTTAAAAAATAAGCTTCTTTTTTCTCAAAGATCCATAGAAAAGCTAAAAAAGTTCAAAATTAGGCTCTTAGAGCGTAACCGAAGATACAATTTGATATCTAAAAGTACTATTAATAGTATCTGGAATAGACATATACTTGACTCTGCCCAAATTATTAAATTTTTGCCTGATAATACAAAACAAATTGCTGATTTAGGAACAGGCGCTGGTTTCCCTGGAATTATCCTGTCTATATTCGATGAAAAAAACAAGTTTCACGTGAAATTATATGAAAAGTCGCCCGTTAAGAGACAATTTCTCAAGGAAATTAGACAAATGTTAGGATTAAAGTTCGATATTGAAAGCAATGTATACCAAGAAAAAATAGTAGCTGACGTAGTTTTAGTTAGAGCCTTCAAAAAACTAGCCGAAATTATTAAAATTTCACGTGAAACGTGTAGCAAAAGTCATAAATTGATCATTTTAAAAGGAAAAAATGCACAATCAGAAATAAATAATGTATCATTAGGGCGTAATTACAGTTATAAACTTTTTAATAGCATTACAGATAATGATTCGAAAATTATACTGGTAGATGCAAAAAAAAATGACAACAAAAACAACTATTGCTGTAATTAATCAAAAAGGCGGAGTAGGAAAAACAACCACTGTTATCAACTTGGCTTCAGCACTGTCCATTTTGGGTCAAAATAATTTGATCATAGATTTAGACCCTCAAGGTAATGCCTCTACTGGCCTTGGAAAGTCTAATAATGATAACGATCAAAATATTTATAATTTGTTAATAAAGAAAAAAAAACTATCTGAAGTAATTCAAAAAACTGATGTAAAGAATTTAGATTTAATAAGCTCAACAGTAAATTTATCTGGATTGGAAGTGGAAACTGCCAATGACTCTGATAGAGCATTCTTTTTGAAATATATTTTAAAAAATGAGAAAGAACAAATATTATCAAAATATGATAACATTTTTATAGACTGTCCCCCCTCTCTAAGTCTACTAACCATAATGGCTCTTGTGGCGTCGGATGAGCTATTAGTCCCACTTCAAACAGAATTTTTTGCACTAGAGGGTATTACACAACTAGTTAAAACAATAGACAGGATCAAAGTAAATTTAAACCCAAAATTAAATGTAAGAGGTATCTTGTTAACTATGTTTGATAAGAGAAATAAGTTGTCTACTCAAGTCGATAAGGAGGCAAGAAATTATTTTAAAGAGAAAGTATATAAGACTGTAATTCCAAGAAATGTAAGATTATCAGAAGCTCCTTCTCATGGCCTTCCATGTGTTGTTTATGACAAAAGCTGTCTTGGAAGTAAATCTTACTTTAAATTAGCGAGTGAGTTCAAAGAGAAAAAAAGTATAAAAGTTGAAAGCGCTGCATGAGTAAAACGAAGAAAAGGGGATTAGGAAGAGGTTTAACCGCTTTATTTGGCGACCAGCAGGTTGATATTAAGAAAGTAAACAAGCCGATTGATGGAAGGCTTAAGGCCAATATTAGTGATTTAACTAGAAATAAATTTCAACCTAGAACTCATTTTAATGAGCAAAAATTAGAAGAATTGGCAGGGTCAATTAAAAAAAACGGTATTATTCAACCTATAGCTGTAAGAGAAGATAAACAGGATCCGGGTAGATACGAAATTATAGCTGGTGAGAGAAGATGGATAGCTGCTCAAAAAGCAGGGTTACATGAGGTGCCGATTGTAATTTTAGATTTAAATGATAATGAAGCTTTAGAAATTGCAATAGTAGAAAATATACAACGTGACGATCTTAACGTTGTTGAAGAAGCTAAGGGTTATAAAAGATTATCTGATGAATTTGGATATGATCATGAAAAAATAGCAAGATTTATGTCTAAAAGTAGAAGTCATGTAAGTAACACTTTACGATTACTGTCCTTACCAAAAGATGTTATCGCCATGATCGAGGAGGGAAGTTTATCTGCAGGCCAAGCTAGGCCTTTAATTGGTTTATCCAACGCAACAAATATAGCTGAAGAAGTTGTTTCAAAAAATTTGAGTTCTCGAAGTGTGGAAATGTTAGTACGAGGACAAAAAGCACCTATCAAATCAGGTCAAATCAGAATTGATGCAAACATTCTTAGTGAACAAAATAAAATTGAAGAAATTCTTGGTTTAAAAGTAGTGATTAATAATAAGAAAAATAACTCAGGTAAAATTGTAATAACCTATAAAAATTTGGAACAGTTCGAGTTACTTTCTGACTTGCTCAAGCGGAATTAGCTGTCGAACATAAGTCAATAATTAAATTTTTTATCAATAAATCTTTTTTTATTGCCGGACTTGATTTAATTTTTAATTCAATTTCGTAAGTTTTTTTTAGAGCTTTTTTTAATTTATTCCTGTCCCATTTTTTTGATTGTTCAATTATTATTGGTTTGTCTTTCCAAAAAATTGGTGGTCTAAGTTTAGAAATTAAAAACTCTACATTTTTTTCATTTTTTTTCATATTTTCAATTTCATTTAACTTGTTTATTCTTTGGTTAATCAGATTTAGGTAAAATATATTGTTTTCACTTTCAAATATTGTATCCCCTAAGAGTTTATTAGTGTTGATTTTATTGCCATTTATAGCTTCATCTCTTAGTTTATTAAAATCATCGTTCATCCTTATATTTAGCAAAGCTACTAGCTTTTCAGGTTCAATTATTTTATCTATAAAGCAGCTTTTAATCTTATCTATTTCATTATTAACTTTATTTCTGTCTAAACCAGTGTTTTGAACTATAAAATTGATAACTTGTGGAGTTAGTCCCTTATACTGTTTTAATTTATCGAGGATAATCTTTTTAATTGTTATTTCATTATCCGGGTAACAAGGTATTACAGCGCAAGTTTTAGATTTTTCTAATTTGTGTCTCAATTTTGATTTTTTATCCAAATTTTCGGCAAATAGTATAACCTTTTCATCAACTGCATTATTAATAACTTCGTCAATGACCTTTGAAAATTTTTCGCTTACTTGATCTATAAAAATCATTTTTTTTTCATTAAATAAGGATTTATTGGAAATTTCGTTAAAAAGAATATTTTCATTTTGAATAATTTCTTCCTGTAAAAAAATTAATTTTTCATTTTTAATATTTTTAGTTTTCAAAATTTGTCTAAATTCTCTTTTGAGACCATGATTTTCGCCGTAAAATAAAAAAACGTTATATTTATCAAAAAAATCTGGATTTTGTTCTATCAGGTAACTTTTAAATATCATTAATTTTTATACCTATACTATTAGCAATTTTCTCAGAAATATTCTCAACTAAATTGTCTATCAATTTTTTTTCATTAGCAAGTGTTTTAGTATGAAACTCATCTACAGAATAATCGCCTTGAATATTAAAATTAATTTCTTGCTTATCCTTAGAACTTCCAACTATGTCAAAAGATACGTTTACTTCTAAATTTAATTGATATTTCGTTATTTCATTTTTGATGTTTTTTTCTTTAATAGTTTTATTCTTTTTAGTGTTAAGATATAGAATTATTTCATTCTGTCTTTGTTGTTTTGAGTAAATATATAAATCGTTTTTAATTTTATAACTTATTCTCTTATCACCGCTGGTTACTATTTCTTTTATAGAAAAATTATTTGTATTTGACTTATCCAAGACTTTGTAACCACAACTACTTAACAATAATATTAAGAAAATAAGTGAAAATTTAGTGATTTTTTTTTTAAACATATTTAGATTATATAATTAATAATTTTGTTTTTAATAAAAATAATTTTGGAAATTTTTTTATCAAGAATATATTTACTCACCTTCGAAGATTTTTTCGTAATTTTGACTACTTCAGACTCATTCATATCTTTATTCATTTCAATAATGTCTCTTGTTTTTCCATTAACCTGAACTGCAAAATTTATTTTCAAGTTTTCTAGTACTTTGGTCTCAATTTTAGGCCATATATTAACATCTTTACACTCCAATTTTACAAGACATTCATTAGCTAAATGAGGAGTAAAAGGTATCATTAGTTTTAAGATTTTTGTAAAACCCTCTACTAAAATTTTATTACCAATATCATTATTTATTGCTTCATTTAAAAATCTATAAGCCTCGTAGAATTGAGCAACAGCAACATTTAAATGGAAATTTTCTATAGTTTTATCAATCTTAAAGCAGTAAAGATCAATTTTGTTTTTAAAAATTTTTTCTTTACTAATATCACCGTTTAATTTTTTTTTACTTATAATTATATTGGTTAAATTCCAAATTTTTTGTAAGAACTTACTTGCTGCATACACCCCTGTGTCAGACCACTGAATATCTTTCTCAGGCGGACTATCAGATAAAATAAACCATCTTACTGAGTCTGCACCATACTGTTTAATCATAGTCTCAGGATCAATAGTATTTTTTTTCGATTTAGACATTGATTCAGAAGGACCAACTTTTACATCAGTTTTTTTTAATTTATTTATTGCTTTTTTTTCATTTATTTTTTCTACCTCATCTGGATAGAGCCAATTTCCATCCAAATCTTTATATGTTTCATGACAAACCATTCCTTGAGTAAATAAATTTTTGAACGGCTCGGATGAGATAATATTTTTATCACATTGCTTCATAGCTTTCATAAAAAAACGTGAATATAATAAGTGTAAAATTGCATGTTCTATTCCTCCAATATATTGGTCAACTGGCATCCAATAATTTGTATCATTTATATTATAAGGAGTTTTGCTTTTAGGAGAACAAAATCTTATAAAATACCATGAAGAATCTACAAATGTGTCTAACGTATCAGTTTCCCTAATAGCTGGTTTTCCAGTTTTTTTGTGCACTGTGTTTTTCCAACTTGGATGATTGTTAAGAGGATTTCCAGAACTTTTAAGGTCAACATCTTCAGGAAGCATTATTGGAAGTTCACTCTTATCTACCGGAACAATTGATCCATCTTCTAAATAAATCATTGGTATTGGGCATCCCCAATATCTTTGTCTTGAGACACCCCAATCCTTTAAACGAAATAAAGTTTGTTTTTTCCCTATTTTCTGAGAAACAATTTTTTCAATAATAGTATTTTTAGCTTTTACGATATCTAGGCCATTTAAAAAATCAGAATTGATCATTTTACCATTACCAGTATAGGCTTCTTTTAATTCACCGTTTTTTGTACTATTTTTATCATCAGAAACTACACGAATTATTGGTAAATTATATTTTTTAGCGAAATCAAAGTCTCTTTGATCATGAGCAGGGCATCCAAATATAGCACCATTTCCATAGTCCATTAGTACAAAGTTTGCCACATATATTGGAAGCGTTTTGTTTTTTATAAAAGGGTGCTCTACAAAAATATTAGTATTTAAACCAATTTTTTCCGCATTAGCTAATGCTTCTTCAGTAGTCCCAATTTTTGAACATTTTTGTTTGAATTTTATAAAATTTTTGTCATTTAGAAATTTTTTACAAATTTCGTGATCAACTGAAACCGCAATAAAACTTGCTCCAAAAATTGTATCAGGGCGAGTAGTAAATATTTTTATATTTTTGTTTTCATCTTTAATTTTGAATTCTAGCTCACATCCAATTGACTCACCTATCCAATTTTTTTGCATTAATTTAACTTTTTGAGGCCACCCAGGTAATTTTTCTAAGTCATCTAATAATTCAGTTGAATATTTTGTAATATTCAAAAACCACTGAGATAATTTCTTTCTCTCTACAACGGCATTAGATCTCCAACCTCTTCCATTAATAACTTGTTCGTTAGCTAAGACAGTTTTTTCAATAGGATCCCAATTAACATAAGTTTCTTTTCTGGAAACTAAACCAGAATTATAAAAATCAATAAACATTTCTTGTTGATGTTTGTAATATTCAACATCACAAGTGGAAACCTCCAAATCCCAATCTATTGATAAACCTAACATTTGAAGTTGTTTCTTCATAATATCAATATTCTGTTCAGTCCATTTTTTTGGATTTAAATTGTTTAATCTTGCTGCATTTTCTGCAGGTAACCCAAAAGAGTCCCACCCCATTGGATGTAATACATTAAAACCTTTCATATACTTAAACCGGGCGATAACATCTCCTATGGTATAATTTCTAACATGACCCATGTGAATTTTTCCAGATGGATAAGGGAACATTTCTAAACAATAAAATTTTTCACCTTTTTTATTATAAAGTTTTGAGGACTCAAATTTTTTTTGCCACTTTTTTTCAATTGCTTGAAAATTTACTCGTTCCATTTGAAATTTATTTTTTCTTTTTTTTAGCTTCTTGCTCTAATAACGCAGCTTTTCTAATTATAGCACTTAATAGTTCTTGGCTTATTTTAGAATTATTTAGTAATGATATTTTACAATTTTGATTTGAGTTACAAGTTCTTTTATGAACTATAACTTTTAAACTATCGCTTCTAACTTCATTAGAAAGAAATCTTAAAGACACTTTAATAGACCCGTCGTTGCTGTTATCAGTGTACCAATCAGATATTATTACGCCACCTGAATAGTCCACAGTAGTCATTGGAAGAAAGTCTAAAATTTCTAAAGAAGCTCTCCACATTGGATTAGAGGTACTAAATTCGTAATTGGTTCCACCTTTGTTACCAAGAATATTTTGAATTGATGTACCTCTTCCTTCTTTAACATTTTGCTTTGCTCTTTCTTGCATGTTGACTGGCTTTTTTCTCAAATCAGTTTTTTTGAATCCTCCGCAACTCACAAGTGAAAATAAAAGAGTGAAAATAAGGATCGATTTAATTAAATTAGTCATTTTGTATTATTAAATTGTAAATAACATTGATCGAAAGTAAAAACTAATTATTTTAGGTAAATTTCCCATATATATCGCAGTTTTTTAGCTGTTGTATTTTTGCAACAAACGTTAAAAAACCTTTAGTTTTATGAATTCTTATTAGAAATCGTACTTTAATTCTAATATTTTCGGCCTAGTTAAATATTTAACTAATATAACAAAGGAAAAACATGAAAAACATAATCAAAACGTTAGGCGTTATGTTAGCTTCTATTTCTTTACTTGCTGTTTCAGCGAAAGCTGGAGAGTTAGCTGTTAGTGGTACTGCGAAAGCAACTTACAACATCTATCAAGGAAATGCACAAGGTAAAGGTTTAGGTGTAACAAACGAACTTAACTTTACAGCGTCAGGTGAGTTGGACAATGGTTACACATGGTCATACTCAATGGAATTAGATCCAACTGATGCAGCTGCAAGTACAGCTAACAATGATGACACACAAATTAACCTTACGACACCGTACGGTAAATTTGGTATCATGATCATGGAAGGTGGACTAGATGCAGAAGATGCAGCGTCACAATCAGCTTACGGAAGACCAACTGACTCAGGTGACCCATCAAATACAACAGACAACTACTCAATTGATTCTTACAATAACGTAATGTACACGTCTCCAGCAGACTTGTTACCGTTAAGTACAGTAATCAAGTTAGCTTACGCACCAGACTTAGACGGTACACAAAACAGTGGTAACGCAGCTGGTCAAACGCTAACTGAAGGTACATCAGATTTCGTAGGTAGATCTATGACAGCTGCACGTATCGATATGACACCTATTGAAGGTTTAACAATTGGAGCATCTTACAACGAGTTTGATAAGGCAGGTGCTGCAAAAATGAACCAACAAGCAGAATCAGGTGCATATTACGGTGTATACACTATTGGTAATTTATCTGTAGGTTATTCAAAAGCTATGAGAGCTGACATGGTAGCAGATGGTAGTTTAGATTCAGCTACAGAAGTAGAAAGCTACGATCAAAGAAACATGTCTGCTGCTTTTGCATTCAATGATGAATTAACATTTTCTTACGAAGTTGAGAAATCAAGCAAAGAATTCCAATTGGATTCAGTTGCTGACATTGAGCAAAAATCAACAGGTATCCAGTTAGCTTACAATTTAGGTGGAGCTACTTTTGCATTGTCAAGAAATTCTCATGACAATGTAGGATACTCAACTGCAACAGATGGTAGAGACATAGACCAAACGTTGTTTGCACTTACTTTAGCGTTCTAATAACGTAAAGAGTAATACAAAATTAAAAAAGCCGGCTAAATATTTTAGCCGGCTTTTTTTTTATTTCCGACATAATTGCGAAAGAGTCTGATTTAACTGAGAATAATTTATTCAAATTTGAGATTTTAATACCTCCAAGTGGGACTAGACTCTCTTTTCTTGATAATTTAAATAAATTAAACTTTGTTATTCCCATATGTCCTTTTTTATTATTATATTTAGTTCTAAATAATCTTGAAAAAATGATGTGTTTACAGCCTTGTAGTACCTTCAGATTTAGCTCTTTTACATTATGAGCTGAACCAATAATCTTATATTTTGAATTTTTATACTTGGTTAATTCTAAGTTAGTGTTGTAAGCTGAAATGTATAGCCCATCTGCTCCAATACTAGTCATTAACTTACAATTATTAGATATATACAAGTCAATTTTTTTTGCCCTACAATATCTTCTAAATTTGATTAATTCATCTATATTATTTATCTTTTTTTTATTTCTATAAATAATTATGAATTTATTAAGAATTTTTATATTATTTAGATTAATATCTTTGATATTTTCTATAATTAGGAAATATTTTTTTTTAACGGAAAACATATGAATATAATAGTTGAAAGGTACGAGAAAATAAAATCTAAAATAGCAAATGTCGATAGCAACAAGTTAGCAAAAATTGTTGCGGTAAGCAAAACTTTTACTCTGGAGCACATTCAGCCTTTGATTGATCATGGACATATCCACTTTGGTGAAAATAAAGTTCAAGAAGCTGATGTTAAATGGAGCAATATAAAAAAAAATAATAATAATTTAAAATTACATATGATTGGGAGACTACAAAGCAATAAAGCAAAAAAAGCAGTTGAGATATTTGACTACATCCATTCTGTAGATAGTCAAAAACTTGCAGACATCCTCACCAAAAGTCAAAATGCTTTAGAAAAATCTATTAATTACTTTATTCAAGTAAATATGGGAAGTGAGCAACAAAAATCAGGTATTTCATATGATGAGGTTGATGCATTTTACAACTATTGTACCAGAGAAAATAAAATGAAAATTTTAGGACTAATGGCGATACCTCCAAATGATGATAATACAGAAAAATACTTTAAAAGTTTATCAGAATTAAATTTATCGCTTGGACTTAAAGAATTAAGCATGGGCATGAGTGCTGATTACATGTTGGCTGTTAGTCATAAAGCAACTTTTTTAAGAATTGGGAGCTCCATATTTGGAGAGAGAAGTTAGGAAATTTTAACTACAGTTTTCTTATTTATTTTAGCAACAATATTTTTTAAATGACTTTTTTTTATTGCTACACAGCCTGCAGTACTTTTGTAATTTTTTCTAGCGACATGTATAAAAATTGCGCTGCCTTTATTTTTATATATTGGATCCATATTATAATTTAAAATAAGTATTAGATCGTAAATATTATCTTTTCTATAAAGTTTTTCAGCACTATAAAAAGAAGGTAATTTAACAAGTCTATTATAATCATTGGAATTAGGATCATCGCACCATCCCATGTTTTTCTTAATGATGACTTTTTTTATATTTGATTTGAAGTTTGAAAGACGGTCATTTCTATAAAATATGCATTTAATCTTAAATTTACCTTTGGGAGTGATTAAATCACCTTCTTTTTTTTTTACTCTTATTCCTCTTTTACCAATGGCACATTTTACTTTATAGTTATCAATAATTAATTTTTTATTTTTAATAATAATATGCATAAAATCAATGTATTAACTCTCGGTTCAAAAAACTTTAACACTTCCTTAGAAGAACTTAAAGATTTTTTCAATTTTAATTTAAATTTTAATCTAGATAATGGTCTGTATGAAAATAAAAAATACGATGTTCTTTTAGTTCATGAAGACTATTTAGAGGAAGAAACGATTAAAAAAAATTTGTTAGAAAGCAATTCAATTAAAATATTAATTACAAAGAAAAACCAGTCTATTCCAAAATTATTTAATTATAAAATATCTCTGCCAACTACTGTTAAAGAATTAAATGTTATAGTTGAAAATTCTATTGCTAAAAGAAATTTTAGTAAAAACTCATCAATTTTAATAAAAGGATACATATTAGATAAGAATGAAAAAAAATTAATAAAAGATGATCTTTTTATATTATTAACTGAGAAAGAAATTCAACTTCTTGAATTATTTTTAAAAAGAAATAAATCTATAAATAAAGAATATATTTTAAAGGAAGTATGGAACTATGCAGAAGATGCAGATACCCATACTGTTGAAACTCATATTTATAGATTAAGAAAAAAAATTAAAGATAAATTTTCTGATGATCATTTTATAGATAATAATAAAGCTGGATATACTTTATGAAGAAAAGAAATAAGATTGCTCTTGATCTTTTTACAAAAAAATATCGAAAACGAATTGTTAAGCCGAAAAAAGGCAAAGGAAGTTTCAAAAGAAGAAAAAAATAAATTCTTTAAAGCCTCGCCCCGATAATTTGAATTACTTTAGAAGACATGTCTGTTCCGGTATTTAAACTTTCTTTCAAGGACTTTTTGTTAATATATCCATGAAGAAAACCTCCAGCAAATAAATCTCCTGCTCCAGTCAAATCTTTAATCTTAAGATCTTTCTTAGCAGAACATTCAACAACTTCACCACCACTAATTGCTATAGCTCCTTTTTCTCCCCGAGTAATAATAAACAATTTATTAAGTTCCTTTAAGAAATTAATTACTTCATCAAATTTTTCAACTTCAATTAAAGACATAATTTCTTGTTCATTTGCGAATGTAATATCAAGTTTATGTTTGACTAATTGTAAGAAATGGGTCTTGTGTCTCTCAACACAAAACAAATCTGACAATGACATTGCAACCTTGTTTGAGTTGTTAATTGCCTTTTCAAATGCTTTTTTAGGTTCACCTTCATCCCATAGATAACCTTCAAGAAATAAAATTTCGCTTTTTTTTACGGCACTAATGTCTAAATCGTTTTCACTAATTTTTCCTGCAGTTCCAAGAAAAGTCACCATAGTTCTTTCTGAGTCAGGTGTTATTAGAATTAAACAGGTTCCAGTAGGAATTTTTTCTTTTTTCTTTTTGTAAAAATATTTAACATTCTCTTTTTTTAATCCCTCCTCATACTTAGTTCCGAGTTCATCTTCATTTATTTTACCAATAAAACCAACCTCATTTCCTAATTGAGAGAGACCTACTATAGAATTTGCGACAGAGCCACCTGAAACGGTTTCCTCTATTTTCAGGCTCGATAGCAATTTATGAAATTCACTTTCATCAACAAGTTTCATAGTACTTTTAGTTAATCTGTTATCAGTCAAAAAAGCTTCTTCAACTTTACAAATTACATCTACTATGGCGTTTCCAATACCTAAAACCTTCATCTAAAGATTATGCTTTTTTTGTTTTAATTGGTTTTTTTCTATTTGGATAACAGCTTTTGCAAATTTTACAAGTTATTCCATAACAGTCTCTTGCTTTGCAATATTCTCTACCATACCAAATTATTTGTAAATGAAGCTTATTCCAATGTTTTCTTGGGAAAATTTTTTTCAAATCTTTTTCGGTTTGAACAACGTTTTTTCCACATGTTAAACCCCATCTTTGAGCTAATCTGTGAATATGTGTGTCTACTGGAAAAGCAGGATATCCAAAGCCTTGAGACATGATTACGCTAGCTGTTTTGTGACCAACACCAGGTAGCTGTTCTAATTCTTCATAAGTTTTAGGAACTTTACCTTTATGTTTCTTAATTAAAGTTTTTGATAAATAATAAATACTTTTAGCCTTAACTCTAAAAATTCCAATCTTTTTAATTAATTTTTCGATTCTTTTTCTTCCAAGTTTTACAAAATGTTTAGGTCGATTATATTTTGGATAGATTTTTTTAGTAACATTGTTAACATTAACATCCGTGCATTGTGCTGATAAAAGCACTGAGACTAAAAGTGTGAATGTATTCTTATAATTTAATGGAATAGGGACTTTAGGATAAGTCTTGTTTAAAAGCTGAAGAATGATCTTTGATTTATCTTTGTTATTCACCTTCTAACACTTTTCTTTTAGCTTTAGAATATTCTTCTCTTGTAAGATCACCTGCTTTATACATATCTCTCAATAAACTTAATTGTCCAGCAACTGTTTCTGTTGAATTCCTTAAAATTTCAGAATTTACTAAATCTATATTTTTACAATTCTTACTTTTCATTATTTTTATAAGGTGGTACGTTCTATCATTAGCTGCTTTTACTGCTTTATCTGCATTGTGAAATGTCGTAGCCATAGCTGGCCAAAAAATTAACATTCTGGCCATGTTACCGCCTGTATTATCTTTTTCATACAATGCGTCTCTTTTAAATTTTTGAGTTTCTGCTACTGAGTTTTCTAGTTCATCACAACTTTTTTTTTCGTCCAATGGATTTTTAATTTCTACAACTTTTGGTGATGCACAGGAAAATATTAATAAGAAAACTATTAATGAAGATAAAATTTTCACTTCTTTAATTTATTTAAAATTTATTTAAAATTCAAAAGATTTCTCATAGAGTAAAGACCAGGTTTTTTACTCATTATCCATTTTGCAGCAGCTAAAGCCCCCTCGGAATATAAAGCTCGATCAAATGACTCGTGGTTTAGCGTTACAATCTCTTTACCGCTTGAGAATTTCACCTCATGTTCACCTACAATTGCTCCCTTTCTAATGGAATTAAAATTAATTTTTTTGCTGTAAGGGAAGGATTTTTTATTTAAGTATTTTTTTCCAAGCATTCCGTATAAATTTTTATTTTTACCTATAGCTATACCCTCTCCAAGCATAAGAGCAGTTCCAGACGGATAATCTTTTTTATCTTTATGATGAACTTCATATATTTTACTTAAAAAATCATTTCCAAGCAATTTAGATGCAATTTCTGTCAAATACATTAATAAATTTACACCTAAACTCATATTTCCTGCTTTAAAAATTGGTATTTTGCTTGAGAACTTTTGAATAATTTTTTCTTGTTTTTTTGTAAAACCGGTTGTTCCAATCACAACTCTTTTTCTTAGTTGAACTGCAATTTTTAAAACTTCCAATGTACATTTAGGAACCGTAAAATCTATAATTACATTTGCTTTTTTAAATGCTTGGGATGTATTCAGCTCTGGCTTTATTCCACCTATCTTTCTATTGATTCTTTTATTTTCTGTTAAAGATACTAATCTAAAGTTTTTATTTGATTTTGCTGATCTTATGAGTTTTTGCCCCATTCTTCCCATACACCCAGTTATAGCTAAATTTATTTTTTTCATTATTAAATCAAATAAATAATTACAATAATAACAAGTACAATTATAGCCCAAATAAAAAGATTTTTAATAATTTCTTTTAGCTTATTATTTGTAGATAAAAACCCTGGCAGAATAAGTGCAAGTACTGCAACTAAAAAAATTGCAGACATTATTTGATCTGTTTCCATTTATTTTACGAACTCTTCCAAAATTTCTTAGCTTTCTCAAAAAAGCTTTTTATAACTGGATCGGGCTTATTCGTTTCAATTTGATTAAACTCCTCTAAAATTTCTTTTTGTCTTTTTGTTAAAGAAATTGGCACTTGAGTAACAACTCTTATATAGAGATCTCCAAATAGATTTCTTCTTAAAATTGGCATACCTTTTCCTTTCAACCTAAATTGCTTTCCGTGTTGGGTTCCAGCTGGAATTTTTATCTTAGATTTACCGCCATCAATTGATGGTACTTGGACAGTAGTTCCTAAAGACGCATCTGAGAAAGAAACGGGCAATTCATAATATAAATTTTCGTCCGACCTTTTGAAAATATTATGGGTCTCAATAGAAATGAATAGATAAAGATCTCCATTTGAACCCCCTTTAGATCCAGCCTCACCTTTGCCGGAAAGTCTTATTCTAGTCCCATCATCTACACCTTTAGGAATTTTTACAGTTACATTTTCATTTCCTTGAATTTTACCATTACCACTACAATTGGCGCAAGGTGTTCCAATAGTTTCCCCATAGCCATTACATTGAGGGCAAGTTTGTTGAATAGTAAAAAAGCCTTGATTCGTTCTGACTTTTCCTCTTCCTGAACAGTAATCACATTTAATAGGCTTCGAACCTTTAGCAGCACCGCTTCCAGAACATTGTGAGCATTTTTTATAAGTTGAATATTTTACGTTTTTTTCTAAACCTTTATATGCATCTTCGAGTGAAATACTGACGTCATATCTTAAATCATTTCCTCTATTACTAGTTCTTCTAGAGGAACCTCCTCCTCCAAGATCTCCAAAAAAATCTTCGAATATGTCTGAAAATGAGGAACTGTCAAACCCTCCAAAACCTTGAAAACCACCTCCGCCTCCTCCACCTTCAAATGCGGCATGTCCGAATTGATCATAATTTGCCTTTCTTTTTTCATCTGAAAGAATGTGATAAGCTTCACTTGCTTCTTTAAACTTTTCTTCTGAAGATTTGTTGCCTTTATTTTTATCTGGATGATATTTAAGTGCTAATTTACGGTATGCTTTTTTAATATCTTCTTTAGACGCACCTCTTGGTATACCTAAGACATCATAACAATCTCTTTTAGCCACAGGACGTCTCCTTAATTTTTTATCTTAGGCGCTTTTTTCCTTGTCTTCTTTTACGTCTTCAAAATCAGCATCTACTACATTGTCTTTATCTTTATCTTCGGGATTAGAGTCTTTTTCCTCTTTAGTCTTATTTGCTTCAGGTTTTTGTTGGCTTTTATATACAGCCTCACCTAATTTCATTGAAACTTGAACTAAGCTTTGAGTTTTTTTCTTAATATCTTCTGGATCTATTCCTTCTAAAGACTTCTTAAGATCAGTTATTGCACTTTCAATGGCTTTTTTTTCGTCAGAGGAAACTTTATCACCGTGTTCTTTCAAACTTTTTTCAGTTGAGAAAACTAAACTATCAGCCTGGTTTCTTGCATCGACTGACTCTCTTTTCTTTTTATCGGCATCTTTATTAGCTTCTGCATCTTTAACCATTTTTTGAATTTCTTCTTCTGAAAGGCCTCCAGATGCTTGAATTTGAATTTTTTGCTCTTTACCAGTTCCTTTATCTTTAGCGGAAACGTTGACTATTCCATTAGCATCTATATCGAAAGTAACCTCAATTTGCGGTGTTCCCCTCGCTGCTGGCGGTATTCCAACTAATTCAAAGTTTCCTAGAATTTTATTATCGGCAGCCATCTCTCTTTCCCCTTGAAGAACCCTGATTGAAACAGCTGGTTGATTATCTTCAGCCGTAGAAAAAACTTGGCTTTTTTTTGTAGGTATAGTTGTATTTTTATCTATTAATTTTGTTGATACCCCACCTAGAGTTTCGATTCCTAATGAGAGAGGGGTTACATCTAATAGCAAAACATCTTTAACGTCACCTTGAAGCACTCCGCCTTGTATTGCTGCTCCCATGGCCACTACTTCGTCAGGGTTCACACTTTTGTTTGGCTCTTTACCAAAAAAGTTTTTTACTGTTTCAATAATTTTAGGCATTCTAGTCATACCGCCCACAAGTACAACTTCATTAATTTCTGCAGCAGAAAAACCAGAATCTTTTAGCGCAGTCTTACAAGGCTCTAAAGTTCTATCGACTAAGCTTTGAACTAAAGCCTCTAATTTTGCTCTAGTAAATTTTAAATTTAAATGTTTTGGACCAGTTTTATCTGCGGTAATAAATGGCAAATTAATTTCAGTTTGAGCAGTGGATGATAATTCTATTTTAGCTTTTTCAGCTGCCTCTTTTAATCTTTGCAGTGCTAACTTGTCAGCTTTTAAATCTATACCATTATCTTTTTTGAATTCAGACACAAGATATTCTACTATTGAGTCGTCAAAATCTTCTCCGCCCAAAAAAGTATCACCATTAGTTGACTTAACTTCGAACACTCCGTCACCAATTTCTAATATTGATATGTCAAATGTTCCACCACCTAAGTCATAAACTGCAATTTTTTTTCCACCTTTTTTGTCTAATCCATAAGCTAAGGATGCTGCTGTTGGTTCATTGATAATTCTTAAAACTTCCAAACCAGCAATTTTTCCTGCATCTTTAGTAGCTTGTCTTTGAGAATCGTTAAAATAAGCTGGAACTGTAATCACAGCTTTTGTAACAGCTTGACCTAAATACTTTTCAGCTGTTTCTTTCATTTTTTGCAAAACAAAAGCAGAAATTTGTGAAGGTGAATATTTTTTTCCTTTACCCTCTACCCACGCATCTCCATTATCTGATTTTATAATTTTATATGGAACTCTAGACACATCTTTTTGAACTGAAGGCCCGTCAAATTTTCTTCCAATAAGTCTTTTGGCAGCAAATACAGTATCACCAGCATTAGTAACCGCTTGCCTTTTTGCAGGCTGCCCAACTAATTTTTCATCATTTTCTAAAAAAGCTACTACAGAGGGAGTAGTTCTAGCTCCTTCTGTATTTTCTAAAACTTTGGCTTGTGTTCCATCCATAATGGCTACACAAGAGTTTGTAGTTCCTAAATCTATTCCTATTACTTTGCTCATAGTTTTTTCCTTAATAATCGATAAGTTTTATATGGGTGTTTTTTCTTGATCTACAAGGCTATTTATCATCTTTTTTATCTTTTTTTCCCTGGTTTTTATTAGATTTTCTCTTAGCAACTGCTACAAGAGCTGGTCTCAACAACCTTTCTCCAATCATATATCCAGGTTGAATTTCTTGAAGAATCAAGCCAGTATCAGCTTTGTCATCTTCAATTTCAGTCATAGCCTGATGTAAATTAGGATCAAATTTTTGATTTTTTGTGTCAATTTTTTTAATTCTATTTTTTTCAAAAATAGAGACTAAATCTTTTTCTATTACAGTAATATTTTCCAGAAACTTGTCTAAATCTTTGTTGATTTTAAGAACTTCGTCATTTTTTATTGCAATTTTTGCCCTTTGTAAATTATCTAAGATAGCTAAACTATCTTTTGCAAAATTATAAGAACCGTATTCAAATGCATCTTTAATCTCTTTTTCAAACCTGCGTCTTTGATTTTCTATCTCTGCTAAAGACCTTAATAATTTATCTTCAGATTCAGCAAGTTTTTCTTCTATAGATTTTTCCTCTTTTTTTTCAGAAGTTTTAGACTTATCCTCTGTTTTGGGACTTTCTTCTATATTTTCATCAATTTTTTTTTGATTATCTTCATTCATATTAATTGGTATATAGGGTTAATAATTTAAAATACTAGACTTAAATGCAAAAAATTTTAATAGGAACTCATAACAAAGGAAAATTTAAAGAATTAAGCTATCTATTGCCAAAAAAAATCAAAAAAATCTCTCCGATTAAACTAAAGATAAAGAGTCCTAAAGAAACTGGTAAAACATTTGTCCAAAATGCTAAATTAAAAGCAAAATATTTTTCAGGGTTCACTAAACTACCAGTAATTTCAGACGACTCTGGATTATGTATTGAGGCTTTAAATGGCAAACCAGGAATTTTATCAGCTAGATGGGCAAAAAAATATGGAAGTTTTAGAAAAGCTATGAAAGTAATACTTAAAAAGATTAAAAATAAAAAAAACAGGTCTGCAACATTTGTTTGCAGTTTATCTTTTATTAATTCTAGAGGAAAGATATTTACAGTTGTAGGAAAAATTAAAGGCTCTATATCATTCAAAATGATTGGAAATAGAGGTTTTGGATATGATCCTATATTTATACCAAATTCAAAACTAATTACTTTTGGCCAAATGTACAAGTATAAAAAGATAAAGATCGATCACAGATATATAGCTTTTAAAAAGTTAAGGGCAAAAATTAAAATTTTTTAAATTTTCTATTTTCTACTTTATAAATATCTAAATTTTGCATTATCTTTTTATTTTCAAAACTAAAGGTCCCAATTTTTCCTTTTATCTTTCCCTTAAAAGCAAAGTCATTTATGGAATTTACTTTTCCATTTTTTTTCCATGCGTAATAGATTAAACCTATTGCATCATAGGCCAAAATTGTAATTTCGCTTGGAAAATTGTTGAATATCTCAAAATAATTATCTTTGTATTTTTTAAATTCTAAGTAGTTAACTGATGGATAGAACAAACTTTTTACTGTATTTTCATAAAAAATACTTTCATCAAACCACTGATTTAAAGTTGTGAACAAAACTTTTTCTTGATTAACATCAGTAAAAACTAAAGATGTAAGCACACTTTTTAAACTACTACCAAAATCAACAATAATAACTGAGTCAAAATTTACTTCTCCCAAAGTATAACGTTGTTCTAATAATTCTAATTGGCGTTTTGATTGTTCATCCTCTTTATCTTCAAATAATTTTTTTCTATTTTTCAAATTTTTTTTTCTTTGAACGTAGTTTGTTAAAACCTCTATTTCTCCTGTTAACACTTTAGGGTCAGAACTATATTTGAAAATTTTATAATTTTTTAAATCTAATAAATTTAATTTTTTTTGAACAAATTCTGTATATTTATTTTGAGGTATCAGTATTATTGTATTATTTTTCTTTTTTTTCTTAATAAATTTCATTAACGCGCTAATCTGCGACTCAAAACTTATTCCAATACTTATTATATTGTTTTGAAATTCAGGATTTTTATTAGAAGGCGATATGAATAACATATCATTAAATTTTTTTACTTCATCGAAGTCTTCATTGTTAATAGGACCTATAACAACTTGAGCTCCTTGAGATCGGATTTCTTGAACTGCTAAGTTTAACTTTTTCTTGTCTCCATTTCCTGAGTCTCTGGGTATTATAATAACGTTTTTATCGTCAATTTCATCTAAAGCTAATTGTAAAGAATAAAGAAGAGAGTCTCCAAGTTCTTTATAATCACCACTGAATGGTGCTAACAAACCTACTTTAAGTACACTCTTATTTTCATTACAAAGAAGATTAGAATTAAAAAAGAATATTATATAAGTTAATATAATTAAAAATTTATTTTTCATAAAATGAAACTTTCTACAAAAAGCTTATATATTGTTTCAACACCTATTGGAAATCTTGATGATATTACTTTTAGAGCTTTAGAGGTATTGAAAAAATCAGATATAATTTTATGTGAAGACACTAGGCGCTCTTTAAAGTTATTAAATCATTTTAAATTCAAAAAAAAATTAGTTTCCTTTCATAAATTTAATGAAAAAAAGGAACTTGAAAAAGTTATAAAATATTTAAATGAAGGCAAAATTTTGTCTTTAATTTCTGATGCTGGCACACCTTTATTGTCAGACCCTGGACGTTTATTAGTAAATAAATGTATAGAGAAAAAAATTAATATAATCCCAATCCCTGGAGTTTCATCAATAACAGCTGCTACGAGTATTTCTGGATTCAAGGACCAATTTCTTTTTTACGGCTTTCTACCAAAAACTGAAAAAGAAATAGAAAAAATTTTAACTTATCTTGCTCAAATAGAATTTTCCCAAATTTTTTTTATTCCTGCAATAAAAATTGATTTTTACATTAAAAAATTCAAACAATTTTTTGAAGGAAGAAAGATATTAATTGCACGAGAAATTACTAAGATGCATGAGACATTTTATAGAGAAGATGTTGATAAGATTAATATGTTTAAAACTCAAATAAAAGGAGAACTAACTGTTGTAATATCAGAAAAAGATATTAAAAATAAATTTATTGATGAAGAATCTCTTAAAAAGAAAGCTAAACAATATCTGAAGAAATATAGTTTAAAAGATGTTGTTGAACTAATTTTTAAGTCAGAGGGATTAAACAAAAAAAAGATTTATAAAATATGTTTAGACATAAAAAATAAAAATGAAAAAAACCTTTAGTATTATATTATTATTTCTTTTAATTTCATGTACAGCAGCTGGAAAATTTGGAGCTGGAGTTGACATTACTTTCGATCCAAGGACAATTGGAATGCAAATTGACGACACAATAATGCAGAAAAATTTAAACGCCAGACTTGCTTTAACAGAAAAAAAATATTTTTTAACAATTCAATCAGAAGTAATTGATGGAAGAATATTTCTTTCAGGAAAAGTCGATGAGCCTGAAGAAAAGATAAAAATTACTAAAATGGCTTGGGAAACAAAAGGAGTTCGTTCGGTTAAAAATGCTATTACAATCAAGGGTCAAAGTAGTTTTAAAAATACAGCAAAGGATATTTTGATAACAAGTCAGTTGCGATCAGCTTTAATTTTTAACAAAAAGACTAAAGCAAGAAATTATACTTTAGAAACAATTAATAAAAATATATATATTTTCGGAATAGCAATGGATCAAGAGGAGAAAAAAGAAGTGATTAATGAAGCTAATAAGATATACGATGTTGAAAAAATCTTCCCTTCAATATATTTAGCGACAGAATTGAGCAGAAATAAACTTTAATTAGAATAATCAATTACATCTGAAGAATAGGCTGCTATCGAAGCTAAATTTAAAATTTCAGACGTGGTAGCTCTTAATGGAGCTACTTCTATAGGTGATCCTAAACCAATTAATAAAGGGCCAATTAATTTACCTCCACCAAACACTTTCATTAATTTTGTAGATATCGCAGCACTATGTAGCGCTGGCATTATTAGAATATTTGCATTTCCAACTATTTTAGAAAAAGGATATATTTCTTGATAAACAGGATTTAAAGCAACATCTGGCTGCATCTCACCGTCAAAATCAAAATTAACTTTTTCTTTCTTTAGTAATTCAATAGCGTCTCTTACGTGTTTAGTATTTTTTGAAATAGGTTTTCCAAAAGTAGAGTGAGATAAAAATGCTACTTTAGGGTCAAAACCAAATAATCTTGCTACACGTACACATGATTTTGATACTTTCACCAATCTCTCTGGAGAAGGAAAATCTTGAACATTTGTATCAGCAACAAGAATTGTTTTCCCCCTTAAAGTAATCATAGTCATCCCAAAAATTTCTTCACCGGGTCTTGGATCTACAACTTTTTTTAATTTTTCAATTGAAGCAGCATAATGTCTAATATTTCCTGTCACCATTGCATCAGCGTCTTTACAGGCTATCATTGAGGATCCCCAAGCTATTCTATCATTACGCACTAGTCGATCAACATCTCTTTCTAATTGACCCTCGCGCTGAAGTCTTTTGTATAAATGTTTAACGTATTTTTCTCTTTTCTCTCTATCTGTTGAGTTTACTATTTCAATTTTAAAGTTTTCGTCTAAGCCTATTTTTTTTAATTGTTCTTTAATTCTTTTTTCCGTTCCGATTAAAATTGGAGTTCCGAGCTTATTCTTTCCAAACTCAATTGCTGCTTTAAGCATATTTTCATCTTCTCCTTCAGCAAATATAACTTTCTTTGGGTTTTTTCTTACTTTTGCATTTATACCTTGCATTAAAGACATTGATGGATCCAAACGGTTAGTCAACTCATCTTTATAAGCCTCTAAATCTTTAATATTTTTTCTAGCCACCCCACTTGTCATTGCAGCCTTAGCTACTGCAGATGGAATTACACTGATCAATCTAGGATCAAAAGTTGAAGGAATAATATAATCTTTTCCATATTTAGGTCTATCTCCTCCATAAGCCGAAACAACTTCATCAGGCACATCTTCTCTTGCAAGTAAAGCAATAGCTTTAGCAGCAGCAACTTTCATCTCTTCATTAATTTCTTTTGCTCTAACATCCAAAGCTCCTCTGAAAATATATGGAAAGCCAATCAAATTATTAACTTGATTGGGATAGTCTGATCTACCTGTAGCTATTATTGCGTCTGATCTTACTTCACTTATTAATTCAGGTTTTATTTCTGGATCAGGATTTGCGCAGGCAAAGATAATAGGATTTTTTGCCATAGATTTAACCATATTTTTGGTAACTACATCCTTAGCTGATAAACCTAGAAAAACATCTGCATTTTTCATTGCTTCCTCTAACGTTCTTAACTTTGTATTTATTGCAAATGCTGATTTAAATTGATCAATTTTTTCTCTTCCTTTATAAATAACTCCCTTACTATCACACATTATAATATTTTCAGTTTTAACTCCTGAGCTTTTAAACAAGTTCGTACATGCCTGTGCTGATGCTCCAGCCCCATTTACTACTATCTTTACATTCTCAATTTTTTTATTTGAAACATCTAAAGCATTAATTAATGCAGCAGTTGTAATTATAGCAGTACCATGTTGGTCATCATGAAAAATTGGAATATCCAAAACTTCTTTTAGTTTTTGTTCAATTATAAAACAATCAGGAGCTGCTATATCTTCAAGATTAATACCTCCAAAAGTTCCACCAATATTTTTAATTGTTTCTATAATAGACTCTGTATTTCTACTGTTAACTTCTATATCTATTGAGTCTATATCGGCGAATCTTTTAAATAAAACTGACTTTCCTTCCATTACTGGTTTAGAGGCAAGCGAACCTAAGTCTCCCAAACCTAAAATTGCTGAACCATTGCTTATTACGGCTACTAAATTACCTTTGCTTGTATAATCATAGGCAAGTTCTGGGTTTTTTGCTATTTCTTTAACAGGAGCTGCTACTCCAGGAGAATAAGCTAATGATAAATCTCTTTTAGTTGTTAAAGGTTTAGAGGAATTAATCTCAATTTTGCCTGACTTGCCTTCTATATGAAAATCAAGTGCTTCTTTATCCGAATAATGATCAATTTTCGATTTTTTTGTCATTTAATTTATTTGTATTTAATATAAATAATTATACTGCATTAGTTATTTATTATTTGTGGCTTAATTTAGAATATATATGAACTTATTATCATCAACATACGTTTTTAGTTTTTTCACATTATTAAGTAGAGTTTTAGGCTATCTCAGGGATATATTAATTGCAATATTTTTGGGCGCTTCAATTTATGCAGATGCATTTTTTGTTGCTTTTAGGCTACCTAACACTTTTAGACGATTATTTGCCGAAGGTACTTTTAATGCTGCTTTTATACCAAGTTATGTATCGGCAAAAAATACTAGTAAAAAAACAGCAAAGAAATTTGCTGATGATATTATTAGTTTTCTAGTTTTAATCTTATTTTTTATCGTCTTATTAGCCGAAATATTTACACCCTATTTAGTTTATATGATAGCCCCCGGTTTTTTTGATAACGATATAAAATATAATCTTGCAGTTGAATTAACCAGGATTACATTTCCTTTTTTATTGTTTGTGAGTCTTTCGTCATTTTTTTCTGGAATTTTAAATTCAAATAATAAATTTGCGGCAGCTGCTGCTGCTCCTATATTTTTAAATATTATCTTAATATTAAGTTTATTGATTTCTTTTTTCTTTAATCTAAATTTTGCAAAACAATTGTCGTATGGAGTAACTTTGGCAGGAATAATTCAATTAATATTTTTAATATTTTTCACAAGCAAATATTATAAACCATCATTTGAATTTAAATTGAGTTTAACAAACAAAGTAAAATTTTTCTTTAAAAAACTTTTTCCAAGTATTTTATCTTCGGGAGTCACTCAAATAAATATATTAGTTGGAACTATTATAGCTTCCTTCGAGGCAGGCGCTGTATCTTATTTATATTACGCAGATCGTATATATCAAATTAATTTAGCTATAGCAGGTATAGCAGTCGGAACTGTTTCTTTACCTGTTTTGTCTAAAACAATAAAACAAAGAAACTTTTTAAAGGCTTCAAATATTCAAAGCAGATCAATCGAACTCTCACTATTATTTTCAATCCCTGCTAGTCTAGGATTAATTTTAGCCTCTGAAGAAATAGTTAATGCCTTATTTGGTTACGGATCCTTTAGTGTTGAGAATGTTAAAATGACCTCTGCTGCTTTAAAATATTTTGGGTATGGAATTCCTGCTTTCGCTTTAATAAAAATTTTATCAAATTTGTTTTTTGCGAGAAATAATACTAGAACACCTTTTCATATTTCAATTTTTATTGTTTTTTTAAATGTTACTATAAGCATTCTATTTTTTAAAAATATTGGATTTATTATAATTCCTATTGCAACATCAATATCTACGTGGGTTGGAGTAATTATTTATATATATAAGCTCAAGTCCCACTATTTTTTTATTATTTTTTCTTAGGTTTCCTCTCTTATCTCTAAATTTTATATAACTTTTGTGAGTATTTAAATTCTTTAAGTACGCTTTTACAGAAGCTCTTAAAATAGGAAACTTTAAAATTTTGTGATTTTTAGTTTTATCTCGATCTAAAGGAGCAATACCTTTTCCATTCCAAGTCCATTGACCGAAGATTGCGTTACCCTCTAAAGCAAAACGGGAAGTACCCCATCCACTCTCTTTTGCAGCTTGTGCAAGCGCGATGGAAACTGGAATTATATCCATTTTGGAATTAAGTTCTTTAATGTTGCCCTTTTTTACTTTGTATTCTAAAAATTTTTGCCTTAACCATTGTTTTTCTTTATCGGATGTAATTTTCCTTGAGTTTATTTGACTTAAAGTATATCTATCTTCTAATATTTTTTCATTTTCTGCGACTATTAATGGAAGAATTATCTTTATAAAAGTCTCTTTTTTTAATTTGACACTTTGAATTTCATCCAAATCCTTAGGTAGCTGTGTGAAATAAATTGGTTTAACTGTCTTATCATATTTAACTTTGTTGAGATCATAGTTTACGTCTTTAAACAAATTTAAAACTGTTTCTGTTTTTAAATTTAAATCTGGTAAAATAAGTTCTGTAACTTTTTCCTTCTTTTTAATTTCGGGTTTTTTTATCTCAGGTTTTTTTGCTTCTTGTTTTATTTTTGGTTGAACCTTTTTAGTCTGCTCTTTTTTTACTGCAGCCTCAGACTTTTTTTCTTCTTTCTTAATCAATGGCTTTTCTACGAATCTGTCGAGTTCGTTAAAGGTAGTTATTCCAGTAGCTATAATAGTTATAATACTTACTATTACAAAGAAGCTTATTATTACTTTTGAAGCTTTATTTTTATTAATTTGCTGTTCGTATATTCCGTGAAATATATTTGTAAATAAATCTCCAAAAAATTTAAATACAGTCTTTCCAAGTTTTGGAAAAACATTTAAAAATCCTATTCCAACTTGACCTATAGATTTCCAAAAATTTAAAAAAAATCTTGTAATTGATCTCGAACTATCTTCTCTAAAATATCCTATTTTTCTTGAAAATCTTGATACAGCTTTTGAACTATCTTCTTTTATGTCGTCAATTTGCCTTGAAGCTTTTGATAAAGGTTTGGTAAAATTTTCTTTAAAGAAACTCGTGTTAAAATCTTTTGGAATTACTATTTTATTCTTTCTTAAAATTAACTCAAGTTGTCCAGATGTTAAGTTTTTTCTATTTTTTATATAATCTTGAATTTCTCGCACATTATAGATTTGAGCTAACTCTAACAGTTTGTCTCTATAACTTAGTTTCTTCTTCATATTATTATTCTGCCTCTACTGAATTTACTTCTTTTACATAATGCTTAAGAAGGTTTTGCACTCCTTGTTTAAGTGTCATTAATGAACTTGGGCAACCTGAACAACTCCCTTGAAGTTCAACTTTTAGTATACCATTCTCAAAGGATTTAAATTTAATATCACCTCCATCTCTTGCTACTGCTGGTCTAATTTTAGTATCTAAAACCTCTATTATTTTTTTTACTGTTTCACTTTGCTCTCCTTTAATTTCTTTGGTTTTAGTAATTTTTGTCAATATAGGCTCTGAATTATTTTCAAAGTAATGATTTAGATGTGAAATAACCATAGGTTTAAGCTCGTCCCAAGAAATATCTTTTGTTTTTTTTACTGATAAAAAGTTCTTAGAAAGTAAAACTAATTCTACCCCTTTAAAGCTCAATAACTCTTTAATAAAAGGATTGGAGTCTTTGCTTATGTCATTTTTCTGAAATTCTTCTGTTCCTATATCAGAAATAACTTTTTCAGATAAGAATTTTAACGACTCAGGATTTGGTGTTGGTTCAGTTTGGATCATAGAAATTTATATTATATCAAACCAACTTTTTCACGTATATTTTTAAGGTTCTCCTCAGCTATTATTCTAGCTTTTTCAGTGCCTTTTTTTAATATTTGTAACAAATGCGTCTTATCGCCCATCAATTTATCAATTTCTTTTCCAACTGGACAAATTTCATCAACTAAAACGTCCGCTAGTTTTTTTTTAACAAAAGAATAGTCTTTTCCAGACATCTCCTTAATTACCTTCTCTAATTCAATTTTTGTAATTTCAGAGTATATATTTAACAAATTAAGTGCCTCAGGTCTCTCTTCAAGAGATTTTATATTATCAGGAATAGCTTTAGAATCTGACTTAGCTTTTTTAATTTTTTTAATTATTTCGTCTGCATTGTCTTTTAAGTTTATTCTCGAATAGTCTGAAGTTTCAGATTTACTCATCTTTTTAGTGCCATCTCTCAAACTCATCACCCTTGAGATGTTCTTTGGAATAAGAGGTTCTGGCAATGGAAAAAAATTTTCACAATTAAAATCTTTATTAAATTTTTGAGCTATATCTCTTGATAATTCTAAATGTTGTTTTTGATCTGCTCCTACAGGAACATGTGTAGCTTTATATAGCAAAATATCTGCGGCCATTAGATTTGGATAAATGTAAAGACCTACACTTGCTTTTTCTTTATCTGAACCAGCCTTATCCTTAAATTGCGTCATCCTATTTAACCATCCAATCCTTGAAACACAATTTAAGATCCATGCTAATTCAGAGTGTTCTGAAACCGATGATTGATTAAAAATGATACTTTTAGATGGATCTAAGCCAGTAGCTAAAAAACTTGCCGTTGTTTCTAAAATATTATTTTTTAATTCATTAGGATTTTGAAAAACTGTTATTGCATGCAAGTCAACAACACAATAGATGCAATCTATATTTTTCTGTAAAGATACAAAATTTTTTAAAGCGCCTAAATAATTTCCTAAATGTAAATTACCATTAGGCTGAACTCCAGAAAATACTATTTTTTTATGACTCATTTAATTCATCTTAAAATTTTTAG
>CACLBB010000004.1 GCA_902605035.1 uncultured Pelagibacteraceae bacterium
TGTTAGAAGGGGTTATGTGAAACAATAATCCTAGCCCAAACCTCACTGTTCCATGATTGAAATGTTTATCTTTCAAATTGAGAATATTTTTTTTTCTACAGAAAAAAGACAAAGCTTTCAAATCAGGATATTTTTGATTGTTAAATTTATTATCTAATGATTTAGAAAAATCATCTAAAAAGTTGATTACCAGAAGATTAAATGGCTCAAAGGTTCTGTTTAGTTTTGAATTTTTTCCTACTAGATATTCTATTTTTCTTTTTTGCCTCATAATTATATATTACTACAACCTCTAAGCTCAGCATTTTGAAGTCTGCCATGGATCAAAAATCTCTTTCCATGTCCGTAACACTTGCATTTGCTGTCATGAACTATTTCGCCAATATCCT
Organism: uncultured Pelagibacteraceae bacterium; assembly: GCA_902605035.1. Classification (GTDB taxonomy): domain Bacteria; phylum Pseudomonadota; class Alphaproteobacteria; order Pelagibacterales; family Pelagibacteraceae; genus Pelagilacustribacter. The sequence goes on from CACLBB010000004.1 coordinate 390, forward strand.
CTGTCAAAATACTATGGCCTGGATAACTAGTTGGCAAGAGAGATAAAAGTTGAACAAGGCCTTTTTCACCTTTTTTTGAAATTTCCAAGTTTTCGTCTCTTATAATTATGTCAGAAAAATTAGAAGCTATAAAATAACCGCATTTACACTCAAAAAAAATCGATCCTATTTGTTCAACTAAACCATAGTAATTTCTGATATTTTTGATTACAAATTTTTTTTCGAGTTCACTATTTAACTGAGATCGATTTATTTTCTTTTGCTCCATTTTTTTCCAGCCTCCACCATGAATCAAAAAAGCATTTGATAAATTTTTTGTAATAAGTTTTGAGGGGTCTAATTTTTTAAGAAGATAATTATAAACATTGTAAGTAAAACCAAAAATTAAAAATTGATTATCTTTATTTTCTGACAGAAAAGTATTAAGTTTTTTATAATCTATTTCGTTTTTTTGATTCAATATATATTCAATTTTATTTGCAAATATAGAAAAACCACTTATTGCCGCTGCACTAGCATTAAATTTTTTTCTATCTAAATTTTGATTTTGTTTATCTAATACGAGCATAGGTAAACGAGAATTTCCAATTACGTTGTAAAAAATTTTCTGAAGTACTTTCATTTGATTAAATGCATTTGTTTTATCTATAAAAATTTTTGATACTTTATTGGTTGACGTTCCAGAGGATAAGAGTGTTTTGAAAATTTCTTTTTTTTTAATGCTAATAAAATCAAAATCTTTAAATAACCTCACTGGCAAGAAAGGAATATCACTTAAATTATTGTTTTTTTTTGTTACATAATTTAATCCCTTTAGGTAATCTTTGTATAAATTTGATCTTTTAAAATGATGGGAGGTAAGGAAATTTATACTTTCTTGAAAAAACTTAGCTTTATACCTAGGATCTAACGAAAAAGCGTTTTGATTAATTATTTTATTTAAAAACTGCATTATGTAATTATATCTTATATTTTAAATTGTTTGTTAAATTCTTGTTTTTAAAAGTTTTTATAATAAAAACATTTAAATTTATAGATGTTAACTTTGATAATTGTTTAATTTTTTTTTTTGTTTTAATTGTATTCTTTGAATATACAATAATCTTATTTTCACCCCCTTCTTTCATTACTGTGTCAACGCCTTGTTCTAAAAGAAATTTTTCAAGTTCTGATAAGTCAACTCTAACACCATAAATTTTACAATAACGGTTTTTTCTTCCAACTATGTAATAAAAACCTTTTTTGTCGACATAGGCTATGTCGCCGGTTTTTAAAATACCTTTATTAATATCTGGAATTGATAGATCTTTAATATTTCTTGCATATCCCATAAAAACATTTTTTCCTCGATAAACTAATTCTCCTTTTCGAAAACTTTTTTCAATTTTTTGCCCTTTATTATTTATAAGAAAAAAACTACCTCCAGGAATAGCTTTACCGATGCTTCCTATGTTTTTATCAGCATATTTCCAGTCCAAATATGACATTCTGGATGTAGCCTCTGCAGCGCCATACATTTGAAAAAACTTAATATTATTTTTTTTATAAATCTTAATAATATTTTTTATTAATTGGTGATTCATTTTTCCTCCCGCTTGTGTAGAATATTTAATTGATGGGGGAATCTTGCTTTTTAAAATTTTTTCTACGATTGAGTAATTATAAGGTACTCCTGAAAAATTATTTACTTTAAAATTTTTAATTAGTTTCCAAAAATTATTTTCAACCATACTTCTATTTGTTAAAACAATTCGCGCTCCTGACAAAAGATGGGTATTTATTACTGACAACCCATACACATAAGATATTGGTAAAGTTGTAATAGTTATATCTTTGCTCCTAATTTTTAAGTATTTTATTATGCTTTGAGAATTAGCTAATATATTTTGATACGATTGTTTTACTAATTTGGGTGAACCTGTTGAGCCTGAAGTAGACATAAGAAGCATTAATTTTTCATCAATATTATATTTAACACCTTTTGTTTTTTCCATAAGAACATATGACTTAAAATTTAAAACATTAAGATAGCCGCTCTTAATTTTTCTTTTTTCACAAAAAATATATTTTGGATTATATTTTGAGACCAATCTTTTCAAAAATATATCATTTATCCTGTAATCTAAAAAAGCAATAGCAAAACCTTGGTTAACAAACGAAATATAACCAGCGATTGTCTCAAAATTATTTTGTCCTAATAAAAATACTAATCTTTTTTGATTATCAAGTTTCTTAGAAATTTTTAAAGAGCTTGTAATTAAGTTTTTATAAGTAAAAGATTTTCCGTTTTCCAATATTAGAGCTTTATTTTTTTCAAACTTTTTAAATTTTTTGATGAAAAAATTAATTTTTTTTGACATATTGGATTTTAAATCTATCGCCTATTTTCAAATTAATTTTTGATTTTTTGTTTAAAATATATTTATAAAACTTCGGGTGTAATCCATGCCCAGGTCTAACAATTTTAATATTGTGTTTTGTTATTTTTTCCCCTTTTGAGATGTTCTTTGATACATAAATAGATCTTCTTGTATTGTAGTTTTGTTTCGAGCTTTTTGAAATTTCAATTTTACCAGAACCTAATGTTGACTCAGCAAGTCTTATATTGTCTACCATGCTTTTAAATTCTCTCTCATTTGAGGAAAAAAAGGAATCGACTGTTTTATTTTTTGATATGTTAAAATGCTTTTCAATCATTTTTGCACCGATAACTACTGCGGCTACTGGCGCGATATATCCTTTAGTGTGATCGGAAAGCCCAGTTAAAATCTTAAAATTTTTCTTTAAATTTTTGATAGATAAAATATTTTGTTCATTTAAAGGTGCTGGATAGGACGATACACATTGCAACATAAGTACTTTATTATTGCCTTGTTTTTTTATTGTTCTTAATGCAAGTTCAATATCTTCCTTGTTTGCCAGTCCTAAAGATAAAATTATAGGTTTTTTTGTTTTTGCAATTTTTTCTATCATGGGAATATGAGTAATCTCAGGTGAGGGTATTTTATAAGCTGGACAATTAATTTTTTCTAAAAAATCAACAGCTGAAATATCAAAGGGACTTGAGAAAATGTCCATGCCTATTGATCTTGAATATTTAAAAATTTTTTTAGTCAACTCTTTTGAAGTCTCTGCTTTTTTATACAATTTCCAAAAGTTTTTGCTTGTACTCCAAGGATTTTTTTTTTTGATTTTAAAATCTTTTTTGTTCGACTTTAACGTTAATGAGTCTGCGGTATATGTTTGAATTTTAATTAAATCAGCTCCACTTTTTTTTGCGGATTTTATAAGTTTTTTTACTATTTTGAAATTATTATTATGATTTGCTGAAATCTCAGCTACTATGAGGCACCTTTGATGTTCACCAATATTTTTTGAACCGATCTTGAAATTTTTTTTAAAAACCATTTTCAGACCTTTCTGTAAAAAATTTTATAATTTTTCCCAACTTTAAGGAACTTTCTTACATAATTGTAAAAAATATTTTTTCTTTGTAACAAGGAATAACCGAAATATTTCCAGTGCTGCATTAAAACTTTATTTTTGAGATCAACTGTAATAAAGCAATATTTTTTTTTCAATTTATTAAGATATTCATTTTGTAGTTTAATTGCTTTTAGCAAGTCAAATAAATTTGTTTCTGGAAGACAGCTAATTAAGCCTGAATGAACAAAATTATAATTTTTAAATTTAAAATGGTCTGCGGTAGAAATATAGATTAATTTTTTTTCTTTGAATATTAATAAAGATTTTCTTTTTTTTTGTTTTTGAAACCACCACTGATAGTGATCAATTTTTTTAATCATTCTTTTATGAGACGAATATTTTCTATTTACAAATAAATTTTTGTAATACAAATATTTATTAATTATGCTATCATTGATTTCACGTACTTCAAAATTTTTCATTTTAAAACTTTAAATTTTTTCTATAATTTATTTGAATTTTTTTAATGTTAAGGTTTGATTGCGACATTGTTTTTTTTATTTGAGATGAGTTATTAAACATTAAATAAATCAAATTAGCAATTTTATCCGTATATTTAATATCATTCTTGCGTAATGAAAAATAATGGCCTAGTTTTTCATAGCTAAGATCGGGTAAATTTTGTTTGTCATTCATTTTAATCAATAAAGTTGGTATCTTCAAAAAAGAAGACTCGAACATTGATATACTAGCTGGAGAAATAAATAATCTTGTTCCTTTTAAAATTTCACAAATATTCGTTTGCTTTTTTACTAATTTAATTTTTGAAAAATTCTTAAATTTAGAAATAAATTCCTGATTTTTTGAGTATGGGCCAATTATTATTGAAATTTTAAAATTTTTTTTAATTTTTTTTAATTTTTTTATAATCTTTTCATAAATTGATAAATCACCTGAACCGCCGTTATAAAAAACCAAATCTGATGAAATTCTTTTTTTTTTTTTATATTTTGAATTGAATAACGCAAAGTCCGAACCGAGTAAAAATTTACAGTTTTTTTTATTCTTTTTTTTTAAATTTATTAGTAACGTTTTATCATTATTTGAGATTCCAGGATTATGATTTATATATATATCTGAGAAATGTTTGTTATTTAATGAGTCGTCTATAGAGATTACCTTTTTGCATGACCTTGAAACTAATTTCTCCCAGTTATATCCCATACGATAACTATCTTTTATTATAATTAATTTTTTATGGTTGTCTTTTAATAATTTTAAAAACTTCTTAGCATCATGCATCTCGTTTTTAAAAGTTTCATTATGAGAGTATAATGAAACAATCTCATCTTTCTTAGATAATAAAAATTTTTTATCTGATTGTTTATCGATTACTATTTTGTATTTTTTTATATTTAAATAATTTATGAGTGACTTTATTCTTGAGTAGTGGCCTAATCCGTATTTACGCCCTAAATCAATTCTGAAAATAATCATTATCAAATATATTAATTGGAATTATAAAAATTTTCCTTAATTATCTAAAAAATTTAATTAAACTTGAAAATTTTTTTCAGTGCATAAATCAAGCCAATTGAGCTATTAGTACTGGTCAGCTTCACGCCTCGCGGCGCTTCCACACCCAGCCTATCAACGTAGTGGTCTACTACGGCTCTATAGGAAGAACTAGTTTTGAGGTAAGTTTCCCACTTAGATGCTTTCAGCGGTTATCTTGTCCATACTTAGCTACCCGGCACTGCAGCTGGCGCTACAACCGGTCCACCAGTGGTATGTTCATCCCGGTCCTCTCGTACTAGGGACAAATCCTCTCAATTCTTCTACACCCATGGCAGATAGGGACCGAACTGTCTCACGACGTTCTGAACCCAGCTCACGTACCACTTTAATTGGCGAACAGCCAAACCCTTGGGACCTGCTCCAGCCCCAGGATGTGATGAGCCGACATCGAGGTGCCAAACACCCTCGTCGATATGGACTCTTGGAGGGTATCAGCCTGTTATCCCCGGCGTACCTTTTATCCGTTGAGCGATGGCCCTTCCACTCAGAACCACCGGATCACTATGACCGTCTTTCGACTCTGCTCGACTTGTCAGTCTCGCAGTCAGGCAGGCTTATGCCATTGCACTCTACGAACGATTTCTGACCGTTCTGAGCCTACCTTCGCACGCCTCCGTTACTTTTTGGGAGGCGACCGCCCCAGTCAAACTACCCACCATACAATGTCTTGCTGCCGGATTACGGCAAGCAGTTAGATGTCAAGAATAATAAGAGAGGTATTTCACTGGTGACTCCGTTTTAGCTGACGCCAAAACATCAAAGTCTCCCTCCTATGCTAAACATATCATTCCTAACACCAATATAAAGTTGTAGTAAAGGTGCACGGGGTCTTTCCGTCTAACCACGGGAACTCCGCATCTTCACGGAGAATTCAATTTCACTGAGTTGATGTTGGAGACAGCGGAGATATCGTTACGCCATTCATGCAGGTCGGAACTTACCCGACAAGGAATTTCGCTACCTTAGGACCGTTATAGTTACGGCCGCCGTTCACTGGGGCTTCAGGAGTGAGCTTGCACTCACCACATTAACCTTCCAGCACCGGGCAGGCGTCAGACCCTATACATCCACTTACGTGTTAGCAGAGCCCTGTGTTTTTGATAAACAGTCGCATCTCCCTGGCTTGTGCCACCCACTTAGAGTTGCCTAAAAATGGGTCCTCTTTCTTCCGAAGTTACAGAGGCATTTTGCCGAGTTCCTTCAACATCATTCTCTCAAGCGCCTAATTATACTCTAATAATCCACCTGTGTCGGTTTAGGGTACGATCCTATGATGGAGCTATTTCCTGGGACTTTTTCACGGCTAACTCAATCCAATAAGAGTTAACAATTTACAAAATCCGTCACTACCATCGGGTCAAGGAATATTAACCTTGTTTCCATCGTCTACGGCTCTCGCCCTCGACTTAGGGGTCGACTAACCCTGCGCGGATTAACCTTGCGCAGGAACCCTGGGATTTTCGGCGACAGAGTTTTTCACTCTGTTAATCGTTACTTATGTCAGCATTCGCACTTCTGATACCTCCAGGATCCCTCACGGGTATCCCTTTACAGGCTTACAGAACGTTCCGCTACCAGATATAATTTCCGAAGAAATTATAAATCCACAGATTCGGTACATGATTTGAGCCCCGTTACATCTTTGGCGCAGAAACTCTATTAGACCGGTGAGCTGTTACGCTATCTTTAAAGGATGGCTGCTTCTAAGCCAACCTCCCGGCTGTTTAGGAATCTCCACATCCTTTCACACTTAATCATGATTTAGGGACCTTATCTGGTGATCTGGGCTTTTTCCCTTTCGACCATGGACCTTAGCACCCACAGTCTGTCTGCTGAGGTAAAATAATTGGCATTCGGAGTTTTATGAGGGTTGGTAAAGATTTCTCTCCCCTAGCCCCTTTAGTGCTCTACCTCCAATTATTAATTTACTCAACGCACTACCTAAATAGTTTTCGCGGAAAACCAGCTATCTACGAATTTGGTTGGCCTTTCACCCCTTACCACAAGTCATCCAAAGACTTTTCAACGTCAACTGGTTCGGTCCTCCGGCAAGTGTTACCCTGCTTTCAACCTGCTCATGGTAAGCTCATTCGTTTTCGGGTCTAATTCATACAACTTACGCCCATTTAAGACTCGCTTTCGCTACGCCTACACCTTACGGCTTAAGCTTGCTGGATAAATTAAGTCACTGACCCATTATACAAAAGGTACGCCGTCACTCTAAAAAGAGCTTCGACTGTTTGTAGGCATACGGTTTCAGGTTCTATTTCACTCCCCTAATAGGGGTTCTTTTCACCTTTCCCTCACGGTACTAGTTCACTATCGGTCACTGAAGAGTATTTAGGCTTAGAGGGTGGTCCCCCTATATTCAAACAAGATTACACGTGTCCCGCTCTACTCAAGAACAACATTAAGCATTACTCCTACGGGACTATCACCCTCTGTGGTTAGTTTTTCCAAACTATTTAGATTATCTTAATGATGTTACTGGCCTATTCCGCGTTCGCTCGCCACTACTAACGGAATCTCAATTGATTTCTTTTCCTCCGGTTACTTAGATGTTTCAGTTCTCCGGGTTAGCTCTTTAAACCTATGAATTCAGTTTAAAGTACCACATAAAGTGGTGGGTTATCCCATTCGGAAATTTTCGGATCAAAGCCTGCATACAGCTCCCCGAAACTTATCGCAGTATACCACGTCCTTCATCGCCTTTCAGTGCCTAGGCATCCGCCATACGCCCTTAAACGCTTGATTTATGCACAGAAAATAATTTTCTGTCTAAATTAAATTTTTATTAAATGTTCATCTATTCGAACATTTATTGATTGTTCATCTATTCGAACAATCGGATATAGATATTGATAATAATTATTTACAATTTGAAAAAGCTAAAAGTGCCAAAGTTGGTGGAGGATAGCGGGATCGAACCGCTGACCTCCTGAATGCAAATCAGGCGCTCTCCCAGCTGAGCTAATCCCCCATGAAAATGGTGGGCCGAGGACGACTCGAACGTCCGACCTCACCCTTATCAGGGGTGCGCTCTAACCACCTGAGCTACCGGCCCCTAAGCATGTATGAGACACTTTTAATTAATAAGAAGAGAAATAAGGACGGCCACATTAACTTAATTTTTTAAGACCAAATGAAATTTTTGGTCTTCCTTAGAAAGGAGGTAATCCAGCCGCAGGTTCCCCTACGGCTACCTTGTTACGACTTCACCCCAGTTGCTGATCGTACCGTAGTCAAAGGTATAAGCTTTGCCTTAAGGTGTAACCAACTTCCATGGTGTGACGGGCGGTGTGTACAAGACCCGGGAACGTATTCACCGCGGCGCGCTGATCCGCGATTACTAGCAATTCCAGCTTCATGCACTCGAGTTACAGAGTACAATCCGAACTGAGACACATTTTTGGGATTAGCTAGGAGTCGCCTCTTTGCTTCCCATTGTAAGTGCCATTGTAGCACGTGTGTAGCCCAACACATAAGGGCCATGAGGACTTGACGTCATCCCCACCTTCCTCCAGCTTATCACTGGCAGTTCTTTTAAAGTGCCCAACTAAATGGTGGCAACTAAAAGTAGGGGTTGCGCTCGTTGCGGGACTTAACCCAACATCTCACGACACGAGCTGACGACAGCCATGCAGCACCTGTGTTTCGTCCAGCCAAACTGAAAAGCCTAATCTCTTAGGCTCGCGACGAACATGTCAAGTGTTGGTAAGGTTCTGCGCGTATCTTCGAATTAAACCACATGCTCCACTGCTTGTGCGGGTCCCCGTCAATTCATTTGAGTTTTAACCTTGCGGTCGTACTCCCCAGGCGGTGTGCTTAATGCTTTCGCTGCGACACTGAAAAATATATTTCCAACGTCTAGCACACATCGTTTACGGCATGGACTACGAGGGTATCTAATCCTCTTCGCTACCCATGCTTTCGCTCCTCAGTGTCAGTAGTGACCCAGTAAGTTGCCTTCGCATTTGGTGTTCTTTCTAATATCTACGAATTTCACCTCTACACTAGAAATTCCACTTACCTCTATCACACTCTAGCTAAAAAGTTTTGATGGCAGTTCCAAGGTTAAGCCTTGGGATTTCACCATCAACTTTTTTAACCACCTACGAGCTCTTTAAGCCCAGTAATTCCGAACTACGCTAGGTCCCTTCGTATTACCGCGGCTGCTGGCACGAAGTTAGCCGGACCTTCTTATTCGGGTACAGTCATTTTCTTCCCCGACGAAAGAGTTTTACAACCCAAGGGCCTTCTTCACTCACGCGGCATCGCTGCATCAGGGTTTCCCCCATTGTGCAAGATTCCCCACTGCTGCCTCCCGTAGGAGTCTGGGCCGTGTCTCAGTCCCAATGTGGCTGGTCTTCCTCTAAGAACAGCTATTGATCATTGCCTTGGTAAGCTTTTACCTTACCAACTAGCTAATCAAGTGCGGGCTCATCTTTCGGCGTTAAAACTTTCCCCGTAAAGGCTTATTCGGTATTAGCACAAGTTTCCTCGTGTTATTCCAAACCAAAAGGCAGATTCCCACATTATACTCACCCGTTTGCCACTCAGTATTGCTACTGCGTTCGACTTGCATGTGTTAGGCGTGCCGCCAGCGTACGTTCTGAGCCATGATCAAACTCTCAAGTTTAATAACGGCGCACACTAGCTTTAATAATTTTAGATAAACTAAAATTACTTTCGTTAAAGTGTGTACGACAATTTCTTTATTAACCTAGCCGTCCACACTTCTCTTCTTAAAAATTCACAATTTAAAAAAGCTAAGATTTTAAGCTTAAAATCTACACACCTCTGGCGCTAATAAAAAATATTTGCATTGAGGTGAGCGGTGTTTTTATTACAAATCAGCTATAAGTCAAGGCGTATATTGGTTATAAAAGTTAGTAAATATAGGCGTTTTTTACAGTTCATTCGTTGCAAATCAGACATATTTTTTATAGAAAACAACTATGGCGCTAAATCAAATATTTAATCATTTTCCCAAAATAATTAGAAATTTTAAAGACGATAATTATGTTAGAAAAAAATTAAGTTTGAAATATTTAGCTTATTTTTTTTTAGTTTTCGTTTTTTACATAATTTTTATCATTGTATCAAATTTAAATGAAAAGAAAATTGAGATAGAAAGCCGAAATCTAAATTCAATCGTTGAGTCAAAAGAATTTTTTAGTTTAGGTGATTATTTTATTTCTAGATTAAAAAGTCCGTATAAAGAAGTAAAGTATTTAATAAAAAATAATGATTCAATAGAAAAAATATTAAAAAAGCTAGAAATTAAGTCTTCTGATATTAAGATTATATCAAATAATTTAAAACAAAAAAAACTTACAAATATCTACGCTGGAAGACAATTGTCGATAGTAATAAAAAAACTAGAGAATGGGTCTAACTCTGTTGTAAATTTAATATATCCAGTCAATAATACGCTTAGTATTGAGGTAAGAAAAACTCAAAATGATTTTATTATTAGAGAAAACGTGCTTCAGCTTTACAAAAAAGAGGTTGTTGTAAAAAATGAAATAAAAAATAATTTATATAGTGCTGCAACAGAGGTAAACATAGAGCCAAACATTATTATCGAGTTTGCAAGAATATTTGGATTTGAAGTAGATTTTCAAAGAGATATTAGAAAGGGTGATTGGTTTGAAATCTTATATGAAAGATTTGAAGACGATAATAACATTGTTCAGGATACAGGGAAAATAATTTATGCGTCAATGTTTGTAAATGGTGGAGAAATAAATCTTTATAATTTTAAAGATAATAAAGAGACAGGTTATTACGATATAAAAGGTAAAAGTATTGTAAAATCTTTAATGAAAACTCCTATTAATGGAGCAAGATTATCCTCCTCTTATGGTATGAGAAAACATCCTATCTTAGGATATAATAAAATGCACAGAGGAACAGATTTTGCAGCACCTACGGGCACACCTATTATGGCATCAGGAGCTGGAAAGATTACGAGAGCAAGGTGGTGTGGTGGTGGTGGAAATTGTGTTAAGATAAAACATAATTCTACTTATGAAACGGTGTATGCACATATGAAAAGTTTTGCACGAGGTATTAAAGAAGGAAGGCGGGTTAAGCAGGGACAAATAATTGGTTATGTTGGTTCAACGGGATTGTCTACAGGTCCTCACCTTCATTATGAGGTTATAGTTAATGGAAAAAAAGTAAATTCTCAAAGACTAAAATTACCTTCAGGAAAAATTTTGAAAGGAGAGCCTAGAGAGCTTTTTGAGTTAGAAAGAATAAAAATAGATTTAAAATTATCTAAATTGAGATAAAAAAACTATTTGTTCTGATCTTTTGTAGTATCTTTTGATTCTGTTTCAACAGGTTTGTTATTTTGGTTAGTATTTACATTGTCTTTATTTCTGTCATTTAATTCAGCTAACCTTCTTGAATAATGATCGGCATGTTGCAAATAATTTTCTACTAAAACCGGATCTCCACTACTTTGAGCATCTTTTGCAAGCTGTTGAAATTTTTGCATTGTTTTTTCAACATTATGTGGATTTGTCATTGAGCCATTTCTATTAAAATTTAGATTTCCATTACTAAAACTACTTCCATTTGTTGAGCCTAGAGAACCATTTCTTCTTCTGAAATTATTCTTTTGTTGTCTCTGCCTAAAATTTCTTCTTCGGTTGTTGTTCATAGTTTCTATCTTAGTTGATCAAAAGTTCATTGTTCTAAAGTTGCCAATATACATCTAACATTCTTTCGATAATCTCTAACTAAATATCTAGTTTTAAACTTATTTCTTATTAAAATATTTGAAACTTTTTTTAATTGCCCATTTCCTATTTCTAAGGCGAGCATACCTTTAATTTTTAAGATACTCTTGGATTTGTAGATAACTTTTTTAATAACGTCAAGCCCATCATTTCCACCATCTAGTGCTAATTTAGGTTCAAATCTTTTAACATCATCATCTAGATTTCTTAGCTCTTTCTTAGAAACATAAGGTGGATTTGATACAATTAAATCATATTTTTTGTTAAAAATTTCGGTAAAAGACATTCTTAAAAACTTAACTCTATTTGTTAATCTTAACATTCTTAAATTCTTATTAGCTATTTTGATAGCTTTTTTAGATATATCTATTCCTATACCTTTAGAGTTTTTTAGCTCAAACATTATACTTAATAGTATACATCCACTTCCTGTGCCAATGTCTAAGATAGAAATATTTCTTGAACTAAAAATCTTTACTATCTTTTCAACCATTAATTCTGTTTCTGGCCTAGGTATCAAAGTATTTTTATCAACAATAAATTGTTTACTCCAAAATTCTTTTCTATTAAGTATATACGCAACAGGTTCTTTTAATGATCGTCTACAAACAAACTTATTGAATTTAGTTATTTCACTTTTTGCAACATTCTTTTCAATATTTATTATTAAATCTTCCCTAGATTTATCTAAAACGCTTGAAAGTAAAAGTTCTGAGTCGATTCTATGCGAATTAATTTCCTTGCTTTTGAGGAAGTGAGAAGCACGATTTAATAATTTTAAAGCTTCCATCAGTTTAAATTTTTTAACTTTATATCTTGTTCTTTCAATCTAAGTTCTTGATTCATTTCTTCATGAATCTCTCCACTTAAAAACTCATCAAGCTTATGCAGTGTTAAATTAATTCTATGATCTGTTACTCTACCTTGTGGAAAATTGTAAGTTCTAATTCTTTCAGATCTATCGCCGGTACCTATTTGACTCCTCCTGTTCGTTGACCTTTCATGATCTTTTTTTCTTTTTTCTGCTTCGTACACTCTTGATCTTAAAATTTTTAAAGCTTTGGCTTTATTTTTATGTTGAGACTTTTCGTCTTGTTGACTAACTACAACACCAGTTGGAATATGTGTAATCCTAACTGCACTATCAGTGGTATTAACTGACTGACCTCCAGGTCCTCCTGCTCTAAAAACATCTATTCTTAAATCTGACTCTTTTATTTGTATGTCAACGTCCTCTGCTTCAGGCAAAACAGCAATGGTTGCAGCTGAGGTATGAACCCTTCCCTGAGTTTCTGTCTTTGGTATTCTTTGAACTCTATGCACTCCTGACTCGTATTTTAAATAAGAATAAATATCATTTCCACTAACAGAGAAAATAACTTCTTTAAAACCCCCAGCCTCACTTTTTGAAATACTAATTATCTCTAAATTCCACCTTTTTTTGGAGCATACTTTTTCATACATCTTAAATAAGTCTGAACAAAATAGTGAGGCCTCTAATCCTCCAGTACCAGCTCTAATTTCTACAATAGCGTTCTTATTGTCATCTTCATCTTTCGGAAGCAGAAAGATCTTTAATTTATTTTCATAATCTTCCTTCTTAAGTTTTAAATCGTTTAAGTCTTTTTGCGCCATTTCAGCAATTTCAGTATCATTTTTTTTATCTTTGATGATATTCTCTAAATCACTTTTTTCATTGTCGAATTTTAAATACTCACGAGCAATTGCAATTATTACTCCTAGGCTTGAATATTCTTTAGACTTTTTTGCAAATAATTTTGGATCTATATCGCCTGAAGACAATTCCTTTTCTAAATTATCATGTCTTGCAATAATATCTTGCACCTTTTCTTTTGGTATCATTATTTAATTATTTTTTTCTTTAATCTTTTCTTCTACAAGTTGAACAACTTGGTCTATTATTTTTTTACTTGCAACCTTCTTATGTGGCAAGCCAGATAGGTACAAAAGATTATTATCTTGCCCACCTCCTGTTAATCCTATTTCGGTCTGCGCCGCCTCTCCTGGGCCGTTAACCACACATCCTATGACAGAAAGCGTAATAGGTTTTGTAACGTGAGATAATTTTCTCTCTAGCTCTTTAACCGTTTCTATCACAGGAAAAGCTTGACGAGCACAAGAAGGACAAGAAATTATATTTACTCCTCTTGCTCGAATTCCCAAAGATTTTAGTATCTCGTACCCTGCTTTTACTTCATCAACTGGATCAGATGACAATGAAACTCTTATTGTATCTCCTATACCTTCCATTAAAAGTTGACCAATACCAATTGATGATTTTATACTTCCCGTAAAAAGACCTCCTGCTTCAGTTATTCCAAGATGCAGAGGGTAATTACAAATTTCTGATAGCTTTCTATAAGATTTAACAGTTAAAAAAACGTCTGAAGACTTTACACTTATTTTAAAATTAAAAAAATCGTTATCCTCTAATAATTTTACATTATACATTGCACTTTCAACTAAAGCTTCTGGACAGGGCTCTTTATATTTTTCTAACAAAACTTTATCTAGTGAACCTGCGTTCACACCAATTCTAATTGAACAATTATTATCTTTTGCAGCTTTCACTACTTCTAGAATTCGATCTTTTGAACCAATATTGCCTGGGTTGATCCTTAAACAGCTAGCGCCCATTTTCGATGCCTCGACTGCTCTTTTGTAATGGAAGTGGATATCAGCTACTATTGGGGTCTTAACCTCTTTTACAATTTCTTTAAGAGCTTTTGTAGAATTTTCATCTGGACAAGATATTCTTACTATATCTACTCCAGCTTTTTCTAACCCATGTATTTGATCAATCGTATCTTTAATATCTGTTGTAAGAGTGTTGGTCATAGATTGAACACTAATTTGAGAGTTTCCACCAACAGAAATCTGTCCCACTTTTATTTCTTTTGTTTTTTTTCTTTTAATAATTCTGTGTGGTCTAATTTCCATTATTAATCCAAATCAAAAGTAGTGTGTAGTTTTTTTACAGCTTTGAGAGTATCATGCTCATTTATGATTACTGAAAGTTTTATTTCAGATGTAGAAATAGCTAAAATGTTTATCTTTTCTTCAGCAAGTCCTTTGAACATTTTAAATGTAACTCCTGGTGTTGAAACCATCCCTGCTCCAACAATTGAAATTTTGGATACTTTATCATTATGAGTTAAGCTTTCATATTGAATTTTTTTGTTATTTTTAATCGTGTCTATTGTTTTTAATAAATCATCTCTTTTAATAGTAAACGTAATATCTGTAGTTTTTTGGTCTGAAGAAATATTTTGTATAACCATATCAACATTTATTTGATTTTTACTAAGAGGTTCGAATATGTTTGCTGCAACGCCTGGTTTATCTTGAACACTTATAAGAGTGACTTTTGCCTCATCTTTTGAATATGCAACTCCTGTCACACTTTTAGTGTAGTCTAAATTTACTTGATTAAAAATTTCTGTACCATGTCTGTCTGTAAAAGTTGATCTTACTTCTAAAGGAATGTTGTACATCATCGCAGTTTGAACAGCTGAAGGTTGCATAACCTTTGCGCCCAGAGAAGAAAGTTCGAGCATCTCATCATATGATATTTTATCAATTTTTTTTGCTACTGGTATTTTATTAGGATCAGTTGAAAATACACCATCAACATCAGTATATATTTCACAACTATCTGCATTGAATATTTTAGCTACAGCAACAGCTGTTGCGTCTGACCCTCCTCTGCCTAAAGTTGTAATATCTCCATTTTTTGAGATTCCTTGAAAACCAGGAATAATGGCTACTCCACGCTCAGATAAAAACTTATCTATTTTCGAAATATTCATATTAATAATTCTTGCGTTGGAGTGCTCTCCTTCAGTTAAAATTGGTATTTGAAAATTTAACCAGGATTTTGACATTACACCATGTTCTATTAAAGCGCCTGCTAATAAAGCACTTGTTACTTGTTCTCCAGAAGCTAACAAAACATCAAGCTCTCTCTTGTTAAAATTTTTTGAGATATTTTTTGAATGAGAAATAAGCTCATTAGTTTTTCCTGACATTGCTGAAACTATAACTATCATTTTGTGACCTGCGGCATATTCTTTTTTAATTATTTTAGCCACATGCAATATTCTATCTATAGATCCTACAGAAGTTCCACCAAATTTTAAAACTTTTTTTGCCATTGTTAGATTTTAATATAATATAAACTGATTAATTAAGTATTATTAATAAATTAAAATTATATGAGTACAATAAATAAAGAGGAAATTCAAAAGTTTTCAAAACTAGCTAATGAATGGTGGGATGTGAATGGTAAATTTAAACCCCTCCATATGTTTAATCCAGTAAGAATTGAATATATTTTGGACGAGATTACTAAACATTTTAAAATTAATAGGCAAAAAAAACTTTTTTTAAGAAATCTTAATATACTAGATATTGGATGTGGGGGCGGATTAATTAGCGAACCAATGGCAAGACTAGGAGCGAATGTAACTGGAATAGATGCGTCAGAAAAAAATATAAAGGTTGCTGATTTGCACAGCAAAGAAAGTGACTTAAAAATTAATTATCTTAATATTTCACCAGAAGAAATGAAAGAGAAAGAAAAATTTGATATTATTTTGAATCTTGAAGTAGTAGAGCACGTTGATAATTTGGATTTATATCTTAAGTCATGTCAAAAATTATTAAAAAAAAACGGACTTATGTTCACTGCTACAATTAACAGAACTTTAATATCTTATATAAAAGCAATTATAGGAGCTGAATATGTTTTGAGATGGCTTCCGATAGGTACTCATGACTGGAATAAATTTATTAAACCAGAGGAATTACAAGAAAAATTATTTGATAAAAAATTTTCAACTAATGATATTAAAGGTTTAGAATTCAATCCTATTTTAAGAAAATGGAAAAGATCAGATAATCTCTCTGTTAATTATATAATAAGTAGTGTTAAAAACTAATTGTCTTTGTTAACCCAAGGGATACTTAGCAGTTCGATGCCTTCATCTTCTAATTCTGCTTTTTCATTCTCATTAGCTGTGCCGTATATACCTCTTTTGGTTTTTTTATCATAAAAAACCTCTCTTGCTTTTTCACTGAATTTATCTCCCACAAATTCAAAATTTTTCTCAATATAATTTCTTAATCTCAATAATTCATTTTTTTTATTCGATAATTTTTTATTTAATAAGTTTAAATCCCCACCTTTTGATTTAGTTGCAGTAACCATGGGAGCCATAATAGATTTTTTAATATTTTTTGAAGAACAATATATGCACTCCAAAAGCCTTTTTTTATTCAGTTTTTCGAATTCATTAGAATTTGAAAACCAACTTTCAAATTCATGGTCATTATCGCACTTAAGATTATATTTAATCATTTAAAAATTTTTTTAG
This sequence comes from uncultured Pelagibacteraceae bacterium, assembly GCA_902605035.1. Classification (GTDB taxonomy): domain Bacteria; phylum Pseudomonadota; class Alphaproteobacteria; order Pelagibacterales; family Pelagibacteraceae; genus Pelagilacustribacter. The sequence continues at coordinate 17,542 of CACLBB010000004.1, forward strand.
TTTCTATAATCTGCATTAATATCTATGTAATCGTGTGTAAAGTCACAAGTGTAACATTCGAAAGCATCATTGCCTAATTTTAAATTAATTTCAATTTGAATTGAGTCCCATTTCATATATTCTTTTAATTTTTCCTCATTATAACTTTCAGAAATTTTTCCGTTTTCTGCTACAACATAATCTCCAAATTTAATTTTTAATTTTTTTGTATCAATAATTTCCCCAGATTTTCCAATTCCCATTATGATTCTACCCCAGTTAGGATCTTCGCCAGCTACAGCAGTTTTTACTAAAGGTGAATTAGCTATAGAAAACGCAATTTTTTTTGCGCTTCCTAAAGATTTCGCGTTTATCACTTTTACAGTTAAAAATTTTCTTGCTCCTTCACCATCAACAACAATTTGTTTAGCTAAATTTAAACATAATTTTTTTAGACTAAGTTCAAATTTTTGTATGATTTTGTCATTTAGAGAAAGATTTTGCCCTATCTTTATAGCTCTAGTAGAAAAAATGCAAATCATATCATTTGTTGATTGATCGCTATCTACAGTTATCGCATTAAAAGTATTTGCAACTGCCCTTTTTAAAAGTGATTTTAGTAAATTTGAATTAATGTCAGCATTGGTAAAAATAAAAGATAGCATAGTTGCGAGATTAGGAGCAATCATTCCTGAACCTTTGGCAATTCCACAAATTTTAATTAATTCATCTCCAACTATTAATTCTTCATACGCTACTTTTGGTTTTGTATCCGTGGTCATTATGCCTGAAGCAACTTTTAACCAAAATAATTTATTATGATCACTCTTAAGTTTTGAAACTAAATCTGGTAATGTTTCTTTAATTTTATCTACTGGAAATTGTTCGCCAATCACTCCAGTAGAAGCAAAGATTAAGTCTTTAATTCTGACAGTTTCCGACGTACCTTTTTCAGATTTTGACTCTTTTATGGTAAGTATTCTTGACAAGTTTTTAGCTATTATATCCAAACTTTCTTTTCCTTGTCTGCCAGTAAAGGTATTTGCATTTTTTGTGTTTACCATTAATCCTTTAACCGATTTTTTATGAGAACTGTTATTCCAAGCTATAGTTTCGGAAATTATAGTATTAGTAGTAGTCATGACTGCGTAATTAGCACCTTTGCTAAAATAAAATAATGATAAATCATCTCTTCCGTTGCCATATAAATCTGCTGAGACGGAAGACATTTCTAGTCCCTCTATTTGTTTTAAATTTTGAAACTCCCCCATTTTTGCCAGTTTAGTTTTATTGCTAAGGAAGTTTTTTAAGTTTATCGTCATAATTACTATTTAATTTAGAATATAAATACATATATAGAAGTATAATGAATGTATTTACAAGAACTTTTAGTAAATTATTTAAAAGCTCTAATCAACAAGAATTAGATAAAACAAAAAATCTAATTCAAGCCATAAATGACAAAGAGCAGTCAGTGAAATCTCTCTCTGATAGCGAATTTAAGGAAAAAACAGAAAACCTAAAACGATCATTAAAAAAAGGAAGATCTTTGGACGAGGTTGTGGCTGAGAGTTTTGCGCTTGTGAGAGAGGCAGCAAAAAGGACCTTAGGTGAAAGACACTATGATGTTCAATTAGCTGGCGGTATTATTTTACACCAAGGTAAGATTGCTGAAATGAAGACCGGTGAAGGTAAAACTTTAGTTTCTACTTTACCAGCTTATCTCAACTCGTTAACTGGAAAAGGTGTTCATATTGTAACCGTCAATGATTATTTGGCCAAAAGAGACTCGGAATGGATGGGAAAAGTTTTCAGATTTCTAGGTGTTTCAACAGGATGCATAATTAACGATTTAGAAGATATTAAAAGAAAAGAAAATTATAATAACGATATTACTTACGCAACAAATAATGAACTTGGATTTGATTATTTAAGAGATAATATGAAATACGAACTTAATGACATGGTTCAGAGAGATCATAATTATTGTATAGTTGACGAAGTTGATAGCATTTTAATTGATGAGTCAAGAACACCATTAATAATTTCTGGTAAAGTTGAAGACAAATCTGATCTTTATTCTATCTCTAATGATCTAATTAAACATTTACATACAAAAGACTTTGAACTTGATGAAAAAAATAAAAATGCAATACTTACTGATCAAGGAATAGATAAAATTGAAAAGCTATCAATTCAAAAAAAAATTCTTAAAAATAACAATTTTTATGATCCAGAAAATTTAAGCCTTGTTCACCATGTGAATCAAGCTTTAAAAGCTAACATGCTTTTTAAAAAAGATACTGATTACATAGTAAAAGATGGAAAAGTTAAAATCATAGACGAGTTTACTGGTAGAATTTTAGATGGCAGGAGATTTTCAGATGGATTACATCAAGCTTTGGAGTCCAAAGAAAATGTGAGGGTCGAAGAAGAAAATCAAACTCTAGCATCTATAACTTATCAAAATTATTTTAGATTATATAAAAAATTATCAGGAATGACTGGAACAGCGGTTACTGAGTCAGAAGAATTTTTTGATATTTATAAACTCAATGTTGTTTCAATCCCAACTAATAAAAAAATGCAAAGAAAAGACTTTAATGATCAAATCTTTAGAACTGAGCCTGAAAAGTATAATGCAATTACAAATAAAATTATTGAATGCAACAACAAGGGACAACCCGTCTTAGTTGGGACAACTAGTATTGAAAAATCTGAAAAAATTTCAGAAATTTTAAATAAGAAAAAAATAAAACATAATGTACTTAACGCAAAACAGCACGATAAAGAGGCTGGAATTATAGCTGAAGCTGGGAAAAGTAATGCAGTTACAATTGCAACCAATATGGCGGGACGAGGTACTGACATAAAATTAGGTGGAAACAAAGATTACTTTAAAGATGAGGAAATTAACAATGTGGAAAATATAAAAAAAGATGAACTTAATGTAAAAAAAAATGGCGGATTGGTTATTATAGGTACTGAGAGACATGAGAGCAGAAGAATTGATAATCAATTGAGAGGGCGAGCAGGAAGACAAGGTGACCCTGGAAGTTCTATCTTTTTTATTAGTTTACAAGATGAGTTAATGAGAATTTTTGGTGGTGACTCTATAGACGGAATGCTTAAAAAATTAGGCTTAAAACAAAATGAGTCTATTGATCACCCGTGGATTAATAAAGCTATGGAAAGAGCTCAAAAAAAAGTTGAAACTAGAAATTTTGACATCAGAAAAACACTTATAAAATTTGATGACGTAATGAATGATCAAAGACGTGTAATCTTTTCTCAAAGATTAAAGATACTTAAAGGAAAAAATGTTGAGGAAATACTGCAAGAATTCTTAAATGAGATGATAAAAAACTTATGTTTGGTTAAAGATATTTACAAAAAGTCAAATGATGAAAAAATTTACCTTACATCTATCAAAAATATAACCGGAAATATTGTTAACGATAAAGAATTAATATCTTTTTCATCAATAAGTGATGAGGAGTTTTCAAAAAAGATCAAAGATATCTACTCCTCGAAAAAAAGAGAGAGGATGAATATTATTGGAAAAAATGAAAATGAAAATTTAGAAAAAAGAATATTTTTACAAGTTATTGATTTTTCCTGGAGATCACATTTGCAATATTTAGAACAATTAAGACAAGTTATTGGACTAAGATCGTATGGTCAAAAGGATCCTTTATCAGAATTTAAAAAAGAAGCATTCACTCTTTTTGAAGGATTATTAGAAAAAATAAAAACTGATATTATCAAATTTTTACTTAATCTAAACATTGTAGTTTCTAACGAAAACCAACAAAACATTAAACAAGATACAAAAACTTCAGACAACAAAAAAATAGGAAGGAATGAAAAATGTCCCTGCGGTTCAGGAAAAAAATATAAGCATTGTTGTGGCTCTGTTTAATTTAGAAAATTGGATTATATGCCCACTGTAAAAGCGCCTGTCTTTGTCTTCTTCTGCATTGCAAGTCTCCAGCCTCACAATTTTTTTTTACCGCAGGCCCATGCCTATCACCAAAAGCTTTCCATCTTTTAATTTGAATTTTATCAATTTCCGGAATTCTTCTACCGTTTTTAAATCTACAATACCATTGGAACCAACCTAATGGGTCTGCTTTAAAAATCCAGCCTTTTTTAATCCATTCTTGTCTGGACAAGCCAGACTCTATTTTGAATCGATTTAAACTTACATCAAAATTTTTACTAATTTTTGCTTTTATAAACCATGACTTAGGAAATTCTTTTATACTGCCGTCTGCAAAATATGCACCGCCAAATACTCCAAGCTCTAGCATTTTTTTTGGGGATAATTGTGGTTTAAATATTTTATAAAATTCCTCTTGCTTCATCACTGAATAATAACATCGTTTTTCAGTTAAAACTATTTTTTAACTTCTCTTGTATTTGCGTGAAATGACTGAGTAAAAGGTATCGGAACAATTACTGCATTGACAGGTTTATTTGAATATTTTTTTGGTAAATGTACTTTGTATTTTTTTCCAAAATTACCGATTGGAAAACCATTGTTGTTCACATTTCCCTCAAATGGAACATACCCCATTGCAATATTAGTGCCTTTTTCAGGATGGTACCAAGGGGATGTTATATACCCAACAGGTTTTCCACCATTAGCATTAGATATTAAATAAAAATCATTAGCATAGTCTTCAATAGGTTTTCCTCCTAACTCCAAACCAACTAATTGAAGTTTATAAGGCTTTTCTCCATTTTTGATTTGCTGTTTCATCCTTTCTAGTGCCTCCTTACCTACGTAATCTGTTTGTTTGTTCCATTCGCCTTTACCAGACAAAGAAACCTGATAACCTAAATTACATTGGAAAGGATTGTGCTCATGATCCATATCTTGGCCCCATGAAAGTATTCCAGCTTGAATTCTTCTATGATGAGCTGGCGCTATAACCATTAATTTATGTTTTTTTCCTGCTTTAAGAACTGCATTCCACATGTCTTCTGCATATAAAGTGGCATTTTTTAAGTATATTTCATATCCAGCCTCTCCCGAAAATCCCGACTGGGAAATTACGCAGCTACGGCCACCCACTTTTGCTTCTGCTAAACCATAAAATGGCATTTTTTCTAGATCAACTTGATCTCCGATTAAATCATTCATCAGAGCTTTTGATTTTGGACCTTGTATTTGCACTGGGCAAGCGTCAATTTCGTCTACTTCAACTTTGAACCTTTTATCTGCGTTTACTCCTTGTAAATATAAACCTATATCTGAGTCAGATAAGCTAAACCAAAACTCGTCATCCGCAACTCTTAATAACACTGGATCATTTAATACTCCTCCTTTGTAATTACATAAAATTACATATCTACCTCTCATAGTCGAAATCTTTGTAGCATCTCTTGTTATAACGTAATCTACAAATTTTTCTGCATCAGGTCCCTTAACCCTAATTTGTCTTTCAACCGCAACATTCCACATAGTTACATGTTTTTTAATAGCCTGATATTCCACCATCGCTCCACCTTTTTCTGGTCTTACATATCCTCTAGGATGATAAATACGATTATAAACTGTTGCTCTCCAACAACCTGCTTGCATTGAAAGATGCCAATAAGGAGATTTTCTTACTCTTGTTGAAATTAGCATTTCTACTTTTGTGGAGCCACTTTGTCTTAAATTGTAAGGCACATGTCTATCTGATTGATCAACAGAAGTTTCATGTCTAACTTTACTGTAATCAATTTTTTCAGGCTTAAAGGAAATAACTTTAAATTTTTTATTTTTTTTTGGTTTTTTTATCTTTTTTATTTTTTTAGGCATAATTATTTTTTTCTAACCACTTATTTGTTTCTTTTAAACCCCCAAATGTATAAATATGAAAATTTTCTGTTGAAGATTTTAAGCTCTCTATTAAATCATTTGGATCTTTTGGTTTTAACAAATCTATAGCTTTTGTTGCATTTGATTTAAGAAAATTAATAGAGTTTTTTGCACCAACAATACCAGCAAACTTTAATAAACTGCTCATTTTTAAAGGCCCAGTTATCCCTACATGAACTGGTAATTTTTGTTTTGAAATAAAATCAGTTATGGGTTTAGGATCTAATAACCATTGAGTAACAATATAATCTGCAAATGGCATTTTGTCTTTCATAGCTTTTTCTAATTCTGAATCCGATATATCAGGGGACCCATCAGGGTGTCCAGCAATTCCTATCTTCATTCCATTAAACAATCCACTTTCTAATAATTGCAACGAGCAGTGGTAATCTCCGATTGGTTCTGCTCCACCTCCAATAACTAAAGCTTGTTTTACGCCAAAATCTTTGCACATAAAGGTGTAGTCTTTAAGTTCATTCAAATTTTTTATTGATCGTGCTGGGAAGTGAGGGACAGGATTAAACCCATTTTGTACAAGCTCTTTGGCCTTGTTAGCAACATCTCTATAATTATTGCCAGGCAGCATTGTTATGTAGACATCTTTAACCTTTGGTAAAACTGAGAGGTCTGTCTTTATTGTTATTTCCAATGAAAATTTCATATTTCTCGGGATATATCAATGAAGCCTGGGGGGTGTCCAGAAAAATCAATACAAGAAAAGTTTGACTTTGCTCTTTGATAATAGTCAAATAAATGGCGAGGAAAAATGAAAATACTCTGTGTTTTATACGATGATCCTAAAGGGGGGATGCCAAATAGTTACCCTATACCTAGTTTACCAAAACTCGATAAATATCCAGATGGAATGACATTGCCAAGTCCCAAAGGGATAGATTTTAATCCTGGTGAATTATTAGGGTGTGTTTCCGGAGAACTAGGTTTAAGAAAATTTTTAGAGTCAAATGGCCACACATTGGTCGTAACTTCAGACAAAGATGCAAAAGGTTGTAAAGCAGATAAAGAGCTTGTAAACGCTGATATTGTAATATCTCAACCTTTTTGGCCTTATTACTTAACAAGAGAAAAAATAGAGTCAGCAAAGAAATTAAAGATGGCAATTACTGCTGGTATTGGATCAGATCATGTTGATTTACAAGCTGCCATGGATAATAAGATAGATGTTGTTGAAGTAACTTATTGTAACTCAAGATCTGTAGCGGAACACATTGTAATGATGATTTTGTCTTTAGTAAGAGACTATCACAACCAGCACAATATTGTTAATCAAGGTGGATGGAATATAGCTGATGCAGTTTATAGATCTTACGACGTAGAAGGTATGCATGTTGGAACTGTTGCCGCTGGACGTATTGGTTTAGACGCCTTAAGAAAAATGAAACCATTTGATGTTCATCTTCATTATTTTGATAGACACAAACTACCAGAATCTGTTGAAAAAGAATTAAATCTTACATTTCATGACTCAGTAGAGTCTTTAGTTAAAGTTTGCGATGTAGTAACAATTAATTGTCCATTACATCCTGAAACTGAGAATTTATTTGATGATAAGCTAATAAGTAAAATGAAAAAAGGTGCCTACATAGTCAATACGGCAAGAGGAAAAATTTGTAATAGAGAAGCAATTGCTAAAGCTCTTAAATCAGGACAATTAAGTGGTTACGCAGGAGACGTTTGGTTTCCTCAACCAGCACCAAATGATCACATTTGGAGATCAATGCCGAACCACGGTATGACACCTCATACTTCTGGAACTTCATTATCTGCTCAAGCAAGATATGCAGCTGGTGTTAGAGAAATCCTAGAATGTTTCTTTGATAAAAAACCAATTAGAGATCCTTATTTAATTGTTCAAAATGGTCAACTAGCTGGAATGGGTGCTCATTCTTACAGTAAAGGAAGTGCAACTGGTGGATCAGAAGAAGCTGCTAAATATAAAAAAAAGTAATCTAAAATAGACCTTCTATTTCACCTTTTTTATTTAATTTAATATTATCTGCAGTTGGGGTCCTCGGTAATCCTGGCATAGTCGTTATAGATCCACAAACTACAACTAAAAATTCAGCACCACTAGATAGTCTCACCTCTCTTACAGTTAAATTATGATCAGAAGGTGCACCTTTTAAATTAGGATCAGTTGAAAAACTGTATTGTGTTTTTGCAATGCAAACTGGAAATTTTCCAAATCCAGCCTGCTCTATTTTTTTAACTTGTTCTTTAGTTTTTTCATCTACTTCTATCCCTTTTGCATTATAAATATCTTTCGCAATTATTTCTATTTTTTCTAAAATTGGAGTTTCATCAGAATACAAATATTTAAATTTGCTTTTGTTGTTCTTCTTACATAGTTCAACTACATTATTAGCTAAATCCTTTGTTCCATCACCTCCATCTGACCAATGCGTGCATATGCTTACTTTGACCCCAAGTTCTGAGCAATAATTTCGAATAATCTTAATTTCATTTTCAGTATCACTAGTAAAATGATTAATTGCTACAATTGCATCTAAACCGAATTTCTTGATGTTGTTAATGTGTCTTTCAAGATTAGGTAGTCCTTTTTCAAGGCCTTCTAGATTTTCTTTTTGAAGATCATTTTTTTCTATTCCACCGTGCATTTTTAAAGCTCTTATTGTTGCAACTAGAACCACACAACTTGGTTTAATTCCTGCCTTTCTACACTTGATATTTAAAAATTTTTCAGCCCCTAGATCTGCACCAAAACCTGCCTCTGTCACAACATATTCAGATAATTTTAAAGCAGTTTTTGTAGCTAGAATAGAGTTACATCCATGAGCAATATTTGCAAATGGTCCTCCATGAATGATCGCTAAGTTATTTTCTAGAGTTTGTACCACATTTGGCCTAACAGCTTCTTTGAGAAGCACGGTCATAGGTCCATGAGCTTTAAGATCTTTTGCATAAATAGGTTTTTTGTCTTTAGAATAAGCAACTGTAATATTTCCTATTTTTTCCTCAAGTTCTTGTATGCTATTAGACAAGCAGAAAATTGCCATTACCTCTGATGCAACTGTTATATCAAAACTGTCATTCCTTGGTATATTTGCTTTTAATTTTTCTTGGTTAATTTCTATTTTTCTAAGAGCTCGATCATTCAAATCTAATACTCTTTTCCAGATAATATTTTTAGGATCAATATTTAATTTATTTCCCCAATAAATGTGATTATCTATTAAGGCTGAAAGCAAATTATGTGCTGAAGTTATTGCGTGAAAATCTCCAGTAAAATGTAAATTAATTTGTTCCATTGGAATAACCTGAGCATAACCACCGCCAGCGGCTCCTCCTTTCATTCCAAATGAGGGTCCAAGACTAGGTTCTCTTAAACAAACAACAGATTGTTTTCCAATTTTATTCAGTCCATCAGTAAGGCCTACGGATGTTGTGGTCTTTCCCTCTCCAGCTGGAGTAGGAGTTATTGCAGTAACTAAAATTAAATTACTTTCTTTTTTTTTTAATGTTGAAATATATTCTAAATTAATTTTTGCAATATGACGTCCCATTGGACTAAAAGCAAACGGGTCGTCAGGAATATTAGCCTTTGAAAGCACTTCTCCGATTGGTTTAATTTTTGCTGCTCTTGCAATTTCAATATCGGATTTTATTTTTTTCATTAATTCCTGCTTGGTGGTGGCCTTGGTAAGAATCGCACTTACGACACATACCTTTTCAGGGTACTGCTCTACTACTGAGCTACAAGGCCTAAAATCTAAAAGTAATTCTACCTTTAGTTAGATCGTACGGTGTCATTTCAACCATTACATTATCACCTGCTAAAACTCTTATTCTATTCTTTCTTAATTTTCCAGCTGTGTGGGCTAAAATTTCATGATTGTTTTCAAGTTTTACCCTAAACATAGCGTTTGGTAACAGTTCTGTTACCTTACCTTTAAATTCTAGAGTTTCTTGTTTTGCCAATTAAAATCCTTTTTTAAATATTTTGCTAGATTTATAACTAAAGAACCTAATCTTTCAATGTCTATTTTAGTAATTTTTCTAACTATATTTAAATTTTTGAACATTATAAAACTTTGTGTTTTGGCTTATTTTTTGTGTCCCAAGGTTCTCCTTGATCATCTAAAGTAACTTCTATTACCTCTGCTATTACCCTTATAATTGAGTCTCCTGAGAATATTAATTTCATTTCATAGTTATTGTCAGGCATTTGAATACACTCAATAGCAAGAAAATCTAAAAATTTGTCTTTAATCTTTTGACCAATATTCTTTGAATTAACCTCTACAACATTATCAAATTTTAAAATTGTCCTAATCCTTTTATTCTTTCTAAAAACTCCCTTTTCAACATCCTCCCACATAAACCTGTTAAGTTGCATTAGAAAAATTTTATTCTTTTTTAAGTTTGCTATGTCTTTTACACTTACTATTGAGTCTTGGAGATGGGCAGATATAACTCTTAAATCTTCGTTTGTTTTAGCTATAAGTTTTAAGTTTTTAGCTTTCACTTTAAATTCTTTTAATACGCGCTTTGCAATTTTTCAATTTTTTTTCTAATAATTCATACCCTCGATCTAAATGGTATATCCTATTAATAACAGTCCTATTATCTGCTACTAAACCTGCTAAAACTAGGCTTACAGAAGCTCGTAAATCTGTAGCCATAACTTCCGCTCCGTTCAATTTTGATGGTCCATTAATAGTCGCAGTTTTGTTTTTAATTTCTATGTTCGCTCCCATTCGTTTCAATTCTGGAACATGCATAAATCTATTTTCGAAAATGCTCTCTGTAATTTTTGATTTACCATCAGCGCGAGTCATTAAAACCATTAGTTGAGCTTGTAAATCAGTTGGAAATCCTGGATAGGGTTTTGTGGAAATATTAACTTTTTTAATTTTAGTGCTTTTCAAAACTTCGATACTCTTTTTCTTTACTTTTAAATTTACTCCCATTTTTTTCAATACATCTATTTCATTTTTAATAACTTTTGACTCTATTTTGTTAACTATAATTCTTTTACCAACTAGTGCTGCGGCTATCATGTAAGTTCCAAGTTCAATTCTATCAAAAATCACTTCATGAATAACTCTTTTGATAATTTTTTTACAACCAAAAATTAAGATTGTTCTACCCACTACTTTAATTCTTCCGCCCAATTTATTCAAAAATTTAATAAGATCTTTCACTTCAGGTTCAATTGCACAGTTTTGAAGTATAGTTTTTCCTTTAGCATAAAATGCAGCCAATAAAGCATTTTCAGTAGCTCCTACTGAGATGCTTGGGAATTTAACTTTAGCTCCACGTAATCCATTTTTTGCTTCAGCAATAATATAGCCATTTTTTATTTTAATTTTGGCTCCAAGTTTTTTAAGTGCTAATAAATGTAAATTAACTGGTCTTGTACCTATTGCACATCCGCCAGGCAAAGAAATCTTAGCTTTTTTATATTTGGCTAAAAGTGGTCCTAATACCAAAACTCCTGCTCTCATAGTTTTTACTAGATTATATGGCGCTAAAGTTTTAATGTTTTTGTCAATATTTGTAATCTTAATTATATTTTTCTTTTTGTCTAAATAAGTTGATAGTCCAATAAATTTGAGTAATTCTAACATTGTAGATATATCTTTAACTAAAGGTATATTTTTTAATTTTACTTGGTGAGATAAAATAGAAGCAGCCAAAATTGGTAAAGTAGCATTTTTTGATCCAGAAATTGATATCGTACCGGATAATTCTTTTTTTCCATTTATTAACAATTTTTGCATTAAAGGATTTATATTTTAGGCAGAGTAACTCCTTTTTGCTTCATATACTTACCTTTCCTTTTTGCATACGAAACTTTGGGTTTTTCATTTCCTTTGATAAATACAAATTGTGCTACTCCTTCGTTTGCGTAAATTTTTGCTGGTAAAGGAGTTGTATTAGAAAATTCTAACGTAACATGACCTTCCCATCCAGGCTCCAATGGTGTTACGTTAACAATTATACCACATCTTGCGTAAGTTGACTTGCCTAAACAAATTACTAATACGTCTTCGGGTATTTTAAAATATTCAACTGTTCTGGCTAAAGCAAAAGAGTTTGGAGGTATTATGCATTCTTTCCCAATCTTAGTTACAAAACTCTCTTTTTTGAAAATTTTTGGATCTACTATCCCAGAATTTACATTTGTAAAAATCTTAAACTCATTAGATACCCTAGCATCGTAACCATAGGATGAAAGACCAAATGATATTTTTCCTTTACGCACTTGTTTGCTAACGAAAGGTCTAATCATTCCTTTTTTTGAAGCTTTTTCAATCCATCTGTCTGATAATACTGTCATTTCTTTTTCGTTTTCCTTTAAACTTTTTTCTTTTTTTTAAATTTTTTTTTAAAGATTCTTCTCTAATCTTTAATAAAGAGTCTTTTTTGGCAAAAGATCTCATATTAAAGTTAATTTTTATCTGGGTTTGTTAAATCCTCTAATGTGATAGGTCGATCTATATCGTGCATTTTTGTTTCATCTGACGATTTAGAAGTATTATTTGAACGTTTAGCTCTTCTTTGTTCTATTCTTGCTTTGCGCTTAGCTTCCTTCTTCATTGCCTTGTCACCACGTGTCGATTTATAATCATAGTGTATTCCCATATTAAGCGCTCCTTCATTAGATCTTATTTTTACTTCTTGTATTGATTTTATGCAAGTATCTTGATCTCATTAATTTAATAATTATAAACAATAGAGACAAAATTACGGCAACTATTACATCTTGTAAAGGAGTTGCATCCGGAAAACAATAATTCCACAAAATCACTAAAATTAACCAAATTATCCAATTGTATTTGTCACTCATCGATACAACCTAATACAAAACCCATTAACGTTTTTCATAAAAAATCTTTTTTTTAATAATTGCAGAAACAACTATTATTATTAAAAATAAAATTATTGGAAAATAAATATCTTTAGTTAAAATTAATTTGAATATACTAAAATTTTCAGATTGTTTAACATAGTCATTTAATCCAGATCCAATAGTGTTAAAAATAAAAAAACCTGGAATAAAGCCTAATAAACTTGAGAAAAAATAATTAATTTTTTTCATATCAAATATAACTGGTAAAATATTTTGTAAAAAAAAGGGAATTCCTAGACCTCCAACAAATCTATAAATGAAGAAATAGTAAAATTCGTTTTTTTTAAATAGTATAATATAATGATTAAATTTTTTGTTAACTTTCTCGTATACTAATTCTTTAAAGAAAAAACTTGCAAAAGTATAAAGCAGTAATGCACCTAAAGAAATTGAAACAACAGATACCAAAGTACCTATCCACTTTCCAAATAAAATTCCGGAGATAATTAATAATGGTGACCCAAATCCAAGCAATGATACCCAAATTATAGAAAATAAAAAAAATATTATTATGTTGAAATATAAACTTCTTCCAATAAATTTTTCAACATTAATTTGAATTTCTTTATAATATAAAAAATCATTCAATCTATTGAATTCAATTTGAGAAAAAATAAAATAAAGGAATATAAGTAAAATGAGTAAATATGAAATGCCTAAAAAAAATTTTAACTTTTTGCTCATAATTTACCTGTACAATAGACAACAATTAAAATATATACCTTTAAATATTTATGAAAAGAACTTATCAACCAAGTAATCTAGTCAGAAAAAGAAGGCACGGTTTTAGAGCGAGAATGGCCACTAAGGCCGGGAGACAACTTATAGCTAGAAGAAGAGCTAAAGGTCGAAAAACAATATCAACATAGTTGGATTAATGGTCAGGCTTGAAAGTTTAAAAAAGAGCTACCAATTCAAAAAGGTGCTAAAGCAAAAAAAATTTCATACTGAATACTTTTCATTATTTGCTGCAAAAAGTTTTTATAAACCAAAAAATAAATCAGATTTACTTATTAGTTTTGTTATGAAAAAAAAATTGGTAACTCAGTAAAAAGAAACAGAATTAAAAGAAAATTAAAAGCTATAGTCCATAAATTGATAAAAAAAAGAGGTGCAATTAGTAGAGATTATACTTATATAGTTTTTGGTAAATCGAATGCTTATATTACGAAACAAAGTGTTCTTGTGCCACTAATGATTAAATGTTTTAACAAAGTTAAATAAATGTCAAAAATAATTATAACTTTAAATATTTGGATAATAAATTTTTATCAATATTTTATTTCACCCTTTTTAGGATGCAAGTGTAGATATTTACCGACTTGCTCAGAATATTATAAAGAATCACTTAACGCTTTTGGATTTTATAAAGGCTCAATTATGGGTATTAAAAGAATATTAAGTTGTCATCCTTTTAAAAAGCTAGGTGGTGGATCTGGATTAGATCTAGTGCCAAATAAAAAAAAATTTAAAAAGGAAAATTAGATGGACAATAAAAATGTTTTTGTAGCTATAGCTTTATCAATGTCCGTTTTGCTTTTTTGGGCTGCATTTTTTGAAACACCTCAACAAACAAGTAAAAGTGTTTCTCAAAATAAAGAGGTTAATGAAAATGTAATTACCCCTAGTATAGATACTGCTTTAAAGATTAAAACAATTTCTAGGGAAGAGTCTATAGCGAATTCTAAAAGAGTAAAAATTGAAAACAATAATATTACCGGTTCTCTCTTATTAAAAGGTGGAATAATTGATGATATTTCTTTTAAAAATCATAAACAAAATTTAAAAAATAAAAAGAATGTAGAATTTTTAAATCCAGCTGAGACTAAAGATGGATTTTATGCAGAAACTGGTTGGACAAGTATTAACGATAAAATAAAAGTACCTAACAAAGACTCTGTATGGAAAACAATAGGAAATAATACTTTAACAGAAAATCAACCTGTTATCCTTGAGTGGAATAACGGTAATGGAATAATATTTAAAAAAATAATTGAGCTTGATAATAAGTTCCTTTTTAAAATTACACAACAAGTCCAAAATAATACAAATAAATCAATTGATCTTTATCCTTATGCGCAGTTAACTAGAAATAAAATACCTGATGATATTCAAAATTTCTATATATCTCATGAGGGATTTATTGGTGTTTTTGACGAAGAGTTAAAAGAAGATGATTATGATGATATAGAGGAAAAAAAAATAATTAGAGATGCAAACGAGGGATGGCTGGGAATTACAGATAAGTTTTGGGTAATGGCTTTAGTGCCTGCCCTAGGAGAAAATTTTAAATCTACATTTTTATACAACGATTCTTTTAAAGCTAATTATATTTTAAATAATCCAACTACCATTAACCCCTCTTCAGAAGGATCAAATGATGTAAGACTGTTTGTTGCGGCTAAAGAGGTTGAAACAATAGACTCATATGCCGAGAATGAAAATATAAATAAATTTGATTTAGTTATTGATTGGGGGTGGTTTTATTTTTTTACAAAACCACTCTTTTTCGTAATTGATTATTTATTTAAATATTCTGGAAACTTTGGAGTCGCGATTGTTATAATTACGATAGCAATTAGATTAATATTTTTCCCTCTCGCCAATTATTCTTTTAGATCAATGGCAAAAATGAAGGCGGTACAACCTGAAATGATGAGATTAAAAGAATTACACAAAGAAGATAAAGTTAAACTGCAACAAGAAATGATGTCTCTTTACAGAAAAGAAAAAATTAATCCAGCCTCAGGTTGCTTACCAATTCTTATTCAAATACCTTTCTTTTTCGCAATATATAAGATGCTATTTATATCTTTAGAAATGAGACATCAGCCTTTTTTCGGATGGATTAAGGATTTATCGGATAGAGATCCTACTTCTATCTTTAATTTATTTGGGCTAATTCCATGGGATCCGCCAAGTTTTTTAATAATTGGGATTTGGCCTATTTTAATGGGAGCCTCAATGTGGGTTCAACAAAAATTAAATCCCGCGCCTGCTGATCCGGTTCAAGCAAAAATTTTTGCTTTTTTTCCACTTTTTTTAACTATCATTTTAGCTTCTTTTCCCTCTGGACTAGTAGTGTACTGGACAATAAATAATATTCTCACTATCGCTCAGCAGTGGGTAATAATGAGACAGACAAAAGTTAAAACTAATTAAATGCCAGAAAAAATTTCTTTAGAGGCATTAAAAAAATTTTGGCCTGAAAAAGCTCCAGACATTAATGTTGTTCAAAAATATGTAAAAAAATATGAAAAAGAAAAAATTGTTATTAAGTACGGAGGAAATGTACTGATAGATAGAAATGTATTTAATAATTTTATTTCTGATATAAATGTTCTAAATAAGTTAGGTCTATCTATAATAGTTGTTCACGGAGGAGGACCGAGAATTAAAAGAGAGTTAGAAAAAAAGAAAATTGTTTCAAAATTTATCAATGGCTTAAGAGTTACTGATAAAAATATAATTAACACTGTCGAAGAAGTATTAATTGATTTCAATAATGATATAGTTAATTCTTTAAAAAAATTAGGTTCAGAAGCAACTTCATTTCACACAAAAAAAGAAAATATAATTGAGGTTGAGCCAGAAAGAGAAGAGTTGGGGTTTGTAGGAATTCCAAAAAAGATTAATTTAAATTTAATTGAAAAAGCACTTAAAGAAAATAAAATTCCAATTATTGCTCCATTAGGTTTGGGCAAAAATAACCAAACTTTCAATATAAATGGTGATACAGCTGCAAGTGCTATAGCTAAAAAACTAAAATCTAGAAGACTAATCTTAATGACGAACGTGGAAGGAGTTTATGATGATAGAAAAACTCTAATCTCAGAAATTAAACCATTTGATATCGAGAATTTGATTAAACTAAAAATAGTTGAAGGAGGAATGATTCCAAAAATAGAAAATTGCGTAGATGCAGTTGAAAATGGAGTCAGAGGTGTTGTAATTCTTGATGGGAGAAAACCACACTCAATTCTTCACGAAATATTTTCTGATACAGGTTCTGGAACATTAATAAGAAAATGAACGATTTAAACAATATAAAGTATTGGTTATTTGACTTAGATAACACTTTGTACGACGGCGCCACTAAAGTTTTTGATCAAGTTGATAAAAAAATGACGAAGTTTATTTCCAAAAAATTAAATATTGGGCAAAATGAAGCAAAAAAAATACAAAAAAATTATTTTCAAGAATATAATACTACCTTAAACGGAATGATTAAAAATCATAAAATTGATGCAGATGAATTTTTAGAATTTGTTCACGACGTAGATCTCAATTTTTTAAACAAAGATGAAGTTTTAGAAAGAGAAATTAAAAAACTAGAGGGAAAAAAAATCATATTCACAAACGGCTCTAGGGCACATGCAGAAAATGTTACAAAAAGAATTGGAATAGATAAGCTTTTTGATGGAATATTCGACATAAGGGACTCTGAATTTATACCCAAGCCATCAAAAGAGCCTTATAAAAAAATAGTAGAAAATTACAAAATTGAGCCACAATATTGTATATTCTTTGAAGATATAGCAAGAAATTTAAAGCCAGCGCATGAATTAGGAATGAAAACTGTTTGGATAAAAAACAATGAACCCTGGGCAGCGGAATTTTCAGATGCCAAGTTCGTAAATTACAAAACCGACAAACTTGTAAATTTTTTAAAGGAGATTAATGAAACCAGATGAACTAGAAAAGATTATTAATAAGGCGTTTGATGATAAGCAAAAAGTATCTGAGAAATCAGATAAAAAAATATTAGATGCAGTTAATGAAACGATAGAGCTTACTGATAAAGGAATAGTTAGAGTAGCAAATAAAAAAAATAACTCTTGGATAGTGAATCAGTGGGTAAAAAAAGCAATTTTGTTAAGTTTCAGAATTAACAAAATGACAATGTCGAAAGGTCCCTACACTACTTGGTATGATAAAGTTCCAGGAAAATCAGTTATGTGGAACGAAAATGATTGGAAGAAAGCTGGCTACAGACATGTTCCAAATGGTGTCGTTAGAAAAGGATCTTTTATAGCAAAGAATGTAGTACTTATGCCCTGTTTTGTTAATCTTGGAGCTTACGTTGATGAAGGAACAATGATAGATACTTGGGCTTCAGTAGGATCGTGCGCTCAAGTAGGAAAAAATTGCCATGTTTCTGGAGGAGCAGGAATAGGGGGAGTTCTGGAGCCACTTCAAGCTGGTCCAGTTATAATAGAAGATAATTGTTTTATTGGCGCTCGATCAGAGATAGCCGAAGGTGTACTTGTCCAAGAAGGAGCTGTTATATCAATGGGTGTATATATTGGCGCATCAACTAAAATTGTAGAAAGGGAAACGGGAAAAGTTAGTTTTGGAAAAGTTCCAGCCTACTCTGTTGTAGTTCCAGGTTCAATGCCTAACAAAAAAAACCCTGATGGTCCTTCACTATACTGTGCAGTAATTGTAAAAAAAGTTGATGAAAAAACTAGAAGCAAAACTTCAATAAATGATTTACTTAGAGATTGATGCCCAATTTTAATGAATTAAATTTAGCTAAAGAACTTATTCGCTTTCCTAGTGTCACTCCAAGAGATGTTGGAGCAATAAATTTTTTAAGTAAAAAATTAAAATCTTTAGGTTTCAAATGTAAAATTTTAGAATTTAAAGATAATAAAAATAAAAGTAAGCCAATAAAAAATTTGTATGCCAGGCTAGGAACAAAACAACCTAATCTTTGTTATGCTGGACATACAGATGTAGTTCCACCAGGAAACATAAAAGACTGGACAGTAAATCCCTTCAAGCCAACAGTTAAAAAAAATCATTTAGTTGGTAGAGGTGCTAATGATATGAAAAGCTCTATAGCGTGTTTTGTAACTGCTGTAAGTAAATTTTTAAAAGATAATCCAAAATTTAACGGCTCTATTAGTTTTCTGATAACTGGAGATGAAGAAGGTTATGCTATTAATGGCACTAAAAAAGTTGTTGAATATTTGAGAAAAAAGAGAGAAAAAATTAATTTTTGTATTGTAGGAGAGCCAACAAATCCTAACAAACTTGGAGAAATGATAAAAATTGGAAGAAGAGGAAGTTTAACTGGTAAAATTGAAATTTCTGGTGTTCAAGGTCATGTAGCTTATCCTCATCTTTTAAATAATCCTATCAATACTCTAGTAAGTATTTGCAAAAAATTAAAAGAGAAAAAACTAGATAATGGAAACAAAAATTTTCAACCTTCAAACTTAGAATTTACAAGTATAAATGTTGATAATAAAGCACACAATGTTATCCCAGCTAAAGCTAGAGCACAATTCAATATTAGATACAACAATTTTCATACAGCAAATACTTTAAAAAAAAAGATTAACAAAATTATCAAATATTTATGTAAAAAAAATAAATGTACTTTTAAAATAGAATATCTAGCTAATGGGGACTCTTTTTTAACAAAACCGGGAAAAACCATCTATATGGCTAAAAGAATAATTAAAAAAATAACTAAAAATAATCCTATATTTTCAACAACTGGAGGAACTTCTGATGCCCGTTTTATAAAAAAAATTGCTCCATGTCTTGAATTTGGATTAGTAAACAAAACAATGCATAAAGTAGATGAGTGTGTTTCAGTTTCTGACCTTAAGAAACTTACAAATATTTATAAAAATATTTTAATAGAGTATTTTAAGTGAAATTGTACAAAATCAAAAAATCAAATATTGATAATAGAGGCTTATATGCTAATCGAGATATCAAAGATGGAACAAAAATAATTGAATACAAAGGTAAAATTGTCACTAAAAAAAAAGTAGAGGAAAATTCTAAATTTGATAATGACAAAGCAATATACCTATTTAATCTAAATAAAAAATATGATCTTGATGGTGATTTTAAATTTAATACTGCAAGATTAATTAATCATTCTTGTAACCCAAATTGTGAAGTTGCTGGAACTGGTTTGAAAATTTGGGTTTATGCAATTAGAGACATAAAACAAGGCGAAGAATTATCTTATGATTACGGGTTTGGTTATGATGAATATTACAAAGATTTTCCTTGTAGATGTGGATCAAAAAATTGTGTTGGATATATTGTGCGAGAAGGCTCTAGATGGAGAATAAAAAAACAGAAATCGATATAATACTACCAAATTATAATAGTTCTGAATACATAGATGAAACTATTCAAAGTGTACTAAAACAAAATTTTACAAATTGGAGATTAATTATAATTGACGATTTTTCAAATATTTACACACAAAAAAAAATAAAAAAATACGAAAAATTAAAAAAAATTAAAATTTATTGGTTAAAAAAAAATAGGGGTGCTGCCTATTGTAGAAATTTTGCAATAAATAAATCAAAATCAAAATACTTAGCTTTTTTAGACTCAGATGATATTTGGAAAAAAAATAAATTAAAATTACAATTAAATTATATGAAAAAAAACAACTATGACTTTACATATACATGTTATGAAACTTTTGGGATTAAATCTAGAAAAATTGTGCCACCGATCAAATTTAATTTTGATAATTTCATAAAAAATACATCTATAGCTACCAGTACAATGATGATTAAGAGAAAATTGGCAAAAGATACAAAATTTACTGACACTAAAATTTGTGAAGACTATTATTTTAAATGTAAAATTTTAAAAAAAGTTAAATTTGCTTATTGTTTAAAAAAAAATTTAACAAATTACAGGATAAGGAAAAATTCATTACAAAGTAATAAATTCAAAAATCTTTTCTGGATTTGGATGATAAACTATAAGTATAATAGATTAACTTTTGTTGAAAATTTAAACTCATTATTAAATATATCTTTAAACTCAATAAAAAAATACGGTTTCAAATAGTTAATATTTTATTTTAGCAAGATATAAACCATGTGCTGGAGCCGGGGGTGCACACATTTTTCTGTTTTTAGATAAAAACGCCTTTCTAAAATCTTTTAAATTCCATTTTCCTTCTCCTAGATATTTTAAGGAACCTACCATAGATCGAACCTGTTGTTGTAAAAAGGACTCAGACTGAAAAGTTAAAACAATATTATGCTTGTTTTGTTTTATAGTAGCATTTTTCATAGTTTTAATTGGAGATTTGGCCTGACAGGAAGAAGCTCTAAATGTTGAAAAATTGTGAGTCCCTTTTAAAATACTTGCTCCTCTTTTCATAATTTTTACATCAAGTTTTTTCTTTATATGCCAGGCTTTATTTTTCTCTAAAACTAAAGACGAATACCTGTTAATAATAAAATATTTGTATATTCTTTCACGAGCGCTATGCCTAGCATGAAATCCATTTTGTTTTTTTTTTATACTTAAAATAGAAATTGAATATTTACTTAAAAAAAAATTAATAGAATTAATAAAAGTATCTTTATTAATTATTTTACCATTCGTTTTAAAATGAGCTGACTGTTCACTCGCATGAACACCTGCATCTGTTCGGCCTGATCCAATAATTTTAATTTTTTCTTTTAAAAATTTTGATAAAACTTTTTCTAGAACTTCTTGAACTGAAAGACCGTTTTGTTGGATTTGCCATCCAACAAAATTTGTTCCTAAGTATTCTACAATAATTTGATAGGTAATCATTAATTTATTGTTTCACCCTGTTTAATTTTATTGCCCAACAAAAATTTGCTTATTAACTGTCTGCTTTTTCCCTCTTTTTGAATTTCAATAATTTTTATTGATTGTTCTTTGCAAGCAATTGTAATTTGATCATCAATTATTTTTCCTGCATTTCCGCTTTTGGTTACTATTTCTGCTTTCCATACTTTATATCTTTCATTTCGGTATTCAAACCAGGCGCCTGGATTCGGATTCAAGCCATTAATTTTAGCTAGAATTTTTTTTGCAGTTTGATTCCAATTAATTTTTCCTTCTGATTTCAAAATTTTTTTTGCATAAGTTGCTTCTTCATGGTTTTGTTCTAGAAATCTTGCCGCCCCTTTCTCTATTTTATTTAAAGCGTTTAGAATAGAATTTGCGCCTAATTTAGATAGAACTTTTGATAAAGTTAAAGAGTCTATTTTTTCATTTATTTGTATCTTATCTTGATGCATTACCGGTCCAGAGTCTAATTCTTCAACTATTTTCATGATACTTATACCAGTTTGATTATCTAAATTCATAATTGCTCTTTGAATGGGGGCAGCACCCCTCCATTTAGGAAGCAAAGAGGCGTGCACATTAATAAAACCAAATTTTGCAAGATTTAAAAATCTTTTCGGAATAATCTTTCCATAAGCTACCACAACCACGATATCTGGCTTTAATTTTTTCAAATAATTATATTCCTTATTATCTAAATTGTCAGGAGTTCTTAAATTTAATGAATGTGTTTTTGCAAAATTCTCAACACTTGAAGGGAAAATTTTTTGACCACGATTTGCCTTACTAGCAGGTTGAGAATATACGGTTAAAACTTTATGATTAGAATTTATTAAAGACTCTAAAGTTGGCACTGAGAACTCCGGTGTTCCCATGAAAACAATTTTTTGTGACATTGGTTTTAGACTATTACTCTCTCAATTTCTTTTTTGTGTTTTACAAGTTTTTTAATTATCATATCCTTTTTAAGTTTAGACAAATAGTCAATAAACAAAATTCCATTAAGGTGATCGACTTCATGCTGAATACATGTAGCTAGTAATCCTTCTGCTTTAAGTTCTTTTTGTTTGCCATTCAAATCTACATACTTAAGAGTGCACTCAGCTGGTCTTTCTATTTCTGCGAATTGACCTGGCAAAGATAAACATCCTTCTTCATAAACTGAAGTTTTTTTAGATTTATGTAAGATCTCAGGGTTTATAAAAAATAAAGGTTCTCTATTTTCTTTATCCTTTGAAATATCAATTACTACTAATCTTTTTAAAATTCCAACCTGAACAGCTGCTAAACCAATTCCAGGAGCGGCATACATTGTTTCTAACATTTCCTGCATTAATTTCTTTATACTATCATCTACTTTTTCTAATGGTTTGCAAATTTTCCTTAAAATTGGATCAGGTTCAATTAAAATGTTTCTCTTCATTCTTATATATATATTTTAATTAAGATCTTTGTGGTAGTGCTGAAATTAAAATATCGTTTCTTATTTTTCTTAAATTATTTTGATTTAAAAGATGCGTGATAAAATAAATTGTTTCTGGGTCTAAGCTATAAGCCTCATCTTCGCCAATTATTTCAACTAACTTTAGTGTTAAAAAGGCCGATTCTTTATTTTTTTCAAGCTTAAGTAAATCGTTAGGTATGCTGTATTGTTTGGAAATTTCTTGATAATCGAATTCCCTAGGTATATCAAAACCATCTTTTGCTAGCGACTCGACTAAAGCTAAGTCTTTTGCTGAAAAAAAATATTTTCTATTTTTCTTTATTTTCTTGAAAATTTTTAAAAAGTCTTTTTGAGCCTTTTTTTGATCTATTTCATTCTGAAAATATTTTATCACTCTTGACCTATGTAGTATTTTGTCATCATACTTAATTTTTCCCAATAAAAACTCCTCTTCAGGTATTATATTTTTTTGTACTACTTCTATATAAGACTCCGAAACTTCGTCTAAATTAATTTCTTTTAATCTATCACTTAATATCTTTACGAAAATATTTGATAAATCATCTTTTTGAAATAAATCTTTAAGTAAAAATAATAATTTTATTTTATTCTCTTCATTGTCAGAAAGTAAATATTTTTGATAAATTAAAGCTCTCGCATCAATATTATCAAATGTCTTATAACTATCCTCTGCTTCGATTAAACTTTTAAGATCAAAAGAGATATTTGAATAAATATCAAAAATTTTCTTCTTATCAAACTGATTTTTATTTGCTGCTATTTCCAAACTTTTTAATTTTTCTTTGTCCCTGTTATCTTCTAATTGTATTAAATTTGCAGAATTTAAATAGTCCCAGATTACTTTTTTGGTACTTTCCTTGGGTTCAAATTTAAAATTATTAATCGTTATGCTAGATAGGTAAAAATAAAGTAAATTGTCTTCTCTAATTTTTTTAGTTGTTTTATTAGTCACTCCTAGTAGAAAATTAATCTTATCATCAAAAAAATTGTCAGATTTTTTTTCCTCTCTCAATATATCTAATTGTAATTGTGCTTCGCCTAATTTTTTTTTGTAAACTAAACAATA
Organism: uncultured Pelagibacteraceae bacterium; assembly: GCA_902605035.1. Lineage (GTDB taxonomy): Bacteria > Pseudomonadota > Alphaproteobacteria > Pelagibacterales > Pelagibacteraceae > Pelagilacustribacter. The sequence continues at coordinate 41,420 of CACLBB010000004.1, forward strand.
AATTTTAAATTTTTCTAAATAAGAATCTTTAATTTCTTTATCTAAAAAACTAGTTTTTTCACAACCATCTTTAATGTTTGCTTTTGCAATGTTGCTATCAACTAAATATTGAATAAGTTTTTTTTTGTTAGGAAAAGTTTCGTTTTGTTTAAGAAACCTTTCTATGAGGTCTATTCTTTTATTTTCTATTAACCATTTTATTTTAAGATCAAGAAACTCTTTTTCTTTCATGCCTTTAGGTGGATAGGCAAAGGATAAAATTGTATTTTCAAATAATTTAGATGCTGTATTTGAAAGTTTTATTTTTTCTATCCTTTTAAAGCTTGACCTTACTTGCTCAGCATCAGTTTCAATCCACATATTTAAATTAAAATCATTATCTGCAGGATCGTAAATACCAAAAATTTTAATATTTTCTGTCTCTTCTGAAATTTTATCTTCAATTTTTATATTATTTAAAATGGGAGTGTTTGAAATTTTCAAATTATTTTTTGGTTTTAACCTTTCTTCATCTTGAATAATTATCTCGTTATTCTCTTTTTTGGACTTATTCCATATATCTATTTGATCTTCCGCAAGTAATATCGAAGAGTAGCATATAAAAATTAGAAAGCTTATGAATTTATTTAAGCTTTTTAATTTCATTTGTAATATCAATTTTAAAATTTTGTTTTGGGGTTGGAAAATTTATTTTTTCTATCAAAAATATTCCTATGACTAAGATAAATAAAACTAGAATTATCTTTAATATTATCTTTACAATTGATCCGCTAATACTTTGATTTCGATTGTATTTAAGTTGCATAGTTAAAAAATATATTTAAACTGAAAAAATAAGACATATTTGTGATAAATCAAATTTAAAATTGGTAAAATTATTGAAAAAAAACCTTGTATTAACTGGAATGATGGGTGTTGGAAAATCAACCATCGGTAAAATGCTTGCAAAGAAGCTCAAACTTAATTTTGTTGATATCGACAATCTCATTGAAAAAAAAGAAAAGAGCACAATAAAAGAAATATTTAATAATAAAGGTGAAGATTATTTTAGAAAAATTGAGGTAAAAATTACTCTTTTGGAATTAAAAAAATTCAATTCAGTAATAGCTTTAGGAGGGGGGGCTTTTATTAATAATTCGATAAGAAAAGAAATAATTAATTCTTGTGTAAGTTTTTGGTTAGATCTTGATTTAAAGCATTTATCTCAGCGATTAAAAAAAACAAAAAAAAGACCTTTATTAAATAAAGATAATTTTAAAAGTTCAATTAATAAAATTTACTTAGAAAGAAAGAAAACCTATAATGAGTCAAATTATAGAATCATATGTAATTCCGAAGAGAAGAAAAATATCGTAGAAAAAATAATAAAACTTTATGAAGATTCATCAAATTAAATTTAAAAATCAAAATCAAACCTATTCAATTTTGATTGGAAACAATATTTTTAAAATATTACCTGCTAAAATAAAATCTATATGTCCGAAAACAAAAAAAATAGCTCTAATTTTTGATAAGAATTTACCTGCTAAATATAAAAAAAGTCTTTCGAATAATTTGAAAAAATATGACCTAACGATTTTAAATCTAAATCCTAATGAAAAAATGAAATCTTTAAAATCTGTAAATTATTTTTTAGACAAACTATTTTCAAAAAATTTTAATAGAAGTGATCTTGTGATAGGTGTTGGAGGAGGCATTCTAGGTGATCTTACAGGATTTGTTGCTAGTATATTTAAAAGAGGCATAAACTTCATAAGTTTACCTACAACTTTGTTATCTCAAGTAGATGCAGCAATTGGAGGAAAAACCGGGGTTAATTCTGCTTATGGTAAAAATTTAATTGGATCATTCTCTCAGCCAAAGTTAGTTTTAAGTGATACATGTTTTTTAAAAAGTTTAAAAAAAAAAGAGATGGTTTGTGGATATGCAGAAATTCTAAAACATGCAGTAATAAAAGATAAAATATTTTTTAACTGGTTATATAAAAATACAAAATATATTTTTTCACAAGACTCAAAAAAATTAATTTATGCAATAAAAAAGAGTTGTAAAATTAAATTATTATTCGTCAATAAAGATACAAATGAAAAAAATTATAGAATGATTTTGAATTTTGGCCATACTTTTGCGCATGCTATAGAAGTTAAAAATAAATACTCAAAAAAAATTACACATGGAGAGGCAGTGCTAGCAGGTATGATTTTAGCTACTAAACTTTCAATTATTAAAAAAGCATGTGATCAAAAAACTTTAAATGATCTTCTAAAGATCTATAAAATGAACAAACTAAATTATACCTTTGAAAACTATAGTAGTCCTAAAGAAATAATTAAATTAATACCTTATCTTAAGAATGATAAAAAAAACATAGATGAAAAAATTAATTTTATATTATTAAATAAAATTGGAAAAACAAGTTTACCAAATAAAAATAAGATATCGATAAAAAAATTAAAAAAATTAATAAAATTTTTTACTCGATGCTAATTTCTAAAGCATGTATTTTTGTCTTCAAATCCTCTTTTAATATATCCATAATCAATTTTTGAGCACTTAATCTTGATATCGATTTTAAATATAAAGATCTCATTTTGAGGTGAAGGTGGTATTTTTCCTCTGAAAAAAACTTATGGCTTTTGTGCTTATGAGAATTATCAATAATTTCCAAATTTTGAAAATCAATTTTATTTTTTAGTTTTTTTTCAATTTCTTTGAGATAATCTTTCATTTGTAGAAATTTAATATATAGGAATAAATCTAATATGAAAATAATATGTGACTGGAAAAATTGCAAAGAAATAGGTTCTTATAAAGCTCCTGTGGAGAGAGATAATAGTAAAAAATTTAGACTTCTATGTTTAGAACATATCAAACTTTTCAATAAAAATTGGAACTATTTTGAAAATATGAATGAACAGGAAATTGAGTTTTTTATCAAGTCTGATCTCACTTGGCATAAGTCTACAAAACATTTCGGCTCATCAGAAAATTTTTTTAATATCTTATGGAATAACGCTTTGGATGATAAGCTTAACATATTTAAGGGGTCAAATTTCAAGGAGTTTAAGAAATCAAAAATCTCACAAACTGACAAGGATGCCCTTGAGGTGATGGACTTAAATGATGCGGCAAAATGGGAAGAAATTCACTCAAAATTTAAAAGCCTTGTTAAAAAATATCATCCTGATAAAAACCAAGGTAATAAAAAATTTGAAGATAAGCTGAAAAAAATTACTTTAGCTTATAGCCAGCTAAAAAAAACATTAGGGAAAAAATGAGTGCAGAACAGTTTTTAACTAAACCAGATATAAAAATTTCTGTAAAACAAACTTTCGGTTTCGATAGTGAAATGGAAATCAATGCATTTTCAAAAAAAAATGAATATGTTCCTAAGATAGACTCAGATTATAAATTTGACAAAGATACTACATTAGCCATTCTAGCTGGCTTCTCATTTAATAAGAGAGTTTTGATTCAAGGCTATCATGGTACTGGTAAGTCTACTCATATTGAGCAAGTTGCAGCAAGATTAAACTGGCCATGTGTAAGAGTAAATTTAGATAGTCATATTAGTCGTATAGATTTAATTGGTAAGGACGCAATTGTATTAAAAGATAATAAACAAATTACAGAGTTCAAAGAAGGTATTTTACCTTGGTCAATTCAAAACCCTGTTGCTCTCGTTTTTGATGAATATGATGCTGGACGACCAGATGTGATGTTTGTAATACAAAGAGTTCTTGAAAGTGAGGGAAATTTTACTTTATTGGATAAAAACAAAATCTTAGAACAAAACGATTTTTTTAGAATTTTTGCTACAACAAATACAGTAGGACTCGGGGATACTTCTGGTTTGTATCATGGAACACAACAAATTAATCAAGGTCAAATGGACAGATGGAATATTGTATCAACTCTTAACTACCTTCCGTTTGAAAAAGAGCTTGAGATTATTTTAGCAAAAAATAAAAGTTTTAATAACAAGGAGGGAAAAGAAGTTTTGTCAAATATGATAAAAGTCGCTGACCTCACACGAAAAGGTTTTATTAATGGAGATATCTCTACTGTAATGAGTCCTAGGACTGTAATGCACTGGGCGGAAAATACTTCAATTTTTAGCGATAAAGGTTATGCCTTCAGAGTAACCTTTTTAAATAAATGTGATGAATTAGAAAAGAAAATTATTTCTGAATACTACCAAAGATGTTTTGGGGAGGATCTTCCTGAGTCTTCTATTAATGTAGTCTTGTAAAAAGTGGAAAAAAAAACTGAAAAATTAGAAAATTTTAAGACAGCAATAGGGTCGACGATCAAATCTCTTTCAAATACAGAAAATATTGAGATTTCATTCGGTAAAGAAAATATAAAATCAGAAAAAATCAATGTTAAATTACCTAAGATCGAAAAAATAAATAATAAAATAAATTTTGATCAAATTAGAGCATTAGCTGACTCAGAGTCTTTAAAAATTAGATACAGTAATTTTAAAACATTTAAATCTTATGAACCTGACGGAAACATTTCTAAAAAATTGTATCAAATAGCTGAGCAAATTAGATATGAAAAGCTTGGATCAGATAAGTTTAAAGGAGTAAAAAACAATATTCAAAAATATTACCGAGAAAGAGTACATTCATTAGACCTGAAAAGAAGTGAAGATAAAATTATCGAGTCTTTTGAAAATTATTTAAGAGGAAAGTTTTTTGATACCAAAAACAATAAAGAATTAGAAAAAAAACTTAAAACTTTTAAAAAAGATTTAGATTGTAAGTTTAAGAATAAAATAAAAGAATTACATAAATTAATTCGCGATCAAGCTGAATACAATTCAATGGTATCCAACATAATTTCAGATATGAGCCTAGATGACAATTATGAGGACGAAAATAAAAAAGATGATGATAATAAAGATCAAAAACCTAGTGATACAAAAAACGAGGAACAGAAGACACAAAAACAAGAGCAAATTAATCAAGAAATGTCGATTGAGTCAGGAGTTCCTGAGCTAGAAAATGAAGCAAGTGAGTCAGATCAAGATGTAGAAGAAATTGAAATAAAAGATAAATCTAATTCTGAGTTTAGAAAAAAGATTAAAAAAAGCTTAGGAGATACAAAATATAAAACTTATACCGAGGAATTCGATGAAATTGTTAAAGCAGAAGATTTAGAAACTGAAGACGAATTAATCAGATTAAGAAAAAATTTAGATCAACAATTACTTCAATTAAAAAATTTCATTTCAAAACTTGCAAACAAATTACAAAGAAAACTTTTAGCTAAACAAAATAGGTCATGGAATTTTGATTTAGAGGATGGTCTTTTAGATACTTCTAAACTACCTAGAATTATAATGGATCCCTTTAACTCTCTCTCATTCAAAAAAGAAAAAGATATAGAATTTAAAGACACTTTAGTAACAATTTTAATTGACAATTCTGGCTCTATGAGAGGAAAACCTATCTCAGTAGCTGCAATTTGTGCAGATATTCTTGCAAGGACTTTAGAGCGTTGTTCAGTGAAAGTAGAAATACTAGGATTTACAACTAAACATTGGAAGGGTGGTTTGTCTCGTGAAAAATGGATGAAAAATAAAAAACCAAACTTACCAGGTAGATTGAATGATCTTAGACATATTGTTTACAAATCTGCTGATAGTCCTTGGAGGCAAACAAAAAAGAACATGGGCCTGATGTTGAAAGAGGGATTGCTTAAAGAAAATATTGATGGAGAGGCTCTCAAATGGGCTTACAATAAAATGTCCAAAAGAAAAGAGGATAGAAAAATATTAATGGTAATTTCAGATGGTGCTCCAGTAGATGACTCAACTCTATCAACAAATACAAGTGATTACTTGGAAACAAATTTAAAAAATGTGGTCAAATGGATTGAAAACAAGACGAATATAGAACTTTTAGCAATTGGAATAGGACATGATGTTACAAGATACTATAATCAAGCTATAAAAATTACGGATGTACAAGATTTGGGTGATGTAATGATAAATCAACTTACAGATCTATTTGTTGAAAAAAATAGAAAAACACTACACTAATAGACTTACTATCTTTTAATTTCCGAAAAATCTTTAACACTACTTAATAAAAGCCTAAAAGGTATTAACATTGATAAAGCAATAAATAATTTTACTGCCAAATCTCCAAATGCTAATGATACCCATGGGATACCGGTTGAGTAAAAAGAGATTGAAAAAAACAGAAAAGTGTCAACAATTGATCCTATAATTGAAGAAGTTAAAGGTGCAACATACCAAGATTTTTTCCTTAATATGTCAAATATATTTACATCTAAATTTTGTGCTACAAAAAAAGCTACTCCAGAACCAATTGCTATTCTTATAGATATAACGTCTGTAAAATTTGTTGAGATGAATAATGTTAAAAGTATTCCAATAAAAAAACCTATATATACTATTTTTCTAGCAACCATTTTTCCATAGGCTCGATTTGCTAAGTCAGTAATCAAGAATGTAACAGGATAACTAAAGGCTCCATAAGTGAGCAACTCCTGAAGACCGAAATATTGAATTGGAAATTGGACAAGATAATTTGAAATAACTACCACTAAGCCCATTAAAGTAGCCAGTTTGTAAAATAGACTCATTTAAGATTTTGAGGAGATAAAAGCTTTTAGTTTTTTAACTTTTTCTGATAATTTATTTTTTTTTGCTGTTAACAAGTATTTGTCTAAACCTCCTTTAAAATCAACTGTTCTCAAAGCTGCATTTGTTACATTGAGCTTTATATTTTTTTTAAGAATGTCGCTTTTAAAGTTCACTTTTTTCAAGTTAGGTAAAAACCTACGCTTAGTTTTATTTTTAGCGTGACTTACGTTATGACCTTTTAATGGTGATATTCCAGTGAGTTCGCATCTTTTAGACATAATATTTACCATGCTGTATAATTCTTGTTAATCGTGAGGTCAAGCGTTTATTCCAACCACTTGTCTAATATTTTTAAAATTTTCTTTTTTTAAAATTGTAATTAACTCTTTTTTTATATCTTTTACTATGCCAGGACCTTTATAAACCATGCCAGTATATAATTGTACTGCATCCGCTCCTGCGGCAATCTTTTCAAATGCACTTTGACCAGAGTCGACACCTCCTACTCCAATGATTTTGATTGTACCTTTAGTTTTTTTATAAAATTTCTTTATCAAATTAGTGGAAATATCTTTAAGAGGTTGCCCGGATAATCCACCAAGTTCATCTTTTTTTATATCTGATAAATTATCTCTATTAGTATCAGTTGTATTTGATACAATAATTCCTTGAACATTATATTTTTGAATTAACTCTATGATTGACTCGATTTCGCTATCCTTAATATCTGGTGATATTTTTATAGCGATCGGAGTTTCAATTTTTTTTTCTTTTTTTAAATTATTTATACCTGATAATAACTTTTCCATTTCTTCTTTCTTATGGAAATTTCTTAAGCCTTGAGTATTAGGTGAAGAAATATTTATTGTCACGTAATCTGAAAAAATAGATAAATTTGAGAGACATGTTAGATAATCTTCTAATTTATTTATTGTATCTTTATTTGGACCAATATTGACTCCTAAAAAACCGTTAGGCTGATTCTTTGAAATTCTTTTTGAAATAACTTCTGATCCGTGATTATTGAATCCTAATCTATTTATTAATGCCTTATCTTTCTCTAGTCTAAAGATCCTTGGTTTTGGATTTCCTAATTGTCTCTTTGGTGTGATTGTTCCTACCTCTATTAAACCAAATCCAAATTTAAATAGCGAGTTGTAAACTTCTGCACTTTTATCAAATCCAGCTGCCAAACCTATAGGGTTTGGTAACTTTTTATTAAATAAATCAATTTCTAAAATTTCTTCTCCTTCAACATCGAATAAACTTTTAGGTAAGATATTTGCTTTTAAAGACTGAATTGCTAAATCATGAGCTACTTCAGGGTCTAAAGAAAAAATATAAGGTCGTAAAAGAGAAAACATTAATTATTATTAATTTTATTATTTATTAATTCAATTGTTTCATTAAGTCCAAAGAAACTTATAAAAAAACCCATTCTAGGTCCATTTTCTTCACCAAAAACAACCTCGTAAATAAGTTTGAACCAGTTTCTTAAATTTTTTTCATATCCATTTTCTTTTCCTACGGTATACACAAAAGTCTGTATTTCCTCTGGACTTAGAGACTTATCAATTTTTTTTAACCTGATAACTAAATTTTCTAATGCTTTTTTCTCAATCGAGTTAGGTTTCTTAAATCTTTTATTTGGTTTAACTTTATCTATGAAATAATTTATTGCATATTCAGTTAAGCCGTCCAGAATAGGATAATCTTTTGGATTTATCTCTTTATGAAATCTATTTATAAATTTCCAAAGTATTTCTTTACTATCTGCATTACTTGAGCCTACTAAATTTAGTAACATTGAAAAAGGCATAATGATTTTTTCTCGAGGTGGGTTTCCTTTATGTATATGCCAAACGGGATTTAAAATTTGATCTTTATCTTCTTGAGCTGGAAACTTTTCTATATAAGAAAGATATTCATCCACAGTTTTTGGCACAACTTCAGAATACAATTTTTTTGCTCTTTTTGGATTAGGATACATATACAGAGATAAACTTTCTGGTGAAGCGTATCTTAGCCATTGTTCAATTGTAATTCCATTTCCTTTTGATTTAGAAATTTTTTCCCCTTTTTCATCTAAAAATAACTCATAAGCAAATCCGTTTGGAGGTGTTTTTCCTAATGTTCTGCAAATTTTATTTGATAATATTGCACTTTCAGTAAGATCTTTTCCATACATTTCAAAATCAACATCAAAAGTAAACCAACGCATAGCCCAGTCTACTTTCCACTGTAATTTACAATTTCCATCTAAGATATTGGTATCAATTTTCTCACCATTGTTATCAAAAGTTACCCTTCCAGATTTTTTATCTAAATCCAATAATGGTATTTCAAGAACTTTGCCTGTTTTAGGACAAATAGGTAAAAAAGGACAATAGGTTTTCCTTCTTTCTTCTCTTAAAGTAGGCAATATAATATTCATTATATCTTCATATTTTTCTAAAATTCGCATTAAAGAATTATTAAAAACACCTTTTCTATAATTCTCTGTAGAACTTTTAAAAATAAATTCAAAATTGAATTTTTTTAAGAATTTTTTAAGCATTTCATTGTTATGTTCCCCAAAACTATTAAATTTTTTAAAAGGATCTGGAATAGCTGTAAGAGGTCTGCCTAAGTTATTTTTTAAAATAGTGTCATTAGGAATGTTGTCTGGAACCTTTCTTAAACCATCCATGTCATCAGAAAAAGTAATTAGCTCATGATCTATTTCTTTTATGTGATTAAGAACATTGATCATCATAGTGGTTCTAGCCACTTCTCCAAAAGTGCCTATATGGGGTAATCCACTTGGCCCATATCCTGTTTGAAATGTAATTTTATTTTTTTTTTTAATTATATCTTTTCGATCTTTTAAAAGCTTTCTTACCTCTACAAATGGCCAAGAAGATGTTGATTGAATTAAGTTGTTATCAAGCATAACTATGGTTTATTAAATTTTATGTAGAAAATACAGATATAATTATACGATATTAAGTTGAATTTTATAACTATTTAAATAATCTCAAATTCATGGCTACAAACAAAACTGTTTTTTTTCTAATTGGAATTTTGCTCCTCGTGCTTGGGACTTCAATGTTGATTCCTTATAGTATGCAATTAATATACCGGGAAGATAGCCATAGCTTTATATCATCAGCATTTATTACCATTTTTATAGGAATACTTTTTATTTTAGCAAATTTGGATAAAGAATTTAAGCTTAATTTAAAACAAACATTTTTTTTTTCAACTTTTGCTTGGTTAATGGTTGCGATATTTGGAAGTTTACCTTTCCTTTTATCGCCCAAAGAATTTTCTTTCAGTGAAGCATTTTTTGAAAGTATGTCTGGTATTACTACTACTGGAGCAACGATAATAACTGATTTAGATAATAGTCCTAAAAGTATTTTATTGTGGCGAGCTATAATGCAATGGCTAGGTGGAATAGGAATAGTTGTTATGGCTATAACAATTTTGCCACTGCTAAAGGTTGGTGGAATGCAATTATTTAAAATGGAAGGTTCTGATACGGCTGAAAAAATATTGCCAAGAACCACTGAGGTAGCATTTATCATTATATCTACTTATTTTGTTTTGACTTTGATTTGTGGGTTCTTTTATTGGATTTTCGGAATGTCTATATTCGACAGTATTTCTCATGCTATGACTACAATTGCTACAGGTGGTTTCTCAACACATAACGACTCAATTGGGTTTTTCAAAAATTCAAATATAGAGATAATTGCAAGCATTTTTATTATTTTAGGAAGCATCCCTTTTATTTCATATTTAAAATTCGTTCATGGAAACAAAAAAATATTTTTTCAAGATGTTCAAATTAAAGGTTTAGTTTATCTACTTTTAATATCAGTATTTATTATGTTTTTATATTTATTGTTTATTGGTTATGAAAGTAATATTTTTGACAAAATTAGAATTTCATCTTTTAATGTAATATCAATTCTATCTGGCACAGGCTATGTAACTGATGACTTTGGACTATGGGGAAAATTTTCTTTAATTTTTTTTCTATTTCTTATGTTTGTTGGAGGTTGTGCTGGTTCTACTGCATGTGGAATTAAAATATTTAGATTACAAATGTTATTTATCTTTTTAAAAAATCAGGTAAAAAAATTAATATCTCCAAATGTTGTTATCATTACGAAATATAACAATCAAAAAATTTCAGATAGTTTTATTAATTCTGTTATTATATTTATCTTTTCTTTCCTTTTTATTTTTTTTATTATAGCTATGCTTTTATCAGTATCTGGGTTGGATTTTTTGACGTCAATATCAGGAGCGGCTAGCGCCATATCAAATGTAGGACCTGGACTAGGAGATGTTATAGGTCCTAATGGAAACTATAAAGCTATTCCTGACTTATCTAAGTGGATTTTAGCTGTGGGAATGTTACTAGGTAGACTGGAACTTTTTGCTGTACTAATTTTATTTTTTCCATCTTTTTGGAGGAGTTAATTGAAAAATTTAAATAGTTTAAAATTATATCTAGATAAAAGAATGAAACGAATTTTTTTATTCGGTTTCATAAGTGGATTTCCTTGGGTTCTAATAGGAAGTGCATTAAGTTTATGGTTAAAAGAAAACGATTTAAGCAGGAGTACTATTGGATGGGCTGGTTTAATTTTTGGAGTTTATGCTATAAATTTTTTGTGGGCACCATTGGTAGATAGACTTAAGATACCATACTTAAGTAAAGTAATTGGTCATAGGAAATCATGGATAATTTCAATGCAAATTATTATTTTAATTTCTCTAATATTATGGAGCACATTGAGTCCTACTGAAAATCTTTGGTTGATAATATTAATCGGTTTAAGTATTGCAATTTCCTCTGCCACTCAGGATATAACTATTGATGCATTGAGAATAGAACAAATCAATGAAAATGAGTCTAAAACTATGGCCGCAGGAGCAGCTATTCAGGTCGTCGGATGGTGGACAGGGTATAAAATTGGTGGTGTGATTTCGCTTATGACAGCAGAATATTTTCAACAAATAGGATTTGAAAATTACTGGCAGTTATCCTTTTTAGTTCTTGGATTGATCGTGATGATATCTAGTACTGCTCTTTTTTTTGTTCCTGAAAAAAGTTCATATTTAAGGACATCAATTCAAGAAGAAAGAGATAAAAAACTTTTTAAAAAATTTAAAATAAAAAATCATTTAACAAAAGTTTTTGCTTGGTTATATGGCACAGTGATTAATCCACTTATAAGTTTTTTCAAAAAAAATTCTATAGGTGTCGCGTTAGGTCTTTTAAGCTTCATATTTTTATTTAAAATTGGTGAAGCTTTTTTAGGGAGGATGTCAATAATTTTTTATAAAGAGCTTGGTTTTTCTAAAACTGATATAGCTCTTTATTCAAAAGGAATTGGTTGGATGACAACAATTACCTTTACTTTACTAGGCGGACTTTTTGCTATTAGAATGGGATTATTTAAAGCTATGTTAATTTCAGGAATAATTATGGCTTTGACTAATTTAATGTTTTCTGTGCTTGCTTGGGTGGGTAGTTCAGAAATTTTATTTGCTTTTACAGTATTAATTGATGATTTAGCGGCTGCTTTTGCAACAGTAGCATTTGTTGCATTTATTTCTGCATTAGTTGACAGAACTTACACCGCTACTCAATTTGCTTTACTTGCATCAATTGGAACTGCAGGTAGAACTTTATTCGCATCTTCATCAGGAGCATTGGTAGACTGGCTTAATGGAGACTGGGGAGTATTTTTTATAATTACAGCACTCATGGTCATTCCCTCTCTACTATGTCTTATGGCAATAAAAAATAAATTAAAATTAAATGAGTGATCTTTTTACTAATATAGCCCCAGTAGCTAATTTATACAAAAAAGCTTCAATTAAATCTGAAGTGGTAAGTCAAATTCTGTTTGGAGAAAGATTTACAATTCTAAGTAGATCAGGTAAATGGTTAAAAATTAGAATTATTGAAGACGGGTACAAAGGTTACATTAAAAAAAATAGTTACTATTCAAATATAAAACCTACTCATAAAGTAAGTAGTTTAAGAGCAAAAGTTTATAAATTTCCTAATCTAATTAAAAAAACAAGTGAACTGACTTTTGGCTCAAAGATAAAAATATTAGAAAAAAAATCAAAATTTTTTAAATTTCATAAAGGATGGATAAATAAAAATGATGTAAAACCTATTTCTTACAGAGAAAATAACCCCTTCAGAAAAATATCTATATTTGAAAACGTTAGATATACATGGGGAGGAAAATCTTTTAAAGGAATTGATTGTTCAGCTTTAATTCAGGTTTTTTTAAATTTTAATAATAAATTTTGCCCAAGAGACACTAAAGACCAGCTTAAATTTTTCAAAAAAAATATAAAATTAAAAAAGTTAAAGAAAAACGATATTATTTATTGGAAAGGCCATGTAGCTCTAGCTCTTTCCAGTAAAAAACTTATTCACGCATACGGCCCAATGAAAAAGACAGTTATTATGGGAATTAATCAAACAATCGAAAGAATTCAACAAACTGCTAAATTAAAGGTGATCGGAATTAAAAGATTATAAAAGGCAAAGGCAGCTTCAGTCTCCCTCCACTGCCCTTAATGCTAAATTAAATGATTCGAGCTTTAAGTTTAAGACTCTTTATAGTTGTATGTGGATAATGATTGGCGGAGAGAGAGGGATTCGAACCCTCGAAACGGTTTCCCGTTTACACGCTTTCCAAGCGTGCGCCTTAAACCTTACCCTTTAGAGTGCTTGCCAATATTGCACCAAAACCCTGCACTTTAGAGTGCTTGCCAATATTGCACCAATAATTTTCAAAATTAAAAATTTAATTAGTGACGACCTACCGGAGTCCAATTAAAATCAAGTTATGAGATTTAAATCTGATGATTTAATATTTGGCATAGAAGCAAAGAGGTTGCGAGACGTGTTTAAAAAATGTCCACATGACACTCTTAACAAAGTATTTTTTAGAGAAGAACTTAAAATTAGCAAAAAAAAATCTGATGAAATATTAGATGAAATGATTAAAGAAAAATATTTTATAAAAACAGATTATAAAGATGAGCTACAATTTCTAATTAAAGGAAACGCATTTCGGAATTTAAAATTTATAAAACCTATTACCAAGAAAGTTGCTCAAAAGTACGTTGAAGAACTTATAGATCGAGCACAAAAAATGAATAACGATGAGTATTATATTATGTATGTTGATGAAATTTACGCCTTTGGAAGCTTTATAACTGACTCTCCAGATTGCCAAGATATAGATCTATATATATCCTTAAAAAAGAAAGAACATATTTCAAATGAGGAAGCTAGAAAAATATCTACTAAAAGAGCACCTCGTGCCACGAATTTTTTAGAACAACTAACTTGGGCATCAATAATTGAGCCTAATAAATTTTTAAAATCAAAAAATAAATACTTAAGTTTTCATGAGCAAGCAGATGCTGATAATGCATCAAATGGAAATTTAAAATTATTATGGAAAAAAACACCTTAACGCCGACCAGGTGACGACCAAACAGTTCTATTTAATATATCAGTTGTGTATGACCTTTAAAAAATGGCGGAGAGAGAGGGATTCGAACCCTCGAAACGGTTTCCCGTTTACACGCTTTCCAAGCGTGCGCCTTCAACCACTCGGCCACCTCTCCTATTCATAATCGTCAATAGCTTTAATAAACTTTTCTATGAACTCTTTGTTTGTAGGTAGTTTATTTTTCTTAATATCTTTTTGAATTTTTTTATAGTTTTTTTTTATGTGATTAAGCACACCGAAAAAACTTAAAAAATTTCTTTTTGCTACAAATATTCCTTTTTTTTCACCAATTACATGTTGAATATCTTGAAAAATTACTACAGGTCTTTTTCTAGCCAAAGCCTCTAATAAAGCCATAGGATGTCCTTCAGTAAAAGATGGTAAAACAAAGATATTATTATTATCATAATATTTAATTAATTTGCTTTTATTACTTTCAGTAGGATGAATTTTTATGTTGCTTTGATTTATTTTATATGAAGTTTGTTTTTCTGCTCCCACTATATCCAAAGAAATATGTTTTCTATTTTTGATTAAATTCGCTAATGAGAAAATTCCTTTTTCTATCCTTATTCTACCAACATATAATAACTTAAATTTTTTAATTTCTAAATTTTTTGGTTTTCTTAACCATATACTGTCTATTTGAGATGGCTGTATAATTTTACCTTTTTTTCCCTTGAGGATATATTTTCTGCAACTTATCAAATTAGAAATTAAAGAGACAATTTCAAACATAAGATGGTAAATAAAATAACCAATTCTTCCAAAAATTGATTTATATTCTCCATAACCGTCGCTTCTTAAATAAACTATTGGTGTCTTTCCAAAAAATCTTAGAAATAAACAAATAGTAAATGTATAAGGTGAAATAGAAATTATTAAAAATTTTGCTCCTTTGTTTTTTGAAGCAGAAATAACCTCTTTTATATATGAGAAAATATTCGAAAATGTCTTAATCTTTTTAATTTTTATTTCGTGAGTTCTTTTTTTGTTTGATTTTCTACCAAAAAAAAATACTTCGTACTTTTTATTAAGTCCCTCTGGTGTTGATTTCAAGTCTATATTGTCACAAAAAAATCTATTCCTACTTGATGAAATGCTTTCATTTGAAAAAATAAATAATTTTTTTTGCATCAAGTCTCTTTATTTATTTTTAAGACACCAATGAAAGCTTCTTGGGGTATTTCAACTTTTCCAAATTGTTTTGATCTAGCTTTACCTTTTTTTTGTTTATCTAGTAATTTTCTTTTACGATCTGTCGCTCCACCACCGTGAATTTTTGTTAATACGTCTTTTTTAAAACCTTTTATAGACTCTCTAGCCACAATTTTTCCACCTATTGCTGCTTGAACAGGAATCATAAAGTTGTGTCGCGGTATTAAATCTTTTAATTTTTCACAAACCTGTCTGCCAGTTTTTTGAGCAAAGTCTTTATGAATAATCATCGCCAAAGCGTCAACCGGCTCTGAATTAACTAAAACGCCAAGTTTAACTAAATCGCCCTCTTTATAACCAGATATTTCATAATCAAAACTTGCGTAACCACTAGAAACAGATTTAAGCTTATCATTAAAATCAAAAACGACCTCATTTAAAGGTAGGTCATATGACAAAACTGCTCTGTTTCCTGAGTAAGATAGATTTGTTTGAACTCCTCTTTTATCTTGGCAGATTTTAATTATAGAACCCAAATACTCATCTGGCGTTATTACTGTAGATTTAATCCAAGGCTCCTCAATTTTGATAATTTGTGAAGGATCAGGCATATTTGAGGGATTTTGTAAATCAAGAACTTCTCCTTTAACCTTATGAACCTTATAAATTACTCCAGGAGTTGTTGTAATTAAATTAACATCAAATTCTCTTTCTAATCTTTCTGTAATAATTTCAAGATGTAGTAGTCCCAAAAATCCACACCTAAATCCTAAACCTAGAGCGCTTGAAGACTCTGGTTCATAAGAGAAACTTGCATCGTTCAACTTTAATTTTGCTAAACCATCTTTTAATTTTTGATATTCAGAGCTATCTACCGGAAATAAACCACAAAATACAACAGGTTTACTTGGTTTGAAACCTGGCAAAGGATCGCTAATAGGTTTTTGAGAGTCACATATTGTATCGCCTACTTTTGTTTCTGATAATGATTTAATGCCTGTAATTATAAATCCTATTTCTCCTGAATTTAATTCTTCGATATCGTTTGGTTTAGGCGTGAATACTCCAACTTTTTCAATTATGTATTCTTGATTGTTTGACATTAGTTTAATTTTCATATTTTTCTTTAATTTTCCATTTATGACACGAACTAATATAACAACTCCTAAATAACTGTCATACCAGCTGTCCACTAGTAAACATTTAAGTTTTTCTTCTGACTTACCTTTAGGCGCAGGCAATTTACTTATGATTGCTTCTAAAATGTTTTCAATTCCTTCGCCAGTTTTACCGGAGCATGAGATCGCGTCAGTTGTTTCTATACCAACAACATCCTCAATTTCTTTTTTTGTTTTTTCTATATCTGAAGCAGGTAGATCAATTTTATTCAAAACAGGGATAACCTCATGATTTATTTCAAGAGCTTGATATACGTTTGCCAATGTTTGGGCTTCTACACCCTGAGTGCTGTCAACAATTAATAAAGATCCTTCGCAAGCAGTTAAAGATCGACTTACCTCATAACCAAAATCTACGTGTCCAGGAGTATCAATAATATTTAATATATAATTTTTTCCATCTTTTGCTTTATAATTTAGTTTTACTGTTTGGGCTTTGATTGTTATTCCCCTCTCTCTCTCAATATCCATCGAGTCTAGGACTTGTTGTTTCATCTCACGATCACTAAGTCCTCCACATTTATGAATTATTCTATCAGCTATGGTAGATTTTCCATGATCAATGTGCGCAATTATAGAAAAATTACGAATTCTTTTTATATCTGACATTTAGGACCTAATAGAAGCGCCAGTCTTCTCTTTGACCACTTCAATAATTTTTTTGCTAATTTGATCTAAATCTTTTTCACTTAAAGTTTTATCATCTGCTTGAAGAGTTACATTAATAGCTACTGATTTTTTATCTTTAGGAATATTCTCGCCCTCATAAACATCAAATGTAGTTACATTTCTAATTATCGAGCTATCTATCTCCTTAATTATTTTTTCAAGTAGCCCAATCTTAAATATCTTGTCAATCACAAAAGCAAAGTCTCTTTCAGATTTTTGAAAATCGGATACTTGGAAACTTTTTTTTGTTTGTCTAATTTTTTTATTTGGTTCTAGAATGTTTTTTAAAAAAATTTCTAGCCCATAAATATTAGGCTCTTTGAAATCTAATTTTTTAATAATACCAGGATGTATCTCTCCAAAGTAAGCAAGTAAAGGACCTTTTTCTGATTTTAAATTAATTGAACCAGATCTGCCAGGGTGAAAATATTGTTCTGTATTATCACTTATAAAAAGACTTTGCTCAGAAATTCCTAGTTCAATAAGTGTTTGAATTGCATCGGCCTTTAAATCAAATACATCAACATTTCGCTCTTTTTCAATCCAACTTTTTCTGTTAACTTTTCCTGATTTGAGTGCACCAACAACTATTTGTTGCTCACCAGGATTTTTACCAAAAAATGTCGGACCTATTTCGAACAGAGAAAGGTCTTCATAACCTCTGTCTTGATTTTTTTTTAGATGAATTGCAAGATTTGAAAATATTGATCTTCTTAAAACATCTAAGTCAGATGAAATAGGATTAAAAATGGAAATTTCCTTTTCTCCTTTGGAAAATTGTTTATCAATTTTTGAATCAGTAAATGACCAAGTAACTGTTTCCAAGTATCCTTTTGATGCTAAAGATCTTTGAGATAAATGAAATAATTTTTGTTTAAAGTTTAAAGTTTCACTTTCTCGTTTTCTTTCTGGCTCTACTAATTTAATTTTTTCAAAACCCTTAATTCTTATTAATTCTTCAATTAAATCCACATCTTGGCTGATATCTGGTCTCCAAGAAGGAATTTCTACATTTAAATCTTTCTTACCTTTTTTGCATTGAAATCCTAAAGATAAAAATATTTTTTGTGCTTCATTAATAGTAATTGGAATCCCTATTAAGTTTTCAAATTTATTAGTGTCAAATTTAATGATGTTATTTTTTTGAGTATTTTTTCCGGTAATAATAAATTTACTGACTTGGCCACCACAGATTCTAATGATTAATTCAGCAGCAATTTCTAATCCTCGAGAAACAAAATTAGGGTCGACTCCTCTTTCAAACCTATACTTAGCGTCCGTATCAATTGCTAAGTCACGAGAAGTTTTTCTAATTGAAGAGGGTAAGAAGTAAGCAGACTCAAGAAGAATATTTTTTGTTTCAAACTCCGTTGATGTTTTAGTTCCGCCTATTATACCCCCTAGTCCTAGCACACTAGATTTGTCAGTAATTACACACATTCCTTTTTTGAGTTTATATTTATTGTTATCCAAAGCTTCAAATTCCTCACCTTCTTTTGAGTCTCTCACTATAATTTCTTTATCTATTTTATCTGCATCATACGCGTGTAATGGACGATTTAAGTCAAACATCACATAATTTGTTATATCGACTACTGCTGAAATTGGTTTTAAACCTAAAACTATAAGTTTATTTTTAAGCCACTCAGGACTCTCTTTATTAACAATATTTTTTATATAACAACTTCCAAAAGTTAAGCATCCTTGATTGGGGTCTTTTTTGATTGATGTCTTTATCAAATGTTCTGTAGTTTGTTTTAATTTTCTTTTTTTTAGTGGTATTAGTTTTCCAATGCCTGAGGATGATAAATCTCTTGCTATACCACGTATACCCAAACAATCGGCTCTATTAGGTGTAACTGAAATATCGATGACCTTTTCAGATTTGCTTCTAAAATAACTTTTTCCAATTTCGCTTTCTTTAATTTTTAGTTCAATTATCCCATCACTTTCGTTTGATAGATTTAATTCACTTTCTGAACAAAGCATGCCTTTTGACTCTACGCCTCTAATCTTAGCTACTTTTAATTGAAATTTTGTTTTAGGAATAACTGCTCCTGGTGGAGCATAAATTGTTAAAAGACCATCTCTAGCATTCGATGCTCCACAAACTACTTTTAAAATTTCTTTTCCGCCAATGTCAACATCACAAACTTTTAATTTGTCAGCATTAGGATGTTTTTCGGTTTTTATAATTTTAGCGATTTTAAATTCACCAAATTCTCCTGGGTTATTTTTGACTCCTTCAACCTCTAGACCTATATTGGTAAGTTTATCAATAATTTCACTTTCTTTAGCTTTGGTTTGTAGATGTTCTTTAAGCCATGGAAGAGTTATTATCATTTACTAAGACCTCTGTAGTTAGTTGGTACATCTAAAGGATCAAATCCAAAATGACTTAACCATCTATAATCTGTTTCAAAAAATGCCCTTAAATCATTAATGCCGTATTTAAGCATCGCAAGACGATCGATTCCCATTCCAAAAGCAAAGCCTTGATATTGTTTTATATTAACTTTCACGTTCTTAAGAACATTTGGGTGAACCATTCCACAGCCTAAAACTTCAAGCCATTTATTACCTTCTCCAATTATAATCTTGTCATTTTCAACTTTGTAACCGATATCAACTTCTGCAGAAGGTTCTGTGAAAGGAAAGTGACTTGGTCTAAATCTCATTTTCACATTTTTTACTTCGAAAAATTCTTTTACAAAGTAATCTAAACAGCCTTTTAAATGTCCCATCGTTATGTTTTTATCAATGTGAAGTCCTTCAAGCTGGTGAAACATCGGTGCATGAGTCTGGTCACTATCACAACGATAGGTTCTTCCAGGAACTATGATCTTAAAAGGAGGTTTTCCATTAAGCATAGTTCTAATTTGAACTGGAGAAGTATGTGTTCTTAACAACAGTTTTTTATTTTTCTCTAAGTAGAAAGTATCATGCATGTCTCTAGCAGGATGGTCTTCTGGAGTATTTAGTGCAGTGAAATTATTATACTCCGTCTCTACGTCTGGTCCCTCCGCAACTGAAAAACCTATTTCAGAAAATATAGAAGAAATCTCATCAATAACCTGAGACACTGGATGAATTTTACCTTGACGATATGCCCTAGTTGGTAAAGTTATATCAACTTTTTCATTTTTTAATTTTTCATTAATCTCTAAATTCTCAATCTCAAAATTTTTTTGTTCAATTTGATTTGTTATATCATCTTTTATTTTATTTAATTTCGAAGCGAATTCTTTTCTCTGCTCAGGATTAAGAGAGCCTAAAGTTTTAAATTGTTTGGTAATTTGACCATTTTTTCCGAAAAATTCAGTTTTAATATTTTGTAATTCTTCTTTAGTTTTGATGGCACTAATTTTAGCATCAAAAATAGAATTTATTTTATCTAATTCACTCATTGGGTATTTTGATTTTTTATATTAAGTTGAGATTAAATCAAAGGCCCTTATTAACTAAAGGATGATTGAACCTTTTTTACTATAGATTTAAAGACTTCTGGATTATTATAAGCCAATTCTGCTAACACTTTTCTGTCTAATTTTATGTTGGATTTAGCTAAGCCACTAATGAATTTTGAGTAAGTAATACCTTCAACTCTAACGCCAGCATTAATTCTCTGTATCCATAAAGTTCTAAACTCTCTTTTTTTGGCTTTTCTGTCACGATAAGCATATTGCATCGCTTTTTCCATTGCTTGTCGAGCAATACGGATAGTATTTTTTCTTCTTCCATACTGTCCTTTAACAGTTTTTAAAATTTTTTTATGTTTTGCTCTACTTACTACACCACGTTTTGTTCTAGCCATTTTATCCTCTTAAATTATATGGCATATACGATTTAACGATTTTAGAATCTTGTTTAGACATAATCGTAGTGCCTCTTTGTTTTCTTATTTGTGAATTAGTTCTTTTAATCATTCCGTGCCTTTTTCCAGCTTGTGGCATTTTTATTTTACCTGAAGCTGTAAATCTAAATCTTTTTTTCGCAGAGCTTTTAGTTTTTAATTTTGGCATAATTATTCGGACTTATATAGGCAATGATTAATCTTTACAAGATGATATTATCTTTAATTTAGATGGGTTGAATGATCATTACCATTTGCCTTCCCTCAAATTTAGGTTTGCTTTCAATCTTTGCAATATCTTTTGTTTCTTCGATAATTCTATCCATCAAATTTTTACCTAATTCTGTATGTTGCATTTCTCTTCCTTTGAATTTAACAGTAAATTTTACTTTATCTCCTTTAGTGATGAATTTTTTTGCATTTTTAATTTTAAAATTATAATCATGGGCCTCAGTTCCTGGTCTGAGCTTAATCTCTTTAAGTGAAACCGTTTTCTGCTTTTTCTTTGCTAAGTTCGCTTTTTTTTGCAAATCATATTTATATTTTCCTATATCCATAATTTTACAAACAGGAGGGTTTGCGTTTGGTGAAATCTCTATTAGATCTAAACCTTCTTTTTTTGCTAATTCAATTGCTTTGCTTAATTGCATTGTACCGAGATTATTACCATCACTTCCTATTGCTTGGACATCCAAAGCTCTTATTCTTTCATTGGCTCTTGGCCCTTGAGGTTTACTTCTTCTATGAAAATAATTTGATTTTGTGTTTGACACTTAATTTAAAGGTAGCTTGTTTGCCTTGAGCATATTCTTTATTAATTGTTCTCTTTTTATTGTTTCTTGTTTTTCGGAACCTAATCGTCTAATTGAAACTGTATTATCAGAAACTTCTTTTTTTCCACATACAACAATTATTGGAGTCTTCGCAAGAGAGTGTTCTCTTATTTTGTAATTTATCTTCTCGTTTCTTAAATCCACGTCACATTTTATACCTTCTTTGAACAATTCTTCAAATAATTTTTTCACATATTCTTTATTTTCTTCTGCTATTGTACATATAACTACCTGTGCTGGAGATAACCAGAAAGGCAGTTTTCCAGCGTAGTTTTCAATGAGAATTCCAATAAATCTTTCCAATGAACCGAATAAGGCTCTGTGCAACATCACTGGAACTTTTTTTGTGCCATCTTTATCTACAAATGATGCGCCTAATCTATTTGGAAGGTTTAAATCGACCTGCAAAGTTCCACATTGCCAATCTCGACCTATAGCGTCCCTAAGAACAAACTCAATTTTTGGCCCATAAAATGCTCCTTCACCTTTATTTATTGTGTATTCAAGATTTGATTTTTTTATTGCAGATAATAATGCAGCCTCAGATTTGTCCCAAACACTATCATCCCCTACTCTTTTTTCAGGTCTATCTGAATATTTTAATATTACGTTTTCAAATCCCAGAGCCTTATAAATTTCTAATATCAAATTTGTAACAGCTAAAGACTCTTGTGTTATCTGATCCTCTGTACAAAATATATGGGCATCATCTTGAGTAAAAGCTCTAACTCTTAACAATCCGTGAAGAGCACCAGATGGTTCATACCTATGAACTTTTCCAAATTCAGATAATTTAAGAGGCAAATCTCTATAACTTTTTAACCCTTGATTGAACACCTGAACACATCCTGGGCAATTCATAGGTTTAATTGCAAAGACTTTTTCATCAGGTGTCTCAGAAGTATACATATGTTCTCCAAATTTTTCCCAATGTCCCGACTTTTCCCAAAGAGTTTTGTCTAAAAGTTCTGGAGTATTAATCTCTTTATATCCTGCTAATCTTTGCTTTGCTCTCATAAATTCAACAAGTCTTTGGAATAATGTCCAACCTTTCTCATGCCAGAATACAGATCCAGGACTTTCCTCTCTAAAGTGAAACAGATCCATTTCTTTACCCAATTTTCTATGATCTCTTTTTTCTGCCTCTTCTAATCTGTTTAGATAGTCATCCAAATCTTTCTTTGAACTCCAGCAAGTTCCATAAATTCTTTGAAGCATTTCATTATTTGAGTCACCTCTCCAGTAAGCGCCAGAAACTTTCGTAAGTTTAAAAGCCTTACCAATTTTACCAGATGAAGACAAATGTGGTCCTCTGCAAAGATCGTGCCAAGTATCTCCATGATGATAAACTGAAAGCACTTCGCTTTTTGGTATAGCATCAATAATTTCTGCTTTGTATTTTTCTCCAATTTTTTTAAAATGATTAATGGCTTTATCTCTTTCCCACACTTCTCTTCTAGTTTTTACATCACGATCAATTATTTCTGACATTTTAGTTTCAATTTTTTTTAAATCCTCGTCAGTAAATGGCTCTCTCCTCGCAAAATCATAGTAGAATCCATCCTGAATTACAGGTCCAATAGTTACCTGAGTACCGGGGTATAATTCTTGCACTGCCATAGCCATTATGTGTGCTGCGTCATGCCTTATAACTTCTAAACCCTCTTTATCTTTATTTGTAATTATTCTTACTTTAGAATTATTTTTTATTTCAAAGCTTAGATCTTTTAATTCCCCGTCTACCTCCATAATCAGTGCAGCTTTTTCTAGAGATTTACTAATTTTTTTTACTAACTCCAAACCATTGATAGATTTAGCGAAAGAGATTTTTTTTCCATCTAATAATTGTATTTGAGGCATTTATTTTATATTTAGCAATTTTTTATACTCTCTTAAAGTCGAATCACACATTACTTCAACATCAAATTTTTTAGATATGTTTTTTCTACCCTCGTTTCCTATAGAATGCAATGTATCTTGATCCAATTCAATTACACTATTCAAATTTTTAGCAAGGTGGCGTGGATCATCATGTTTATATAAATAACCTGATTTGCCTTTTAAAATAGTTTCCTTCGACCCTCCAAGATCACTGGCTATAATAGGTTTTCCCATAGCTTGAGCCTCAACTGATACTCTACCAAATGCTTCTGGTTTTATTGAAGCGGAAACCACTACATCAGACAAAGAATAAGCCAAAGGCATTTCTTTACAATGATCAATAAATTTTATTTTTTGACCCAATCTATATCTTTGAATCAAGTCGATAAGTTTTTTTTTGTAAACTTTTCTTCCTTGATCTGAGCCTAAAATTATTGCTTGAAAATTCATATTATTATAATCCTCAATTAAAATGTTTAAAGCTTCAATTAGTTTTTCTTGGCCTTTCCATGAAGTCAGTCTACCTGGCATAAGTATAGTAAATCTATTTGGATAAAGTTCCCACTCCTTTCTTAGTTTTTCTTGTTTCAAAATTGAAATATTTTTTTGATTATAATAATCAATATTAATTCCTCTAAATATAACTCTTAATTTTTTTTTTTTAGTAAGATATTCAGTATAATTTTCATTTATATGATTAAAGATAAAATTTGAACCTGCTATGGTAAGCTTAGATCTTAGCATTATACTATTATAAAATTTTTTTAAATCATTTTTAAAATTATAAGTTCCATGGAATGTCGTAACAAAGTTTGCCCTGGTTAGTAAACATGCTAAATAACATGACCAAGCTGGAGCTCTACTTCTAGCATGAACTATATTAATCTTATTAATCACTATCAAAATTGATAAAGCTAAAACATTAAATAGAATTAAAAGTGGATTTTTTGAGTGAACAGGTAAGCGAAAAATTTTTACTTTGTCTTTTTTAACAAATTTTAATAATTGTCCACCTGAAGTAGCAATGAATGAACCACAATCTTTTTCAGCTAGATAGTGAGCAATATCATAACAGCCTGTTTCAGCTCCACCATACCCAAGCTTAGGAATAACTTGTAGAACTTTTATTTTAGGTGTCATAAGTATTGTTATATATTAACAAATTAAATAAATAACCTAATATGAAAAAATTTAAGTATTTAAAAATCTCAAAGACCAAAAAACTAAGATATATCGACAATTATTACAAAAAAAAACTTTATATTATTTTTTTACCTGGCTTTATGTCTGATATTGAAGGTTTAAAACCTCAAACATTTAAACGTTTTGCTATTAAAAAAAAATTGGGTTATTTGGCTTTAGAATATTTAGGTCATGGAAAATCTTCTGGAGAATTTACCAAAGGAAATATCTCTATTTGGACATCGAATGTAAAATCTTTAATAAAAAAAATTGTAAAAAAAAATAATTTTATTTTAATTGGATCAAGTATGGGTGCTTGGATAGCAATTAATCAATTTAAATATTTTAAAAAACAAATTAAAGGATTTTTGGGAATAGGTTCTGCGCCCGAATTTCTTACTAAATTAATGTGGAATAAATTTCCAAAAAAAACTAAAATTGAAATCATAAAAAAAGGAGTTAGCGTTATCGATGCTGGTCAATACAAATATCCAATTACTTATCAACTCATTAAAGATGGTAAAAAAAACAAGGTTTTATCTAAAAGAATTGTCTCTAAAATTAAAATAACAATGGTACACGGTAAAAGAGATGAGGTTGTACCTGTGTCATTCTCTAGGAAAGTATTATCAATTTTTAATAAAGCTAAAAAAAAATTAGTAATAATTAAAAAAGGCGACCATAGTTTATCTGATCCAAAATTTTTAAAAATAATAATAAAAGAGTTAGACAGAATTATTGTTGATATAATTTAAACCTTCTTTGTAAGTTGGAAATTTTAAATTTAATTTAAAAAAATTTTTCATCTTTTTATTACTTACTTTTTTTGAGTCTTTGTAAAAGTTTTTTAACATTTGATTTTGGATATCGTCGACATTTAAAGTTTGAGGTTTTTTAATTCCTAATAACTTTACACCATGCATTATTACTTCCTCATTAGAAGACGGTTTGTCATCGGAGATGTTGTAAATCTCTCCCTTTTTTAAATTTTGAAGAGATTTAAACAAAACATTGGCTATATCATCTAAATGTATTCTAGAGAAAAAATGATTTTTTTTATTAATTATATTTGCTTGACCTGATTTTAATCTACTTAAAATATTGTATTGGCTAGAGTAGATTCCTGAAAGTCTAAAAATTTGTATTGGCAAGTCGTTTTGTTTGTAAAGTTTAATCCATTCTTCCTCAGCTTTTAAACGATCTTTCCCTGTCGGTGAAGTAGGATTAGTATCACTTTTTTCATTCACCCAATTACCATTGTGATTACCGTAAACACTTGTGGCAGAAAGATAAGTAATCCATCTAGACTTAAGATTAATTAATTTTTCTTTAAAATTTTTTATTACAATATCATGTCCATCTTGTGGAGGGATTGAAATTAAAATATAATTTGCAGTTTCTAAACTTTTAATTAAATTTTTATCAAAATTATTACCAGTGAAACAAAAGTTGTGATAATTAATATTTTCAAATTTTTTAATTCCTGATTCTTTTCGAGAAGTAACGTTTAGTTTAAAAAGAATTTTTTCATCTTTAATTTTAGTTATAAAACTTTTTGCAACTTGTCCAAAACCGAAACAAAAAATTTTTAAATCGTTCATTAACTTACTTTTTTTACTGGTTGTGTTAAGCTAATCGGATTGTCTAATTTATCAAGCATTTCAATTGGACAAACTTGTTTAAATTTTTTAATTTCCTCATTAAAATTTTGAAGTATTTTTTTTGCCACTAAAGAATTTGTTTCCGCAAAAAATTCTTTTAGATTATCCTTTAGGAAATGTTTCCAGTAATCAGTTTCGATTAATTGCCAAATTATAGAAGAGGGATTTGCAAAATTTTCAAAATTATTTTTGTGATCATATACAAAAGCCATGCCACCTGTCATTCCAGCTCCGAAATTATCTCCTACTTGGCCTAGTATTATTGCTGTTCCTCCTGTCATATATTCGCAACCGTGTGCTCCACATCCCTCAATAACAGCTTGACCTCCAGAGTTTCTAACAGCAAACCTTTCTCCAGCTTGACCAGATGCAAATAGTTTTCCTGAAGTTGCACCATACAAAACTGTATTTCCGATAATTGTATTTTCTTTTGAAATAAGTTTACTTTTTTTAGGTGGATAAACAACTATTGTTCCCCCTGAAAGTCCTTTGCCCACATAGTCATTGCTATCTCCCTCAACAATTAATTTTATTCCTTTAGTCAAAAAAGCTCCAAGGGACTGTCCTGCTGACCCATGAAGTTTAATTTCAATAGTGTCTGTAACTAATTGATTATGTCCATATTTTTTATATACATAGTGAGATAGTCTAGTTCCAACCGATCGGAAAGTGTTTTGAGTATTATATTCAAAACTGTTTCGCTCGGAAGTTATAATTTTGTCTTTTATATCAGACCATATTTTTTCGTCCAAAGTTTCAGGAACTGGATTTATTATTTTTTCTTTACAAAATCTTGGATTTTCACCAGGATCTGTTTGAACTAATAAAGGATTTAAATCCAAATCATCTAAATTTGGAGATCCTTTATTAACTTGTGATAATAGATCTGTTCTTCCAATAATTTCATTTATAGATTTATAGCCAAGACTGGCCAGAATTTCTCTAACCTCTTGTGCCACAAAAGTAAAAAGATTAACTACCTTCTCTGGTGTTCCAGTAAATTTATCTCTAAGTTTTTTATCTTGGCTACATACACCTACTGGGCAAGTATTAGAGTGACATTGTCTCACCATAATACACCCCATAGCTACCAGAGAAGAAGTTCCAAGACCATACTCCTCTGCTCCCATCATGGCAGCAATTACTATATCTCGTCCAGTTTTTAACCCACCGTCAGTTTTCAATGTAACTTTGTGTCTTAAATTATTTAAAGTTAGAATTTGATTAGCCTCAGTAAGACCCATCTCCCAAGGAACTCCAGCATATTTAATACTTGTTTGAGGACTTGCTCCTGTTCCTCCTGAATGACCAGAAATGAGTATGATATCTGCTTTTGCCTTAGCTACTCCAGCAGCTATAGTTCCTATACCTGTAGAAGCAACTAGTTTTACACTTACTCTTGCTTTAGGGTTAACTTGTTTTAAATCGTAAATTAGCTGGGCTAAATCTTCTATAGAATAAATATCATGATGAGGTGGGGGAGATATCAAAGTTACTCCTGGAGTAGAGTGTCTTAATCTCGCAATTTCTTTTGTGACTTTAAAGCCTGGTAGTTGACCTCCTTCTCCTGGTTTAGCACCTTGAGCCATTTTTATTTCGATCTCATTAGCGTTATTTAGATAGTCTACGGTAACACCAAACCTAGCCGAAGCAATTTGTTTTACTCTAGAGTTGGCGCTGTCTCCATTAGGTAAAGTTTTGAATCTTTTTGCATCTTCTCCACCCTCTCCGCTACAAGATGCACCTTGTATTCTATTCATGCCGATAGCTAATACTTCATGAGCCTCGGCTGATAAAGCTCCATGAGACATACTTCCACTTCCGAATCTTTTTAATATTTCATTTACTGGTTCAACTTCATTGATGTTTATCAATTTTTTATTTTCTTTAAATTTTAATAAGTCCCTTAAATTGATTGGTGGTAAACTTTGTATACCTTTGGAGTATTGTTTGTATAATTCGTACGATCCTTTACCAACTGCATTTTGTAGCAAATGTATTAAATTGCCCTGGTATTGATGATCCTCGCCACTTTTTCTGTATCTATAAAGACCTCCAATTGGCAGCGTGTATATATTTTTTTTTGAAAATTTATCATGAAGCTTTTTTATTTTTTCCTCAATACCACTTACACCTATACCAGAAATTCTTGATAGCATTCCTGGAAAGTAATCTGAAACTATTGCTCTGCTTAACCCTACAGCCTCAAAATTACATCCACCTCTATATGAGCTTATTACAGAGATACCCATTTTCGACAAAATTTTTAAAAGGCCTGCATCAATAGAATTTTTATATTTTAAAATACAGTTTTCAAAATCAGATTTACCAAAAAGTTTTTTTTCAAATCTTTGATGAATACTATCTATAGCTAAGTAAGGATTTATAGTTGTGGCCCCTACACCAATTAATACTGCAAATGAGTGGGTGTCTAAAGCATCAGAGCATTCAACATTTAAAGAACAATAGCCTCTTAGTCCGTTTTTAACTAAATGAGAGTGAACTGCCCCTACTGATAAAATACTTGGAATACTTGCCTTTTTATCAGAAATTTCCTTATCAGAAAGTATGATTACACTGCTACCCTCTCGAACAGCGGTTTCACACTCTTCCCTAATTAATTCTAATCTTGTTTTTAAAGAAGAATTGACTTCAAAGGTACAATCAATAATTTTTATTTTTTTTGAAAATATTTTGTTAAATTTTTTAAATTGAGAATTAGTTAAA
The DNA here is from genome assembly GCA_902605035.1 of uncultured Pelagibacteraceae bacterium. Lineage (GTDB taxonomy): Bacteria > Pseudomonadota > Alphaproteobacteria > Pelagibacterales > Pelagibacteraceae > Pelagilacustribacter. The sequence goes on from CACLBB010000004.1 coordinate 70,731, forward strand.
ATAGGACTATCTAGAACAAATATATCTTCTTCAGTTAAATTATCAAAATCAAGAATATTTCCAAGATTCCCAAATCTTGTTTTTAAACTCATAACCTTGTTTTCCCTTAATGAGTCAATAGGAGGGTTGGTAACCTGACTGAAATTTTGTCTAAAATAATGTGATACCGGTCTATAATGACTAGATAATACAGCAACTGGGGTATCATCTCCCATGGACCCTGAAGCTTCTTTCCCCTCTTCAGCCATCGGATGTAAGATAAGTTCTAAATCTTCAATGCTTAATCCAGATAAATATTGTCTTTTTCTTAAATCTTCTCCTTTAAACTTGGGTTGTTCATTTTCAGTCAAAATTTTTCTTTCAAGATCGACTATTTGCTTGTTATACTTTTTATAGCCTTTAGCTAAGTAGTCTTTTAACTCTTTGTCTTTAAAAAGTTTACCTTTTTTTAAATCAATAGCTATAATTTGACCAGGCCCTAGTTTACCTTTTTCAATAATATTTTCCTCAGGAATTTGAATCATGCCTGACTCTGAGCCTGCAAAAAATAAATCGTCAGACGTGATAGAATATCTAAGCGGCCTTAATCCATTTCTATCAGTAGATGCTAAAACCCACTTAGAATCAGTAGCACATACCGCTGCCGGACCATCCCAAGGTTCAATCGTGCTATTCAAAAAATTAAAAAAGTCTTGGTGGTTTTTTGGTACAGTTTTACTTCTTTTAGACCAGGCGTCTGGTATCATCATTAATTTTATCAAGGGAGCAAGTTTGCCTGAGTGAGTTAAGAGTTCAAAAACATTATCCAAAGCGCCAGAGTCTGATGTGCTGCAAATGACTGGTTTCAAGTCCTTAACATCTTTAAATAATGGACTAGACATATCTTGCTCATGAATCTTCATCCAATTGATATTCCCCTTTAATGTATTTATTTCTCCATTATGGGCTAATGTTCTAAATGGTTGAGCTAAATCCCAACTAGGAAAAGTATTAGTTGAGTAACGCTGGTGAAAAATAGCAAATCTAGAGGTCAATTTTTCGTCATTAAGATCTGGATAAAATTCAGCTAACATTTCTGCCAAAAACATTCCTTTATATACTATAGATCTTGAACTGAATGAGCATATGTAAAAATTTTTAAGCTGATTTTTTCTAGCCAGTTTTTCTATTTTTTTTCTTGTTTCAAACAAATCTCTTTCTAAATCATTTGTTTTCATTTCTTCATTTTTTTTAAACATAACTTGAGCAATTTCTGGTCGACTTTGTTCAGCAGTTTTTCCTAAAACACTTGAGTTTATTGGAACTTGCCTCCATCCATAGATGTAATAATTTTGTTTAAGTAAAATTGACTCAATTATTTCTCTACACTTTTCTTGATCACTGTAATCAGTTCTAGGTAAGAAAACCATACCAACACATATTCTTTTTTTGTCATCTAAAGTATTTCCAGTTGTTGCAATTTTTTCTTTGAAAAATTCTGGTGCAATTTCAATTTGAATACCTGCTCCATCACCTGATTTGCCATCTGCATCAACTGCTCCTCTGTGCCAAATAGCTCTCAATGCTTTGATGCCATACTCGACAATTTTTCTAGATTTTTTCCCGTTGGTCGATGCTACAACTCCTACACCACATGCATCATGTTCCATATTTTCACTGTAAGAATAATTTTCTTGTAAAACTTTTTTATTTTTTTCGTAAATATTCATAAATTATGCAGCTTTTATTTTTTTCTCAGCTTTGTTTTGAAGATATTTTTCAATCTGTATAGCTGCGTCTCTTCCATCTCTAATTGCCCAGACAACTAAAGATGCACCTCTTACAATATCTCCTGCAGCAAAAACTCCTTTCAGATTGGTTTGCATTGTCTTTAAATCTATCTTAATTGTTCCCCATCTAGATACTGTTAGATCCTCAGCGCCAAAAAGTTTTGGTAAATTTTCTGGATCGAAACCTAATGATTTAATAACTAAGTCTGCAGACACTTTAAACTCTGACCCATTTTGAATTATTGGCTTTTTTCTCCCAGAAGAATCAGGTTCTCCTAGAATAATTTTATTTACTTCCACTTCTGATACTTTTTTTTCACCAATAAATCTTTTAGGACTAGTGAGCCAAATAAACTCTACACCTTCCTCTTCTGCATTACCAACTTCCCTAGCAGATCCTGGCATATTTTTTTTATCTCTTCTATATAAACATTTTACTGATTTTGCTTTTTGCCTTACTGCAGTTCTAACACAGTCCATCGCTGTATCTCCTCCACCAATAACAACAATATTTTTTCCTTCGGCATTTAAAGTTCCATTGTCAAATAATTCTACTTTATCACCCAGTCCTTTTCTATTTGAAGCCGTTAAAAAATCCATTGCAGGAAAAATATTGTTTAAGCTTTGCCCAGGCACATCTATTTCCCTTGGTTTATAAACTCCTGTTGCTACCAAGATTGCATCATGTTTCTCTTTTAATTGGTAAAGCGTTTTGTCCCTTCCAACCTCAAAATTTTGAACAAACTTAATCCCACTTTCTTTCAAAAGATTTGTTCTTCTTTCTACTACCGACTTTTCCAATTTAAAATTTGGAATACCATAAATTAGTAAACCTCCAGGTCTATCGTATCTATCGTAAATTGTAACTTGGTAGCCAGATCTTCTTAATTCCTCAGCACAAGCCATACCCGCGGGGCCTGCTCCAATAATTCCTACAGATTGTGCTAGCTCTTTTTTAACTTGCACAGGTTTTACCCAACCTTTTTCCCAAGCAGTGTCCGTAATAAATTTTTCAATTGAACCTATAGTAACAGTTCCATGACCAGATTGTTCGATCACACAGTTTCCTTCACAAAGCCTATCTTGCGGACAAATTCTTCCACAAACTTCAGGCATGTTATTTGTGCTTTGAGAAACTTCATAAGCTTCTTGTAATCTTCCCTCGGCTGTTAATTTTAACCAATCTGGTATATTGTTGCTTAAGGGGCAGTGTATTTGGCAGAAAGGTACACCACATTGAGAACATCTACTTGATTGTTCTTTAGCTTTTCCACTAATAAACTCATTGTAGATTTCATTAAAATCACCACTCCTATTTTTCACATCTCTTTTAGGAGGTAGCTCCTTTTTTAATCCTACAAACTGAAGCATTTTTTTTTTCATAAATTCTTCGAAAATTAATCGAAAATACCAGAAATGTGTAGCATATTTAGGTAAGTAAAACTTACCTTTTATTGTAAAAACCCTTAATTTAAGTGAATAATTACTGCATACCTGTTATGCATTTTGACGTCATTAAATGAACAAGCATAATTATTAAAAAATAATATGATTGAAATATTAATTTTATCTTTTGTTCAAGGGATCACTGAATTTATTCCAATTAGTTCTTCTTCTCACCTCATCATAATATCGGAGTATTTTAATTTCGATAATCAAAAATTAGAGATTGATGTTGGTTTACATATTGGTTCTTTTTTTGCCGTCATAATTTTTTTTAGAGAGGATATATTTAGCTTTATTAAAAATAAGAATCTTTTTCTTAAAATAATAGTAGGTTCCATACCAGTGATGATTGTAGGATATTTATTGATTAAATTTGATTTAATTAATCAAATTAGAAATATAAAAATTATTGGATGGACAACTCTAATTTTTGGTTTATTACTTTATATCAGTGATAAATTTGGTATTAATCATAATATTGAATCAAATTTTAAATTCAGAACAGCTTTGTTTATTGGATTAATGCAAATTTTATCTTTAGTACCAGGAGTTAGTAGATCAGGAATATGTATTACCGGGGCTCGCTTCTTAAAATATTCAAGATATGACTCTGCTAAAATTTCATTTTTATTATCAATACCTACTTTAGGTGCGGTATCTATTTATGGATTGGATAAACTAATTCAAACAGAGAGTCTAGATTTTTCATTTTTTATTGTATTATCAATAGCTTTCTCATTTTTTTTTTCATATATTACCATAAAATATTTTTTAGAATACATTAAAAACTTTAGCCTCAATATTTTTGTAATTTATAGGATTATTCTTGGAACTATTTTATTACTTATAGCTTATTTATAAAATAAACGTTAATAATAAAATTATAAAAAAAACGATTAAAAAAAAAACTACTACACTTTTCTGAAGCGATAAATTTAAAAAAAGTTTCATAAAGATTAATTATAACTAAATTCAATATCTTTCAATATTTTAATATTGGTGCGCCTGCTAGGATTTGAACCCAGAACCTCCTGGTCCGTAGCCAAGCGCTCTATCCAGTTGAGCTACAGGCGCTATTATCGTAAAAGTAAGTTTATCATAAAAAGAAATTTGCATTTGTTCAAATCAAATTATACATAATATAATATGAAATTATTTATGCTTAATAAATTTAAAGCCCTTAATATTTACAACACACTTACTTTATTAATTGCAATAATACCATTTAGTTTTATAGCAGGCAATCTAGTTTTGAATTTAAATATAGTTATTCTAATAATTATTGCCTTAATAACTTTCAGAGGAAAAATATTCAAATTTAAATATGATTTAATAGATAAATTAATTTTAGTTTTCTTTGCATACATTATTTCAATTTCATTAATAAATTTTTTTTCAAATTTATCAGAAAATAATAACGATCTCGATTTAATGATTCTAAAAAAATCATTTTTTTATTTGAGATTTTTGATTTTATATTTTGTTATAAGATATCTTCTAAGGGAAAATAAAATTAATTTCAAAGTTTTATTTTTTTCAGCTTCAATTTGTTGTTTATTCGTTTGCTTAGACATAATTTATCAATATTTTTTCGGTTTCGATATTTTTGGCATTGAATACGTTGACAGAAGAAGAATGTCTGGTCCATTTGGAGATGAATTAATTGCTGGTTCTTATATACAGAGATTTTCTTTATTCTTAATTTTTTCAGTTTTTTTAATTGAAAGGGTAAAAAACAAAAAAATTCACTTTTTATTAATATCAAATATAATTTTATTATTAATATTTTCCATAATTTTATCAGGAAATAGAATGCCTTTAATTCTTTTATTGTTTACTTTTTCCTTAATCTTTATTGTAGAAAATTATTTAAGAAAATTTTTTATACCCTTTATTATTATTTCTATAATTTCGTTTTTATCAGTCTATAATTTTAATCAGAGTTACAAAAAACATATAAACCGTTATTACGATCGTGTAACAGAATTTGTTATTTTTTTTTCCGATATCTATTCAAAAGACAAAGAAACAAAGAATAGATACGATAGTAAAAGATACGTAATAAATATTAACGGTAAAAAAGTCCAAATACCAAATGTGTACGTTAAAGAATTTGAAGCTGGTTATAAAACTTGGCTTTTAAATAAATTTGTAGGTGATGGCGTTAAATCTTTTAAAAAAAATTGTCAAATGACGAATGTAATAAATTGTGGTCCACATCCTCATAATTATTATCTAGAAATTCTAGCTGATTTAGGATTAGTTGGGCTTATACTATTGTTGTTAATTTCCTTTATTTCAATTTACAAGTCTTTAAAGATGAAATTCTCTTATTTAGACAAAAGATATCAATACTTTATAACTCCTTTTATTTTTTTGTTTTTTGTGGAAATCTTTCCCATTAGAACGACTGGTAGTTTTTTTTCTACAGGAAATGCAACATATTTTTTCTTAATATTGTCTATATTAATTGCTTTATCTAAAAAAGAATTTAAGATTAGGGTTTAATGGATCACAATAAAATTGTAATAACGTCAGCGGTAAGAACAGCAGTGGGTACTTTAGGTAAGGCTTTAAAAAATATTCCCGCAGAGTCTCTCGGGTCTGCAGTAATTTCCGAGGTGTTAAAAAAATCTAAATTAAAAGAAAATGACGTAGACGAGGTAATTTTAGGGCAAGTCTTAACTGCAGGAACAGGTCAAAATCCTGCAAGACAAGCATCAATGAAATCTGGGATACCCAAAGAAAAACCAGCTTATTTGGTAAATCAAGTTTGCGGTTCAGGTTTAAGATCAGTAGCTTCGGCATTTCAAAGTATTAAATCTAAAGACTCAAAAATTATTATTGCTGGAGGACAAGAAAATATGTCTCAAGCTCCTCATGCTATTCACTTAAGAGATGGAAAAAAATTAGGTGATACTGAAATAATAGACACAATGATTAAGGATGGTTTGTGGGATGCATTTCATGGATATCATATGGGTGTGACAGCTGAAAACGTAGCTACAAAGTTTCAAGTAACTAGGGAAGACCAAGACTCCTTTGCTTTAAGATCTCAAGAGAAAGCTTTAGACGCTCAAAAAAAAAATAAATTTAAAGATGAAATAATCAATATTAAAATTAAATCGAAAAAAAATGAAATTAATTTTTTAAAAGATGAGCATCCAAGAGATGGAATTAATCTTGATGCACTTTCGAGATTAAAACCAGTTTTTAAAAAAGATGGGACTGTAACAGCTGGTAATGCTTCAGGTATAAATGATGGAGCTGCTGCGGTTGCTCTTATGACAAACGATGAGGCTGAAAAAAAAAACCTACGAAAACTTGTATCAATAAAGTCTTGGGCAAGTTGCGGAGTAGATCCTGCTGTAATGGGGACTGGGCCAATCCCGGCTTCTAAAAAAGCCTTAGAAATAGCTGGATGGTCTGTAAAAGATGTAGACTTATTTGAATTTAATGAAGCATTTGCTGCTCAAAGTATTGCAGTTTTGAGAACGCTTTCTGTTCCAGAAGAAAAAGTAAATGTCAATGGAGGTGCAATAGCCTTGGGGCATCCAATAGGAGCTTCTGGCACTAGAATACTTGTAACTCTCATTCATGAAATGATAAGAAGAGATGTAAAAAAAGGATTAGCGTCATTGTGTATCGGTGGAGGAATGGGTATTGCAATGTGCATTGAAAGATAATGGAAATATCGAAACCTTATAAAGGAAAAAAGAAACGTAAATTAAAAAAGATGCCATTTACTGTAAAAGGCTACATTCTTTATTACGCCTTTTTTTGGATATTAATTATTTCTATTTATTTAGCTTACTACTAAATCCAATGCAAATTCCAATTGTTAATCATCCAGATTACGTTGCTAAAATTAATGACGACAACAAATTTCCAATAAAAAAATTTGGCGCCCTTGCGAAACACTTGCTTAAATCTGGAGTAGTAAAAAATTTTCATATTCCTAAAGAGTGTTCAACAGAAACTATGCAAACTTCACATTCTTTAAAATATATAAATGATATAAGAAATAAAACCTTAGATATTAGGGCACAAAAAAAAATTGGTTTTCCGATTAATGATAGTGTGGTTAGAAGATCATTTGTTGCTACAGGAGGTACAGTCCTTGCAAGCAAGTTAGCTTTGGAGTCAAAAATTGCGTGCAATACTGCGGGCGGTAGTCACCACGCTACCTTTGATAGCGGTGCAGGATATTGTGTATTTAATGATGTGGCTGTAGCGGCAAATTATTTGAAAAGAAATAATTTTGCTAAAAAAATTCTTATTCTAGATTTAGATGTTCATCAAGGCAACGGTAACTCTGAAATTTTTAAAAATGACAATGATGTTTTTACTTTTAGCATGCACTGTGCATCAAATTATCCTGCAAAAAAATCTAAGAGCAATCTTGATATTGAGCTCGCTGAAAATATGGAAGATACAGAATATATAAATATACTTAATGCGAATTTAAAAAATCTTAATAAAAATTCTTTTGACTTCGTGTTTTACATCGCTGGTGTTGATATCCATTTTGAAGATAGGTTAGGAAAACTTAAAATTACAGATGAGGGAATTAATAAAAGAGATCAAATTGTAATTGAAAACTTTTATAAAAAAAATATCCCTTTATGTGGAGTACTTGGTGGAGGTTATAATAAAAGCTTTGACAAACTCGTTGAACTTCATTCTATGCTTCACAAAAATTGTGCAAAAATTATTTAGTTATAAATTTTTCGTCTTGAAAGATATTTTTTAAGTAAGATTTTTTGAACCAAAAAATCATTTTTAAGGTTCAAATCCTTTTTTTTAAAAAGTCTGCTAATAATCCATTTCATAACTTTATTTTCTAATTTTTATTGGCCAAAAAAGGAGATAAATGTGTCAAAAAATGATCTTAATAACTAATTGCTTCAATTTTTGCATTTATTAATTGATAAATATTTAATAAATTCTAACTTGATATGGCTCAAAATATTGCAGTTCCGGATATTGGTGATTTTAAAGATGTAGAGGTAATTGAGGTTCTAGTAAAGCCAGGTGATCAAATAAATAAAAATGATCCAGTAGTTACAATAGAAAGTGATAAATCTAGTCTTGAAATCCCATCGCCTTCTTCAGGTGAAATTAAAGATTTAAAAGTTAAGATAGGAGATAAAGTTTCGGAGGGAAGTATTTTAGCTACTATTGAGAGTGGTCAATCAACACGTTCAATTACAAAAGAAGAGCCAAAGAGAGAACCTATTAAAGAAGAACCAAAGAAAAATGGAAATTTACATCCTGTTAAACAAATAAAAAAAGTTTTTGCTGAGCCCGCTTTAAAAGATGACATTGATCCAGTTGAAACTAACGAATGGATAGATTCATTAAATTCTGTAATTGAAAACGATGGCGCACCTAGAGCTAGTTATTTATTAAATAAAGTAATCGATCAGGCTTATAAATCTGGATTAGTATTGCCTGACACTAGAACTACTCCTTACATAAATACCATTCCTCCTGAAATAGAGGTAAAATCTCCTGGTGATCAAAATATAGAAAAAAAATTAAGAGCTTATATTAGATGGAATGCAGCTGCGATGGTGGTTAAAGCTAACAAAAAGAGTCCTGAATTAGGTGGCCACATTGGAACATTTGCATCTGCTGCAACTCTTTACGATGTTGGAATGAATCATTTTTGGAGAGCAAAAAATAATAAATTTGGAGGTGACTTAATTTATTTTCAAGGTCATTCAGCACCAGGAATGTATGCAAGAGCATTTTTAGAGGGAAGATTGACTGCTTCCCAATTAGATGGTTTCAGACAAGAGGTAAATAAAGGAGGTCTCTCTTCATATCCTCACCCATGGTTAATGCCTAACTTTTGGCAATTCCCTACAGTATCAATGGGGTTGGGACCTATAATGGGAATTTATCAAGCGAGATTCTTAAAATATTTAATTAATAGAGGTTTAGTAAAAGACGAAGGAAGAAAAATTTGGGTCTTTTTGGGAGATGGTGAAATGGATGAGCCAGAGTCACTGGGAGCAATAGGTTTGGCTGCAAGAGAAAAATTGGATAATTTAATTTTTGTTATTAATTGCAATTTACAAAGATTGGATGGACCTGTTCGTGGAAATGGCAAAATAATTCAAGAATTAGAAGGAAGCTTCAGAGGTTCTGGTTGGAACGTGATTAAAGTAATCTGGGGCACATACTGGGATCAATTATTAGCAAAAGATAAAACAGGCCTTTTAATAAAACGTATGAACGAATGTTTAGATGGAGAATATCAAGCTTTTAAAGCAAAAGGTGGAGCTTACGTAAGAGAAAAATTTTTTGGTAAATACCCTGAACTTAAAGAACTCGTTTCTGCTATGACTGATAAGGACATATGGAGATTAAACAGAGGAGGGCATGATCCCCATAAAGTTTATGCTGCTTATCATGCTGCTATGCAAAACACAGGCTCGCCTACTGTAATTTTAGCCAAAACTATTAAAGGTTATGGAATGGGCAAGACTGGTGAAAGTGTAAATACTACTCATCAACAAAAAAAATTAGATGAGCAAGATTTACTTTACTATAGAGATAGATTTCAGGTCCCATTAACTGATAAACAAGTAAAAAACATAGAATACTACAAACCTAAAGAAGGCTCAGAAGAAATTAAATATTTAAAGGATAAAAGATTAAAACTTGGAGGATTTATTCCAGAAAGATCATCTTTTGCTAAACAAATCAAAACACCGCCAAAAGATATTTTCGATGCTTTTATGAAATCAACTGGGGAAAAAGAAATGTCTACTACTATGGCACTTGTTAGAATGATGACGGCTTTATTGAGAGATAAGAATGTTTCTCCAAGATTAGTTCCTATTATTCCCGATGAAGCAAGAACTTTCGGCATGGAAGGATTTTTTCAAAAAATTGGAATTTATGCTCACGAGGGTCAAAAATACGAACCTGTTGATTCAGAGCAGCTAAGCTCTTACCGAGAAGATAAAAGTGGTCAAGTATTGGAAGAAGGTATTAATGAGTCTGGAGCAATGTCTTCATGGATTGCTGCTGGAACTGCATATACTAATCATGATATCGAAATGATTCCTATTTACATTTTTTATTCTATGTTTGGATTTCAAAGAGTAGGTGATCTTGCTTGGGCTGCTGGAGACTCACAAGCTAGAGGATTTTTAATTGGAGCTACAGCAGGACGAACGACTCTCGCAGGAGAAGGTCTTCAACACCAAGATGGTCATAGTCATTTATTAGCATCAAATATTCCAAATTGTATTAGTTATGATCCAACGTTTGCTTACGAAATGGCAACAATATTTCGAGAAGGAATTAAAAGAATGCACGAAAAAAAAGAAAATATTTTTTATTATATCACAGCAATGAATGAAAACTATTCACATCCTGAAAAACCTAAGGAAAGTGATGAGGGTATTTTAAAGGGTATGTATTTATTTAAAGAAGGCGGAAACAAAGGAAAGACAAAAGTTCAATTACTTGGATCAGGAACAATACTTAGAGAAATTATTGCAGCTTCAAAAATTTTATTAAAAGAATACAACATTGATGCTGATATATGGAGTGTAACTAGCTTTAATGAACTTAGAAAAGACGGGATGGAAATTGAGAGAGCAAATCTATTAAACCCCAAAGAAAAGTCAAAAAAAACTTATGTGCAAAAATGTTTAGATAAGCGAGATGGGCCAATTATTGCAGCTTCGGATTATACTAGAGCCTTTGCTGATCAGATAAGGCCTTACACTGATAAAACGTTTTACTCATTTGGGACTGATGGTTACGGAAGAAGTGACACGAGAAAAAATTTAAGAAAATTTTTTGAAGTTGACAAAGAGCACATTGTTGCTTTCACACTTAGTGCTCTTGCAAAAGAACAACTTATTGGATCTAAGGATGCAGACAAAGCTATTAAAAAATTCAAAATAGATAAAGATAGAGATTTTCCTGCTTATTTATAAATGACAAAAATAAAAATTTCTGTTCCTGACATGGGAGACTTCAAAGATGTAGAAATTATTGAAGTTCTGGTTAAAAATGGTCAAAGTATTAATAAGAACGACTCTCTAATTACACTTGAAAGTGACAAATCGAGTGTAGAGGTGCCGTCTACCCACTCAGGTAAAATAGAAAAAATAAATGTATCTATTGGAGATAAAGTTAATAAAGGTGACATAATTTTAACTCTTGACTCAGCTGAAAATACGAAAGAAACAAAAAAGGAAGTAAAAGTATTAGATAAAGAAACAGAAGATACAGAAGTTTTACAAAAAACTCCCACTATGGCAGCATCTTCTCCTGATGTTCCAAAAATTGGTAAAAGTTCAGCAAGCCCAAAAGTAAGAAAATTTGCTCGAGAACTTGGGGCTGATATTTCTGCTGTGCAAGGAACTCAAAGATCGGGTCGTGTATCTGAAGATGATGTAAAAAAATTTGTAAGATCGCAAGTTACTGTAAGCCAAGGTAAAGTCGAGGGGAAAAAATATGTCGAAGAGTATTCTCATGAAGAGTTTGGCGAAATTCAAATCAAAGATATACCAAGAGTAAAAAAGTTATCTGGACCCCATTTAGTTAGATCTTGGACTGAGATTCCTCATGTAACACAACATGAAGAGATAGATATTACGGAGATGGAGCAGTTTAGATCTTCCTTATACGACTATTATACAGGTGAAAAAATAAAAGTAACACCTTTAGCATTTATCGCAAAAGCTCTAGTTAGTGCGCTAAAAGAGTTTCCAAATTTCAATGCATCTATTGACATGAACTCAGGTAAAATTATATATAAAAAGTATTTTCATATTGGTTTCGCAGTAGATACCCCTCATGGTTTGATGGTTCCTAAATTAAGAGATGCAGAGCAACTAAGTATTCAAGAAATAGGTGAAGAACTTAAATCAATTAGTAAGCTTTGTAGAGATTTAAAAATTGACAAAAAAGAATTTTTTGGTGGTTCCATGACTATTTCAAGTTTAGGCGGTATAGGTGGAACCTTTTTTACTCCAATTATCAATCCTCCTGAAGTTGCAATTTTAGGTGTAGGAAAAAGTTTTAATAGATTAGTGAAATTAAAAGGCAAAATTGTTTCTAGAAAAATTTTACCTATTTCTTTATCTTATGATCATAGAATAATTGACGGAGCAGAGGGTGCAAGATTTTGTGTTTATTTAGGCGAATGTTTAGGTAAAGATTTCGCTTTCAAGCTTGCTGTTTAACTTAAATTACAATAATAAGCCTCATGAATAAAAAATTGATCTCATTGATTTGTGCTGTCTCTTGCTCATTTTTATGGGGTACTGCATTTATTGCTCAAGATATGGGTATGGATTATATCGGACCCTTTTCTTTTACCACAGGAAGAATGTTTTTAGGTTTTATTGCATTAATCCCTTTTTTTTTTATTTTTGAATTTAAAAAAATTAAAGAAAGAAAATTTTCTTATAACATAATTCTAATTTATCTAGCTCTTCTTGGATTTTTTCTTAGTGGAGGATTTGCATTACAACAATACTCTTTACTCTATACAGATGTTGCAAATGCAGCAGTATTCACAATATTTTATGTCCTAATTGTTCCTGCTATATCTTTTTTTTTGTTTTCTAGAAAGATCCATTGGTCTGTTTGGCCTTCAGTGTTTGTTTGTATAATTGGAGGATTTTTACTTACTGAAATAAATAACGTAATAGTAAGATTAGGTGATTCATTAGTTTTGCTAGGAGCTTTTTTTTGGGCTTTTCACATTGTTTGTTTATCAAAATTTTTAAAATTGTTTAATTATCCTATTACTATTACTATGGGAACTTGTCTGATTGGTTCGTTAATTGCTTTTATCCCGTCTTTAGCTTTTGAAAACATAACATTAGGAAATTTAATGATGGAAAAAAATGAGCTTCTTTATGCTGGTGTTTTATCTAGTGGAATAGCTTTTTTATTACAAGCTTATAGTCAGCAAAATTTGTCTCCAGCACCTGTCGCAATCATTTTTTCTTTGGAAGGTGTCTTTGCTGCAATATTTGGATGGATATTATTAAACCAATTCTTAAGTGATATTAAAATATTTGGAATATTATTAATATTAGTAGCTGTAATTTTCTCTCAAGTGGTGCCAATTTATGATAAAAAAACTTATGGACGAAACTAAAAAAGGTTTTATGCAGAGTATTGGCGATTTGTCTTTTAAAAAGATAGATGAAACAAATTTTGAATTTAGTATCAAAATTTTAGAAAATTTTTTAAATACCGGTGGTATCGCTCATGGTGGTTTTATCGCAACTATAGCTGACACCGGAATGGGAAATGCTGCTCATATTGCCGCTGGAAATAAAAGGTGTGTTACAATTAACTTGGACATTAAATTTATATCAGCTGGAAAACTGAACGAAAAATTAATTGGAAAAGTAAAAGTTTTAAAAAAAACAAATACACTAGTTTTTATTTCAAGTGAAATACACGGATTAGACAAAATTGTTGCAACTGCCTCGGGAACTTGGAAAATCCTTTAACTTTTTTTTCTCAACTTTTTAATTCCACAGTCTTTACACTTTACTGTTTCTGTTGATCCACCAGGTCCAAAGCTAAAATTAATATCTATCTTCTCAAATCTGTGGATACCAATATAACAAAATAACAAATACAACCACTTGATCATAATTTTAACAAAAATTTATATTAATAAATTCAAGGAGGTAATTAAATGTCAGGTTGGGAAATACTAATAGTAGTAGCCATTATATACGCAGTAGTAAATTAATACTTTAAAAAAAACTTTTTATCAAAAATCTTTTTTTTAAAAGGGTATCTTTTTTCCAAATTTAAAATTTGTATATCCAAAAATTATTAATAGTAATATTGCAAAAGGATAAACTATAGATTTATTTGGTCTTTCTGGATTTTCAATTTTAAAATTGCTTATGATGTCACCCATTTGAATGCCAGATTTTTTTGCCTCCCCTTTCCAATTTAATTTATCAACAATAAGTTGTTCATTCTGATCTACTAATGTCACTCCGTATTCTTCAAGATTGTAATCATTTTCAAACTTCCCTTTATCAATAACAAACAGTTTATATCTTTCTCCGTATTCAGTAACTCGAGTTACTTTTATGTGAACTTCATTTGAGGGATCAAAAGATAAATTTTGAATACTTTCTGCTGAGAGCTTTTGTTCATTGAATTTTGGATAGAATTTACCTAGTACATAGTCTGGAGCTAAGAAGGATAAAGATATGATTAAAAAAGCTATAGTTTCGTACCACCTTAATTTATTTATGAACCATTGTTGTGTGGCTGCAGTAAAAACTAAAATACCAATTAGAGAAGTTGCTATTACTAATAAAGCTTGCCAGATGCTATCTACGCCGATTAATAAAAGCTCATGATTAAATAAAAAAACTATAGGTAAGATCCCGGTTCTTAAACTATACCAAATAGCTTGAAGCCCTGTTCTTAGAGGATCGCCACCAGAAATTGCTGCTGCTGCATATGATGCCAAACCAACTGGAGGTGTAACATCGGCCATCAATCCAAAGTAAAATACAAACAAATGAACCGCGATTAACGGAAAAATAAAGCCTGAAGCATTTCCAACATCAACTAAGACTGTTGCCATTAACGATGCCACTACAACATAATTTGCGGTCGTAGGTAGACCCATTCCAAGAAGTAAACAAAGAATAATAGTTAATAAAATTAATATAATTACATTATCTCTAGCTATCGTCTCGATGACTATAATTAAATTTGTACTTAATCCTGTAGATCCAACTGCTCCTACAATTATACCTGCGGTAGCGATTGCTATTCCAACTCCAACCATATTAATCGCACCTTTTTGAAGACCTACAATAGTTTGGTTCCACCACTCGATTAATCCAATTTTATAATCTGAGTTTTTGATAATACGATTTATCAAATTCACTAAGATTAAAGATATCGTAGCATAAAAAATTGAAAAACCTGCCGTGTATCTCATGTAGACAAGTAAAAAAATTAATACAAAAATTGGTATTAAAAAATGTAGTCCAGATAAAAAGGTTCTCTTAAGATGAGGAACATCAGCATCATCCATTCCTTTAAGCCCTAATTTAAGAGCCTCTAGATGGGATATATAAAATAAAGCAATGTATGAAATGATGGCTGGTAAAAAAGCATGTTTGACAACTTCAAAATAAGTAACGCCTATAAAACTTGCCATAACGAAAGCCGCGGCTCCCATAACTGGTGGCATAATTTGTCCGTTTACAGATGATGAAACTTCAATTGCTCCAGCTTTCTCTTGGGAGAAACCAGTTTTTTTCATTATAGGAATTGTAAAAGTTCCTGTTGTGACTGTATTTGCTATTGAAGAGCCCGAAATCATACCTGTCATTCCAGATCCTAAAATAGCAGCTTTAGCTGGACCACCTCGCATCTTACCAACCATGGCAAATGCTAAATCTAAGAAATATTTTCCTCCTCCAGCTGTTTCTAGTAAAGCTCCAAAAAGAACGAATAAAAATATAAAATCAACAGAAACACCTATAGGTATTCCAAAAATAGCTTCTTGATCAAACCATTGGAAACCAACTAATCTTTTAACAGATAGACCCCCATGAGAAATAATATCTGGCGCATATTTACCAAAATAAGAAAATAAAAGAAAACAGATTGCGATTATTACTAATGGTAATCCGATTGCTCTTCTTGTGGCCTCTAACAGTATTAAAATACCTGTTGCCCCAATAATAAGCTCTACAGGAACTTTAAATCCAAATATCTCTTTAACTAAAAGTATCCCTCCCCTATTAACAAGATCATCATAGAAAAAATAAATATAAAGACAGCAGAATGCAGCTATAATACTTATAAGAATATCGAAAACTGATATTTTTTTTCCTCTTACTATCGGAAAAATTAAAAATGTTAGTGTTAAAGCAAACCCGAGATGTATGGCTCTAGCGGGTAAGCCTTTGAACATTCCAAAGTTTAACCAAAAAGGAAAAGGAGAAGCATACCAAAGCTGAAACAATGTCCAGAGAATAGCTATCCCAAAAACTATCTTTAAATGAATACCTGATAAATTTCTTGTTGGTGAAATATCTTCTTGAATTTTGTCTTTAATCTTACTTTGAATAGTTTGATTCATTTTAATTAAGATACATTATTCTAAAAAAAAAGGCCCAAGAAATATTGGGCCTTTTTTAATTTAACTAAAAAGTCGAATTACATTAATCCAGCTTCTTTATAATACTTAATTGCACCTGGATGTAATGGAGCTGATAAACCATCAGCTATCATGTTTTTCTTTTCCAGTGGCCCAAAAGCAGGATGTTGATCTCTGAAAGAGTCAAAGTTTTCAAAAACTGCTTTAGTTACTAAGTATACAAGTTCTTCAGAAACGTCAGCGCTAGTTACAACAGTAGCTTTTACACCAAAAGTTGTAGCGTCTTTTTTCTGATTTGAGTAAGTTCCTTTTGGAATTACAGCTTTAGCGTAATAGTCAGCTCCATCAATTAAACCTTGGACTGGCGCACCAGTAAGATTTATTGGGCTTGCTTTAGCTTTACAAGTTGCTGCTTGTTCCATAGCTCCATTAGGAAATCCTACTGAATATCCAAACGCATCTATTTTGCCATCACAAAGAGCTTTAACTTGTTCAGAAGATGTAAGTTCAGTCGTAGCTTTGAACATACTCATGTCTGCTCCCATAGCTTTCATAAGCTCTTCCATAGTTCCTCTTTGACCAGAACCTGGGTTACCTATGTTTACCGTTTTTCCTTTGAGGCTTTTAAAATCTTTAATTTTAGATTTTTTACTAGCCCATATTTGAAATGGCTCGTTGTGCACTGAGAATACAGCCCTTAAATTGCTGAACTGTTTACCTTCCCATTTGCTTGATCCGTTGTAAGCATGATATTGCCAGTCTGACTGGGCAACACCAAATTGAAACTCACCATCTTTAATTTGTCCAATATTATAGTTTGAACCTCCTGTAGAAGGAGCAGTACATCTATAAGCTTTAGCTGTACCTTTTTTTCTACCGT
Organism: uncultured Pelagibacteraceae bacterium; assembly: GCA_902605035.1. Classification (GTDB taxonomy): domain Bacteria; phylum Pseudomonadota; class Alphaproteobacteria; order Pelagibacterales; family Pelagibacteraceae; genus Pelagilacustribacter. The sequence continues at coordinate 87,970 of CACLBB010000004.1, forward strand.
GGTCAGCACTTATTGCTGATTTGTGAAGCATTTTACAAATAGCGTTACCAGTTTGAAAATAAACTCCAGTAGGTCCGCCAGTTCCTATTGTGAAGAACTCTGCAGATTTCGCAATAGAAGTAATAGAGCTTGAAAAAGCAAACATTACTAAAATAGCTGAAATCAATGATATTATTTTTTTCATATGATCTCCCGTTTGTTAATGTAATAATTTAACTATGGATAATGGAGAAGGTCAAAGAGAATCTTCAGAGTTTTTTAGCCCAAATTGATAATTTTTTGATACCCTCAACTACATTTGGTGCATACTTTTCAATAATTTTGTGATTTAGTATTTTACCGTTAAAATTGGCGTTGAGAAATTCAGACCCGTCAAAATCAATGTAGCATAATCTTGTTAACATCTTTTTTTTACTAAAACCAAAATCAGATGCTGGCAACATAGCTACACCAGTTTCATCCAAAATAACTTCACATAATTCTATTGAGCTTTTAAATTTCTTATTTGGAAATTCCGGCATTAAATAAAATGCTCCTTGAGGAGGATTTATTAAAATTTTGTTTGATTTAAGATTGTTATAAACATAATTGCCAACTGACTTTAATATATTTATGGTTTTAGATTTATACTCTTTAAAATCTCCTTCATAGGCTTCGACAGCCGCGAATTGTGCAGGACTATTGACAGTAGAATACGATTCACTTGCTAAAGTTTTTATATTATCTAGGAGATTTGATAATTTATTTGGCACAGCAAAAAAGCCTACTCTCCAACCCCCTGCTCCACACCATTTACTTAAACCGCCACTTATAAATGTTTTTTCTGGATAAAACTGAGAAATAGACTCATACTTATTGCAAAATGTTAAATCAGTATAAATTTCATCAGATAAAACTATTAGATCATATTTTTTAGCAACTACAGCTAATTCTTTTAAATTTTTACATATTGTTCCTGAAGGATTATTTGGAGAATTGAGAATAAATATTAAATTTTTACACTTAATTGATTTAATTTTTTTTTCAAGTTGTTGAGCTGTAGGAAACCAATTATTTTCTCTTGAGGTTTGAATCCAATGAACTTTATTTCTTCCAATAATGGCTTGAGGTTCGTAAGATACCCAACTAGGCGCTGAAAGTATTATTTCTCCATTAAACGCTACGTGTAACAAAAGCATAGCCTCCTTAGAACCAGGAGTTATTACAATATTTTCTTTTGGATAGTCTACTCCTATTTTTTTTCTTAAGTCTTTGGATATTGACTCTCTTAATCTCTTAAGTCCTTGGATGGGTAAATATTCTTTTTTATGAGCATTTTCTTTTAATGCATTAACAATTTTTTCTGGCACAGGAAATGGTGATTGACCGAAACCAAATTGATAAACTTTTTTCCCTTTTTGTATAAGCTCTTTGCATTTTTCATTAATTACTAAAGTTGAAGACGGCTTGAGCCTTAAGATATTTTTCTTAGTTAATTCTTTCATAATAGCTTTTATTAAAAGCTATTTCTTTCTATACGGGGAGTAAGGGTTTTAAGTCAATTCAATTTTGATATTAGAACATTTGACAAATTGATTCGGTCATGTTTTAATCCTATTTTGTTCTCAACATTGGTCTACATATAGTATAAAAATATTTACCTAACACAAGAATGCAAAACTCTTCTCAAAAAATCATTGCTCTTTTGGGGCCAACAAATACCGGTAAAACTCATATAGCAATTGAAAAAATGCTCAAATTTGACTCAGGTATCTTTGGATTGCCTCTAAGACTTTTAGCAAGAGAAATTTATGACAAATGTGTAGAAAAGGTTGGTTTAGAAAAAGTTGCTTTAATTACAGGAGAAGAAAAAATTATTCCAAATTCTGCTACCTATTTCATTTGCACAGTTGAGTCTATGCCAAAAGATAAAGTAGTAGATTTTATTGCGGTCGATGAAATTCAAATGTGCGCTGATCGTGAAAGAGGTCATATCTTTACTGAAAGATTGCTTAATGCTAGAGGTCAAAAACTAACAATGTTTCTTGGGTCGCAAGTCATGCGCAATATCATAAATAGTCTGATTAAAAATGTAGAATTTCAAAAAAAGGATAGATTTTCAAAATTAAGTTACTCTGGTTACAAAAAAATATCTAGATTAGATAGAAAAGTAGCAATTATAGCTTTTTCAATTGAAGATGTTTACGCGATCGCTGAACTTGTAAGAAGACAGAAAGGAGGAGCTGCTGTTATCATGGGATCTTTAAGTCCAAAAACAAGAAATTCACAAGTTGGACTTTATCAGTCAGGTGATGTTGATTATCTTATAGCAACAGATGCGATAGGAATGGGATTGAACATGGATATAAATGAAATTTACTTCTCCAATTTGAAAAAATTTGATGGAAAGAAAACAAGAAGACTGAATTTAATCGAATTATCTCAAATAGCAGGCCGAGCAGGGAGATTCAAAAATGATGGAGGATTTGGAACAACTGGAGATTGCGAAAGTTTGAACTCGGATGAAATTGATAATATCGAAAAACATCATTTGCCAGAAACAAAAATGATTTATTGGAGAAATTCTAATTTAAATTTTAAGAGTCCCGATAAGCTTATTACATCTCTTGAGCTAAAACCTAGTAGGAAAGATTTGCTTCGAACAAATGACTCTTTGGATGAAAGTGTTTTAAGACACTTTTTAAAAAAAGGAGCAAATAATGTTCTGTATCATAAAAATTTGAATTTACTTTGGGAATGTTGCCAAATACCTGATTTTGAAAAAAAAGCCTACGGCCAACATTTAAACACTGTTGATAAAGTATTTCAATTTTTATCGACAAGAAAAAAGAAAATCCCTAATAAATTTATGAAGGAGCAACTCAAAGGTTTAGAAAAAGATCATGGTAATGTCGATCTTTTATCACATAGGTTATCAAATGTAAGAACTTGGTCGTATGTTTCAAATAAAAAAAATTGGGTTGAAAATTCAGATTATTGGATTCAATTGACAAAAAGTATAGAAGATAAATTATCAGACAAATTACACAATGAACTTACTAAAAGTTTTATTGATAAAAAAATTAGCATTTTATCTAGAAGTTTAAAACAAGATTTAATTTTGAAAACAGAAATTAATGAAGAAAACAAAATTTTTATAGATGGGCAATTAATTGGAGAGTTAAAAGGGCTTAAATTTTTGATTGAACTGACTGCAAAAACTTTAGATACAGATATTAAATCAATAAAAAAAGCAGCTAGAAAAGGAGTAAAAGAAGAATTAGATAAAAGAGTAACAGATATTATTGAAAAAAAAGAAGTTAGCATTGATTTGAATAGTAGGTTTATCTGGAAAGGCAACCCAATTGGAAAGCTTAAAAAAGGATATAATTATCTAAACCCTGATGCTGAAGTTATTGCCGATGAGTCTCTTGAAGAAGAGACAAAAATAAAATTGGAAAATTTTCTTAAAAAATGGTTGCAAAATTATATAGATAATATACTTGGTGATCTAATAAATCTAACTAAACAGAAAGCCGACAATCAATACCTTAGAGCACTAGTTTTTCAACTTTACGAAAATAACGGTGTTATTAAGAGAAGTGAAATTGATAACATTGTTAAATTAATACCAACTAATGAAAGAAAAAAGTTGTGGGGCATGGGTATTAAAATTGGAAGATATCATATTTATTTGCCTAAAATGTTGAAACCAAAAGCAGTAGAATTTCGAATTTCATTATGGAAAATATTTCATAATCTGTCGGACCATGACGAAATACCAAAATCAGGTTTAAATTTTATCAACAATAAAAATTATGAAAAAAATTTTTTATTATTGTGTGGTTTTGAAAATTTTAAAGAATTTTTTGTAAGAATAGATATATTAGAAAAGTTATTTATAAAAATTTTAAACAATTCTAAGGATCGTAAATTCAAGATTAACTCTGATATGATGAATTTATTAGGGTGTACCAAAGAAAATTTTTACAAATTAATGACTTATATGAATTATAAAAAAGATAAAACTGAGGATACTTATATCTTTAAAGGAGAAAAGAAGGGTACAGGCAAATTTATTAAATTTGACAAAAAGGAAAATCCATTTAAAAAGCTTTTATCTTTAAACTTAAAATAAATGAAAACATTAGACAAAGATAGTGTAATAGGTGTTGCTGCATTACTTGTGCATGCCGCTAATATTGATGAAAAATACTCAGATAAAGAAAAGATCCTTATTAAAAATTTTATTTCATCTTATTTAAATGATGAAAATAATGAAGATATTTTAAATAAAGCAGAAGAAATCGAAAAAAATTCAAATCAACTAATAAATTATACAAACATTATTAAAAAAAATACTGTAGAAACTAAATCAGATATTATTGAACATTTATGGAAAATAATTATATCTGATGACTCCATTGATATGTATGAGTCAAATTTAATGCGTAGAATTTGTGGACTAATTTATTTTCCGGATAAATTATGCGCAGAAATAAAACTAAAACTAATAAATAAAAAATGACATATATCGTAAAAGATGAATGCATCAAATGTAAGCTAACAGATTGCGTAGAAGTCTGTCCTGTAGATTGTTTTTATGAAGGAGAAAATATGCTAGTTATAAATCCAGACGAATGTATTGATTGTGGTGTCTGCGAGCCTGAGTGTCCAATCGATGCTATAGTAGCAGACACACACGAGGAAACTAAAGATATGGAAAAATGGTTGTTGCTAAATAAAAAGTTTTCTGCAAAATGGCCTAATATTTCCAAAAAAAAGGAACCTATGGAAGACCACGAAAAATTCAAAGATATTAAAGATAAGTTTGATAAACATTTTTCAGAGAAACCAGGAAAATAAACTAAATGCCAAAAAAGAAAAAAACTAAAAAACAAAAAAAAACTAAATTAGAGAAAAAAGAAAAAAATCTTAAAATTAAAGCTAAAATAAAAACTGTAGGAAAGTTTGTAGAAAAAAAACCACAAACACTTGGACCTGATGAAAAGCCTGAAATAAAAAAAGTAAAAAAACAACCTTCAGAAAAACGAATTTACAATTTAAAGGAATATGTGGTTTATCCAAAACATGGTGTAGGAAAAATTACAGCTGTTGAAAAAGCCACAATAGGTGAAATAGACATTCAATTTTACAAAATATTTATTGAAAAAGAAAAACTTACTTTAACAGTGCCTATAAATCAGCAATCCAAACTCAGACCAATTTCATCAATAAATCAAATCAATAAATGTGTTTCTATTTTGAAGACTAAGCCTAAAATCAAAAGAACTATGTGGAGTAGACGAGCTCAGGAATATGACCAAAAAATTAATTCTGGAAAAATATATGAGTTAGCAGAAGTGGTAAAAGATTTAAATAAGAACACAGATATAATTGCTGACCAATCTTACTCAGAGAGACAACTTTTTGAAAAAGCGTATGAAAGATTAAAATCTGAATTTGAGGCTGTGCTTAAAGTGAGTCCTGAAGATGTTCAAAAAAAAATGGATAAAGCACTAGGAAGAACTCAAGTGATAGATACAGCGGAATAAAAAAAACGCCCTTTTTAAAAATAAAAAGGGCGTTTTTAAAAAGCGAAACTATCTTCTTCTTCTTCTTCTTCTTGCTTTTTTTGCTTTTTTCTTTTTAGCTTTTTTTCTACGTTTAGCCATCTTTTCTCCCTTGTTTTAAACAAATCTTAATGATTCGTTTGTTAAAATAAACTTTAATTAATTTAATATTCATGTCAATTATTAAATGATTTGCAATTTTTGTTTTAAAATTAATTTTTTTATCTTTTTTTAAGTTTTTATCTTTAATTAAAAAAAGTTAGCAATATCAATGATTTTTTAACCATCTAATTTAATTAATTATTTAATATTTAGTAAAGATTTTCTAATTGTTGTTTATAATTTTTAACTATTTCTTTTCTTTTTAACTTAAGTGTTGGTGTTAACATTCCATTATTAATTGTAAATTCTTCATGAATTTGTACAAATTTTTTTATTTTTTCAATTGTTGTAAAGTTTTTGTTTATATTTTCTAAAATTATTTTTATTTTTTCACTTTTAATTTCTTTTTCAGTTACAATTAAAGCTACAAGATAGTTTTTTTTATCGCCATACACAAAAGCTTGCTTAATTAGCTCATTTAAACAAAGAATATTTTCTAATTTGCTTGGAGATATGTTATCTCCTCCTAAATTAACAATAATATCTTTTTTTCTATCAGTAATTTTTAAAAAACCATTACTATCTATCTCACCTATATCTCCAGTATGTAACCATCCATTTTTTAAAACTTCTTCCGTTTCTTCTTTTTGATTCCAATATCCCAACATTACATTTTCACCTTGAACAAGAATTTCACCATCTTCAGCAATTTTAACTTTATTTGTTTTAAAAGGTGGACCTACTGTTTCTACTCTTACTCTACCCGGTATATTACAACTTACAACTGGTGAAGTTTCTGTTAATCCATACCCTTGTAAAGTAGGAAGACCTATCGCATTTAAGAACTCACCTACATTTTGATCTAAAGGTCCTCCTCCTGATACAAATGCTAATAAATTTCCTCCAAATTGGCTTCTGATTTTTCTCCTAACTAATATCTGGCAAATAAAAT
>CACLBB010000005.1 GCA_902605035.1 uncultured Pelagibacteraceae bacterium
AGAATGGGACGGCGCAAAAGTAAATTTAATGACCATGCATGCTGCAAAGGGTTTAGAATTTGATGTAGTTTTTTTACCAGGGTGGGAAGAAGGTTTGTTTCCCCATCAAAAATCATTAGAGGAAAAAGGAGATTTTGCTTTAGAGGAAGAGAGAAGATTAGCTTACGTGGGAATCACTAGAGCCAAAAAAGAGGCTTATTTATCTTTTGCTATGAAAAGAGCATATCATGGTGACTGGATGGACGCTTTACCATCTAGATTTATTAATGAAATACCAGATGATGGTGTTGAAAAAAATGAATTAGATATTGATAGGACGGTAGATGATTTTGAATTCAATCAAGATAATTCTATTGAATACGATGAAGGCTATAGAAGTCCTGGATGGAGTAGATATAAAAAAAATAAAGTGCTAAAATGGAAAAAATAAATAAATTAAAAGTCTATTTTAGTAAATATAATCTCGACGGTTATTTAATACCTAGGAATGATGAGTTTTTTGGAGAGTATACTCCTGAAAACAAGAACAAATTAAAATTTATAAGCAATTTTTCGGGTTCGTTCGGATTTGCATTAATACTTAAGAAAAAAAACTATCTTTTTGTTGATGGAAGATATCCTTTGCAGGCCAAAATTCAAAGCGGAAAACGTTTTAAAATAATTACACTGCCTGATAAATTACCTTTCAATATTTTAAAAGAAAAAAAATTATCTATTGGGTACGATCCCAGATTACACACAAAAAAGATGCTCAATAATTTTTTTAAAAAGACCAAGTGCAAATTAATTTCTGTAGATCATAACCTTATCGATAGTCTATGGAAAAAAAAACTGAAGATTAAATCTTCCAAATACTATGTCATGCCAAAAAAAGCGGTCGGTTTAAGTTATCAATCAAAAATTAATAAATTAGTAAAAATATTGAGAAAAAAAAAAGTCGATTTGCATTTTGTTTCATCAAGTGAAAATATTGCTTGGTTGCTCAATATAAGAGGTCAAGACTCTGAATATACACCTATACCTAATGCTTACTTACTTGTTAGTAAAAATAAGAGTATTTACTTATTTTGTGATTTAAATAAAACAGATAAAATATTCAAACGATCACTTAAGGGTGTAAATATAATAGACTTAAAATTTATTGACATTTTTTTAAAAAATATTTCAAATAAAAGAATTTTAATTGACTCATCAACTTGTTCAATTCATTTTGAAAATAAATTAAGTTTTAATAATAAAATTACCGAATATTTAGATCCAATTAATTTATTAAAATCAATTAAGTCAAAAATGGAAATTAAAAATACAATAAAATCACATATTTATGATGGAGTTGCATTAACAAAATTCTTATTCTGGATAAAAAAAAATTTTAAAAAAAATAGTGTTAGTGAAATAAGTGCAGAAGAAAAGCTTTTACAATTTAGAAAAAAAAATAAAAGTTTCAAATTTTTAAGCTTTCCAACTATCTCAGGATCTGGTCCAAATGGAGCAATTATTCATTATAAAGCAACTAAAAAAAGTAATAGAAAGTTGAAATCAGGAGACATTTATTTAATCGACTCTGGTGGTCAATATAATTACGGAACAACAGATGTTACTCGCACTATTTCACTAGAAAATAATAGCAAAAGAATTAAAAATATTTTTACACGTGTTCTAAAAGGTCACATAGCTGTCGCAAACTTCAAATTAAAAAAAAATACTAATGGATCTGAAATTGATATTGCAGCCAGAAAATCACTAAAAGAAATAAATTTAGATTATGCTCATGGAACAGGCCATGGTGTAGGATATTTTTTAAACGTTCATGAAGGACCGCATGCGATTTCTAAAAATAACAAAATTAATTTTCAAGACGGTGTAATTGTCTCTAATGAACCAGGTTATTACGAAAAAAATAAATTCGGAATTAGAATTGAAAATTTGATAATTGTTAGAAAGAAAAAATTGGGTATTTTTTTTAAAAATTTAACTTTAGTTCCAATAGACAAATCATTAATAAACAAAAAATTATTAAAAAAAGATGAAATCAAATGGCTCAATGATTATCATCGAAATGTATTAAGAAATCTTAAGGTACATATGAATAAAGCAGAGCTTATAGATTTAAAGCAGGCCTGTTCAAAGATTTAAAATTTTATACCAATCACTTTCATTAATAATTTTAATATTTAGTTTTTTTGCTTTCTCAACTTTTTTCTTTGTTGGTTTAGAGTCTCCTGTAACTAAAAAGTTCAATTTTTTTGATACCGTTCCTAATACTTTTCCCCCATTGGATTCTACTAAGGCCTTGGCCTCCGATCTGCTCATTTTCTCAAAAGCGCCCGTAAACATTATATTTTGATTAGAAAATTTTCCTTCCTTATTAATTTCTTTAAACTCTTGAATATTTAGCTTCTGAATAAAGTTTTTTAGTATCTCAATATTTATCTTTTTTGAAAAAAAATTATCAATTGAGACTATTTGTGTTTCCCCTATTCCATCCAATTCTATTAAATTTTCAAGAATTTTTTTTCTGCTTTCTGATTCAAATAATTGAGAAAAATTATTAATATTTTTAAAAAAACCTGATAAAATTTTTGCATTTTCTTGGCCTATGTGTCTAATCCCGATTGAAAAAATAAATCTATCTAGCTCTATATTTTTTGATTTATCAATCGCCTTATTTAAATTATTAATAGAAAGCTCACCCCAACCCTCAAGATTTTTAATTTTTTCAAATTTTAAATTAAATATATCAGAAGGCTTCTTAATCAATCCAAGCTCCCAAAATCTATCTATCACTTTTTTTCCTAAACCATCAATATTTAAAGCATCTTTTGAAACGATATGTTTCAATTTTTCTCTAGCAATAAATTCACATTCGTAACCTTTGTTACAACGTCTAACAGAATCCTCTTTATTTGTTGTTTTATTTATATCTTTAAAAGTTTTAGAGCCACATAAACATTTTTCAGGGAAAATAAATCTTTTACTTTTTTTTTCTCTTTTTGAAAGATTGACAGAAATAACTTGAGGTATTACATCTCCAGCTCTCTGAATAAGAATTGTATCTCCTACTCTTATATCCTTTCTAATTATTTCATCCTCATTGTGCAAAGTGGCATTTGAAACAACTACGCCTCCTACTGTTACTGGCTCCACTTGAGCTACTGGAGTAATCGCTCCTGTTCTACCTACTTGAATTATAATTTTTTTAATTTTAGTAACTGCTTTTTCAGCAGAAAATTTGTAAGCAATCGCCCATCTTGGAAATGAAGAAGTGTTTCCTAATCTTGATTGTAATTTTAAGTCATTCACTTTAAAAACCAATCCGTCAATATCATAATCAAGTTTAGATCTTATAGTGTCTATATATGAATGCCTTTTTTCTATTTCTTCTAAATTTTTAACTTTTCTAATAAGTGGATTTGTAGAAAATCCCCATAGATCAATTATGTTAAGAAAATCTGATTGTGTTTTAAATATCATAGGTTCTACAGCTCCAAACCCATATGCAAAATATTTAAGTGGAATTTTTGCAGTCACATTTGAGTTTTTTTGTCTTAATGAACCCCCCGCAGCATTTCTAGGATTTGCAAAATTTTCTTTTAGTTTTTTAAAATCTTTCTTTCCGATGTAAATTTCTACTCTAACTTCCAACAAGTTAGGAATATTATTACCTTTAATTTTTTCTGGAATTTTATTAATTGTTTTAAGATTTTCTAAGATATCTTCTCCCGTAGTACCATCTCCTCTAGAAAGTCCTCTAATGAGTTTTCCATTCTGGTAAACTAATGTAGCTGATATTCCATCAATTTTAGGTTCTGAATAAAAATCGATTTCTTTTTTATTATTTAGAAAGTTATTAATTTTACTAATAAAATCTTTCATATCCTCCTTATCAAATGCATTTGATAATGAAAGCATTGGTTTTAAATGTTTGATTTTCTTGAACTTATTTGATGGAGAAAAACCTACCCCTTGATTTAAATTTAATTTTTTTAGAAATTTGTGCTTGCCTTCTAGGTCAATTATTTCTTTTTTTAAAACATCATATTTTGCATCTGAAATTTTAGGATTATCTTCATCAAAATAATATTTGTTATGTTTTTTTAATAAACTAATTTTTTTTTCGTATTCTTTTATAATTGAAGTTTTAAGACTCATTTGTTTATTTTATCTTATTAAGAATTTTTTTAAAAAAATTCTGATCTTTTTTATTTTCTTTCTTTTTGACTATTTTATAATCTTTATTAAGAAGTTTATAAGATTGTTCAAACCATCTACTAGAATTATAGTTATAGCCTAGAATTTTAGCATATTTTTTAGCTTCCCCCTCTAAACCAAGATAATAATGTATCTCAACTAATCTATGAAGAGCCTCTTCAATAAAAACTGTTTCTTGATAATCTTTAACAATAATTTTAAGTCTATTTATTGCTGGGACCCATTTTTGAGTGTTGATGTAGTACTTTGCTACATATAATTCTTTTGCAGCCATTTGATTTTTTATTAAATCAATTTTAAACTTTAAATCAATTGAGTATTCAGAGTTAGGGTATTTATTTATAAAAAAATTAATCTTTTCAGTCGCTTTAAGTAGTGGTTGCAAGTCCTTTTTTTCATCAGAAATTTGTTCGTAGTATACCAATGCAGTTAAATAATGTGCATACATAACATTTTTATCAGCAGGATATTTTCTAAGATACCTCTCTAAGTTCTCTATTGCTTGATCGTAAAAATTTATTCCATAAAGAGCATAGCTAGACATTATAGCTGACTTTGCTGCGTACTCTATTATTTCGAAGTTTAATTCTGCTTCCGAAAATTTTTTATTCGCATAAAAATAGTCTCCCTTTTCAAATGCTTCAAATCCTTCTGCATATGTTTGATACGGATCAATTTTTTTGTCTAATTGAAGTTCTGCCTCACTTTTTTTTTTCGCACAGGATAAAGTTGTAAAAACTATTAAAAAAATTAAAACAATTCTTAGAAACATAATCCAATTAATAGCAAATTAAGATAGAATGGTAAATTTTAATGATTCTAAGCGCCTACAGCTATTGAATTTTTATATGAGTTCTTAATTTGATTCTTATTGTTTTTATTGCTTTCAAAGCTCCAATTTGCTTTGTCTGAAAAAAATTTCACCAATAATTTGTTAGTTAAAGCATGGCCGCCTTGAGAAGTTTTTATATGACCAAAAATACGGTTACCTGACAACATAATATCACCTAAGCAGTCTAAAATTTTATGATAAACAAATTCGTGTCTATTTCTTAATCCATCTTCATTTAAAATTTTATCACCTTGAACTACTATTGCATTATCTAATGACCCGCCCTTAGCTAAACCTTTACTTTTGATATTATCTATATCCTCATACAAACAAAAAGTTCTAGAATTATATATATCTGTTAAACTATCATTACTTAATTTAAATTCTTTTCTTCTCGTTCTGATAAGTGGATTACTGTAAACTATTTCAAAATCAACTATCAAATCCTTATCTAGAGGCTCAATTGAAATAAATTTTTTACCTTCTTTTACCTCAACTTTCTTTAAAACTTTAATAAATTGTCTTTGTTCATTTTGTTCTATAACACCTACTGATCGTATAGCATCTACAAATTCAACTGCTGAACCATCCATTATAGGAACCTCAGGTGCATCTATTTCGACTAGAGCATTGTCTATTCCCTCTCCATAAAAGGCAGCCATTAAATGTTCTACAGTAGAAATAGTTGTTCCTTTTTTATTTTTTAATTTGGTACATAAAATAGGTTCAACAACATTTTTGAAATTTGCATTAATAATATTACTAGAGTTTAAGTCAACCCTTTTAAAAATAATTCCAGAGTCTGGGTCGGCAGGTTTGATTGTCAAATTTGCATTAATACCATTATGAAGACCGATTCCCTTTAACTCGATTACTTCTTTAATAGTTTTTTGTTTGGAATTTAACATCCAATTTTATACGAAATTCAATTAGTGAAATTAAAACAACAAATGTTTCCAAAAATAACAAATCACTTTCCAAATATAGACCTAAAAAACCTAGTAATTAAACTGTTTTTTGTTTGGGTTATCGGTATTGCCTCTTTTTTCCATCCATAAAATGATAAATTAGCTGCATTTGAAATTAATAAATCTGTATCAAAATTTCTTATAATATCAAAACTAGCATCAGATCTTTTCGAAAAATATGAAATGAAATTCTTTTCAAAATTTTTTTGCACAAGTTTATCTTCAATTTCTAGATAAATTTTATAATTCTTCTTTTCAAAAGAATTTAAATTAACATTTAATTTAAAAATTATATTTAAAATTTCGTCTATTCTTGCATCAACTATATCTTCCAAAAGTTTTCTTCTTATCTTTCTAAAATTATCTTTGATAAAATATTTTTTGTCTAGCAAATCATCTTCGTTATATCTGTTAATTGCAAAATATTTGTCAGATAAGATTTTTTCAAGGTTTTCTGTTTTTAAAGAACAGACTTTTGAAATATCATTTAAAATTATTTTTGAGCCAAAGCTAAAATCTTCCTTAAATTTAAAAGACGAGTTGTCAAATAAAACTATTTGAGAATTATTTTCGTTAATTTTTATTAAAAAAAAATTTTCTATTTCTTCATTTTGATTTATTAAATGTGTTCCCAGTATAAATTTTTTTATAAGAATTTTTTTTACATTTAAATTACTTTTTTTAAACAGATTATTTATATTTTTTAAATCGTTATTTTCAATTAAAATAAATGTAAGTTCATGGTTATAAAAATTACCAAATAAGCCTATTGGAAGATTCTCTGTTTGATGACCATCTAAAACACTTTTAGAATTGAAAATATGCAATATAGTTTTATCTTTTTCATTTTCAAGAACTGTTGATTTTAAAGCGTTTAAAATATAAGTAATATTTTCTTTAATTAATTGCGAGCCATTTAGTTTTTTAAAACCTGATAAATTAAGACATAAGTAATCAAAATTATCTAAAATAATTATTACTTCTTTAAATATAAAATTTAACTTGTCCTCAATAATTTGAATATTTTTTTTTACAGTTTCTCTTGCATCTTGAATATTGATAATCTTATTTACATTGATACCAGTATTTGGAGTTACGATTTTTTCAATTATTTGTAAATCATTATTTTCGTTATATTTAGCAGCAAAAAAAATATAATTTGAAAAATTTATTTCTACAAAAAGAATTGGAGATTGAGTTTGCATAAATTAATTTAAAATAAGTTGATCTTTAATTCTATAATCAAATAATTTATAGTTTTTAAAGTTAACATTACCTTCAGATAACATAAAGTTTTTTAAACTTACTATATAATTTTCTGCCGGTAATTTAATAATTTTTTCATCTTTTAGAACTAAATCCCATCTATTTGATTCAAAAAAGTAAAATGATTTTATTTTTTCAACTGGAAATTTAACTTGCATCAAATTTTTGTAAAATGAATAAAAATATTTTTTGCCTCCAAAAACTATCGGCAAGGTATTAAAAACCTCTAATTTGGCAAATTGAATATAATTACCTTTATCAGATATATAATATTTTCTTTTTTTTATCTGTAAAATTGCAATCGGCTTTCTTTCTGTAATTATTAATTTAAGAGTATATGGATAAATTTTTTTAATACTAAAACTCTCTATAAAATCTTCATCTTTCAAACTGTCTTCTATTTTTTTAAAATCAAGCAAAAATAAGTTTTTGTTAAATAAATAGTTAAGTTTTTTTTTAACTCTCTCTGTTGGAATAACTGAGTTGTTCTCTATATAAATATTCTTAATGTTAAATTTTGAACTTACATTAAAATCAAATTTTGGAGTGTAAGTAGTAAAAAGAATTAAAAATAAAATTAGACCTAAGACTGGTTTTTTCATCTATTTAGGCTAGCATCAAGCAATATTTTTTCTATCAAATTCTCAAAAGATATGCCTTTGTATTTAGCTATTTCTGGAACCAACGATAAGCTTGTCATACCCGGCTGAGTATTTGTCTCTAAAAGATAAAAATTATTATTATAAAACTTAAAATCCGACCTAGTAACGCCCTTACAATTCAAAACTTTATGAGCCTTTTTTGCAATTTGAAGAGCTTCTTTATATTTAGATTGTTTTAAATTAGCAGGCATAATATGTTTGGTATTTGCCTTCTTAGAATATTTAGCTTTATAGTCATAAAACTTTCTTTTTGGTTCAAGTTCAATTGCACCTAGCGGCATATCATTTAATATTGCTACTTGAATTTCTTGTCCGCCTATAAAAGGTTCAAAAATTAGTGTTTCATAAGATTTGAAAAGTGTTTTTGTTGATTTGAACAAATCAAGAATATTTTTGCATATCTTAACCCCTATACTTGAACCTTCATTTGTAGGCTTGACAACTATAGGAAATTTTATTTTTTGTCTTTTAATATTCATTTTGAGCTCCCTTTTTAAAGAGATAGTTTTATGTAGTGCAAAGTATTTTGGAGATTTAATTTTATTTTTTTTAAAAATTTCTTTTGAGGATAACTTATTCATCGCATTGTAAGAGCTTATAACCCCAGAGTGAGTATATGGTATTCTCAAGTATTCGAAATATGATTGTGCTACACCGTCTTCACCATCTTTGCCGTGTAGGGCATTGAAAATTATATCACACTTTTTTTTATTAATTAAATTTAGTGGTTTTTTTTTGGGGTCAAAAGTTGTCACATAATAACCTTTTTTTTTTAAAGCTGTCATGCAGGCTTTACCCGTATCTAAGCTTACTTCTCTTTCACCTGATGTACCTCCGAGAACGACTAATACTCTTTTATTTTTCATCACCCATTATCTTTATTTCAAGTTCAAGATTAACTCCTGTTTTAAATAGAACTTCTTTTTTCACCTTATTAATTAATTTTTCAATATCAGAGGCTTTAGCGTTTCCATCATTAACAAAAAAATTGCAATGTTTATCAGAAATCTTTGCATCGCCTATTTTAAATTTTTCACACCCTGACTCCTTAATAAGTTCCCAAGCTTTTTTGCTGTTTGTATTCTTAAAAGTGCTTCCACCAGTTTTAATTTTACTTGGTTGAGCCTCCTTTTTTTTAAGTATCATTTCTTCTTGTTTTTTTTGTACTAATTGTTTTGAAGACCGATTTCCTTTTAAAATAGCAGATGTAATAATATAATTTTCAGAAATGTTTGTGCCTCTATAATAAAATTTTATTTCATCTTTTTTTATCTCTTTTTCATTTCCTTTTTTGTCAACTACTTTAATAGATAATAATACTTTAGAGATTTCTGATCCGTAACAACCACTATTCATTATTATTGATCCCCCTATTGAACCTGGTATGCAGGATAAAAATTCCAAACTACTTATTCCTTGGTTTTTTGCGAACTCTGAAATATTCCTATCTAAAGTAGCCGCACCTACCTCTAAGGTATCTTCTGAAGTTAATCTTATATTTGAAAATTTTGATCCTAATTTAATTACTATACCTCTTGCACCATGATCTCTGATTAAAGTATTTGATCCAGCGCCTAATATATTTATTTTAAGACCAAATTCTTTAATTTCACTCAAAAAGCTCATCAATTGGTTTTTACTTTCAGGTCTAAAAAAAAAATCAGCTGGACCGCCTAAATTAAACCAACTGTACTTAGACAAGTTTTCATTAACTGTTAAGTTTTTGCCAAATTTCTTTCGTAATGATTTGATATTTAAATTCATAAACTTAATTTTATTTCCCTCATCCATTGGGAAATAGAACCTGCTCCCATTCCTATAATTATCTCGTTATTTATCAAATTTCTTTTAAAGAAATTTGATAAATTTTTTTTATTTTTTACTAACACGACTTGAGTTTTCGAGTTCTTGCTAATTAGTCTTGCGAAATTTAGCATGTTAAAATTTAAATTTTTCTTTTCACCTGCAGCATATATCGGAGTTATTAAAACTAAGTCTGATTCTTTGAATGACTTTGAAAAAGCTTCTTTAAGAGCTATAACTCTTGAATATCTGTGTGGCTCAAAAACAGTTATAATTTTTCTTTTATGATAAATATTCTTAAGACCCTCCAAAATTGAGGCTATTTCTGTTGGATGATGTGCATAGTCATCGAAAAATTCATTTTTATTTTTAGTAAATATTTTCGTCATTCTTCTTTGGACTCCAGAAAAATTTCTTAAGGATTTTTTTATAATTTCAATTTTCACACCTAAGTTTAGACATACCGCTATAGCCGCAGCAGCATTAAGAATATTGTGTTTGCCAATTAATTTTAAGAAAATATTTTTTATTTTGGTATATCTATTATTAGTTTTTTTATATTCTAAATCAAATGACGAATATCCTACTTTATATTTTGCGTTACTAATTCTATAATTTGATTTTTGGTCAAAACCATAAGTAAGTGTGTTTTTGTTTTTGATTTTATTTATTATTTTTTTAATATTTTTATTGTCAATGCAAATGAGAGATTTACCAATTGGAGGAGTTTTATTTATAAATTGAAGAAATGCATTTTCTAAATTCTTATAATTTTTATAGTAATCCAAATGTTCACGATCTATATTGGTAACTATTGAATAATTTATTGGTAGTTTTAAGAAACTACCGTCTGACTCGTCTGCTTCTAGAATTGCCCACTCTCCTTTACCTAATTTTGCATTATTTTTAAATGAATTAATTACTCCACCATTTATAATCGTAGGATCAAGTTTTTGATCGAATAAAATTTTCGCTACCAAAGAAGTAGTGGTGGTTTTTCCATGAGATCCGGTAATTATAATATTTTTTTTTAGTGAAACTACATTGGCTAAAACTTCAGCTCTTGTATAAATTGGAATTTTCTTTTTTTTTGCATGCTGAATCTCTATATTTGAGTCTTTGACAGCCGATGATTTCACAATAATTGTCGCTTGCTTAATATTTTTTTTTGTATGTCCTATAAAAACCTTTATTCCAGCTTTCAAACAATTTGAAATACTTTTATTCTTATTATGATCACTTCCTTGGATTTTAAAACCCATAGTTTTCATTACTTGTGCTAAACCACTCATTCCGATTCCACCAATTCCTATAAAGTGTATTATTTCTTTTTGTCCTATTCTAATATTTTTCATTAATTATTTCTGTAATATTTCTATCTATATTTTTATATACCGATTTATCAGAGTATTGTTTTTGTTTTTTTTGAATTTGATCCAATAATGATCTTTTGTCATTAATTTTTCTAATTAGCTCAAATAATTTTATATTTAAATCTTTTTCTTTAATTAAGTAACTGTACCCTTTATTTTGATAGAAAATTGCATTTTTTAATTGATGGTTATCGGCCGAAGAGGGTAAAGGAACAGAAATGAGAGGGATATTTACATTGAGAAGTTCTGCTAACATTGAAGATCCTGATCGAGTAATAGCCAAATTAGCTTTTGAAAAGTAATCTAATATATTGTTACTGAAATAAAATATCTCATAGTCAATTTTTAACTTGTTGTAAAAAATATCCAAAGTTTTTTTTTGATTAGGGAGACATTGTTGAAATATTTTTAAAGGGATATTGTTCTTAGTACATCTTTCAAAAATTTTTGGAAGAACTTCGGCAAAAACTTTTGCTGCTTGGCTGCCTCCCAAAACTAAAACAGATAATTTTTTTTCGTTTGAGTAATTTTGTTTTTTTTGAGAAAAATCAATGATTTCTTTTCTAATTATATTACCTATTTCGTAAACTTTTTTTTTATATTGAAGTGGTATTCCCTCAACTTCTTTATATGAAACTAAAACCTTTTTAGCATAAGGAGAAAGATATTTGTTAGCTTTACCAATATGTAGATTATTCTCATAAATTATAAATGGAACCCCTACTAACTTGGCAGCCAAACAAACAGGAAAAGAAGCATACCCTCCCATGCCAAAAATTAAATTAGGTTTATATTTTAATAAAAATAATATTGATCTTAGAACTGAGTAAAAAATTATAGTCAGTGAAATAGGTAATTTAAAAATATTTTTGTTAAAAATAGTTGAAGAAGGTATCTTGATTATATTAAGTTTAGGAAAATTTTTTAAGTATTTCAAGCCTCTAGTGTCTGAGAATATTTTGACGTCTATATTCTTACTTATAAAGTGTTTAGCTAAACCATAAGCAGGAAATATGTGACCTCCTGTGCCGCCAGATGCTATTATAATTTTTTTTTTTATTTTATTCATCGGCTTCCAATTTTAATTTTGTATAATTTAAAATTAACCCAGCTAAGATAGAGCTGCCAATGAGAGAAGATCCGCCGTAACTTAAAAATGGAAGTGTCATACCTGTAGTAGGAAGTAAACTTGTATTAACCCCAACATGTATAAACATCTGAAAGATAAGAAGTGAAGCTAATCCGCATAAAGAAAGTTTTAAAAATTCATCGCTTTTTACAACACATATTTTTATAATTTTAAAAGCGATGTATAAAAAAACTGCTATAATTAAAATTGAAATAATTGAACCATACTCCTCCGATATGATAGCAATTATATAGTCAGTATGTGCTTCGGGTACATTATCTTTTAAAACACCTTCCCCCATACCTTGCCCTTTGAGACCACCTTGTTTTATAGCATCAAGAGCTTTAGACGACTGAAAATTATCTCCTTTGCTAGGATCTAAAAATGTAACTAAACGATTGATGATATATCCAAACTTATTAGGCATTAAAAATAAAATACCGCCAATAAAAGTTAAAAAAATTACAAAAAAACTAAAAATATAAATAAGGCTTACTCCAGAAACAAAAACTGTGGCAATCCAACTACCAATTAATAAAATCGACTGTCCAAGATCTGGTTGGTCAATTAAAAGAATTACTACTGATAGTAAAATAAGAAAACTGAAGAAATATTTTATTTGAGAGTCTTGTAATTTATTTAAAGTTAATATTCTGGCTGTTATTAATATAAAAAAAGGTTTTAAAAGTTCTATGGGTTGTAGTCTAAATAATTTAAAATCTAACCATCTTTTAGCTCCTTTAACTTCTACACCGATAATGGGAACTAAAATAAGTAATGCAAATAGTAGTATAGAAATCGGAACTACTAACTTTTTTAATAAAGAAGATTCAACCGCGGAAAATAGAAACATTATAAAAAGTGCTAAAATAGTAAAAAATAAATGTTTCGAAAAAAAGAAATAATAGGCTTTATTAAGTCGTTCTCCTGCTAAGGATGATGTGGAGGAAAATGAAAAAAAAAGACCCAGAAAAAAAAGTAACAAAAATCCAAAGAAAATATTCTTATCAATATTTCTCCAGTAATCCTTAATATCGAATTCAAATAAACTTTTTGACATATTTTTTACTTAATCTTTTAAATTCGTCTCCTCTTTTTTCAAAATTTTCAAATTGGTCGAAAGACGCTGCTCCTGGACTCAGTAAAATTGTGTTTTTATCATTTTTTAACAACTTGATATCACTTAAAGCATTTTTAATAGCAAATTTTAAATTCTTGCTTATTTTAAATTTTATCTTCCCAATTAATTTTTTTTTAAAAAAATTAATATTTTTTCCGATTATATATGAGTAAACAATATTGCTTTTAATTTTGTTTAAATTGATTTTATCATTATCTTTTGGAAGTCCTCCAACAATCCAAAATATATTTTTATTATTTTCCAACGCTAGCTTTGAAGCTCTCAAGCTTGTTGCTTTTGAGTCATTTACAAAGGTTATATTCCTTTTTTTTAAAAATGTTTCATATCTATGAGGAAGACCACGAAAAGAATTCATTGAGTCAATAAATATGTTTTTTTTAATTTTTAAAAGTTTTGCCAATTTATAAACAAATTTAATATTTTCTTCATTAGCTCTTGATTTTAAATAATCATTTTGAATTTTTATTTTTATTTTGTTGTATTCTTTTGAATTAATAATAAATAATTTTGATAAAAACCTATTTTTTTTAAATAACTCCTTTAAACTAATATCTATAAGTGCAAAATTGCTTTTATCTTGAAGTTGGAATATTTTTAATTTTGAAGAAACATAATTAGCCATTGAGCCATGCCAATCTAAATGGTCTGTTGTTATATTTAACAAAATAGCATAGTTAGGTTTTACAAATTTTGAATATGAAAGTTGATAAGAAGAAGCCTCTATAACAACATAGACACCTTTGTTTAAATATAAATCCAAAACTGGAGTTCCTATATTCCCGCCTAATTTAACATCAAATTTTCCTTTTTTCAGTAAGTGATATATAATTTTGCAAGTTGTTGATTTTCCGTTAGTTCCAGTTACAACGATTGATTTAAGTTTTGGGTAAAACAAATATAACAAATCTAAATCAGTAATAATTTTCTTTTTATACTTCTTTAATTCTTGTTTATGCTTTGATTTATTAAGGTTTATTCCAGGACTCAATACAATGAAATCAGCTTTTCTTAAATTGTTTTTCAAGCCCAAAAAATTTTTTATTTTATATTTATTCTTCAACTTTACTTTGTCATCCCAAACTTGAAAATTTTTTATTTTTTTTTTTAAAAAAAATTTTACTACTGACTTTCCAGTTGAACCCAGTCCATAAACTAAAAATGATATTTTTTTAAAATTTAATTTTTTTAACATCCACTAACGTAATTTTAGGGTCGCTAGACCAACCAAGGCCAATATTATAGCAATAATCCAAAATCTAATTACGATTGTAGACTCAGCCCAACCTTTTTGCTCAAAATGATGGTGGATCGGTGCCATTTTAAAAATTCTTTTTCCAGTCAGTTTAAATGAGATAACTTGAATAATCACTGATACAGTCTCAAGAACAAACAGTCCTCCGATTATTGCTAAAACAATCTCATGCTTAACAATTATAGCAACTGCAGCTAACGATCCTCCAAGCGATAAAGATCCTGTATCTCCCATAAATATTTTTGCTGGAGGAGCATTATACCATAGAAAACCTAAACAAGATCCAACAATTGATCCGCAAAATATTGCTAACTCTCCCACTTCAGGAATGTATTGCAATTGAAGATATTCAGAAAAAATTGTATTACCAACTACATAGGATATTAAAGTAAAAGAAAGTGCTACTAACATAACCGGAACAGTAGCTAAACCATCCAGGCCATCGGTTAGATTAACCGCATTTGAAGATCCAATAATCACAAATATTCCAAAAGGAATAAAAAAAAGCCCCATTTGCCAAATTAGATTTTTAAAGAAAGGAAAATAAAGATTATACAAATAATCGTGATTTGAAAAATTGATTAAAATAAATAAAGCTAGTGCACCAATTATTAATTGTCCTAGAAATTTTAATTTTCCATTAAGACCTCTAGAATTTTTTAATTTTATTTTTAACAAATCATCTGTAAATCCAAGAATACTCAAACTTAAAGATACAAAAATTAACGTCCATATATATATGTTATTTAAATCTGCCCACAACAAAGTACTAGTAAGCATACCTATAATAATTATAACTCCTCCCATGGTAGGAGTGCCAGATTTTTTTATAATGTGATCAATTGGTCCATCTTGTCTTATAGGTCCAGAAATCATATTCTCAGAAAAGATTTTTATTAATGGCCCCCCAATTATAAAAACAATTATTAAAGAGGTAACCACAGAAAGCCCTGTTCTAAAAGTAAGGTATTTAAATACATTCAAAAAAGAATAATGATCTATAAATGAAGTAAGTAAGTTAAATAACATTTAAATTCCTTTTCTCATTGATTTGCTTATAATATTTAATCCAGTAGCGTTAGACCCTTTTATCATTAAATAATCATTATTACTGATTATATTTTTTAAAATTAGATCAACATCTTGATTGGACTGGAGAATATTGCCACGCTTCTCTTTTCTTAAATATTTGTAAGTAAAAAGGCTTTTTTCTCCCTTAACAAATACTTTATCAATATCTGAATTGTTAATAAGTTTTGACAATTCCTTATGATAAAATGCAGATTTTTTTCCAAGTTCAAGCATATCTCCTAATATTAAATATTTTTTAAATTTAATTTTTTTAATTGACGAAAGAGAATTTATAGCGTTTTTAACCGAGAGAGGATTTGCATTATAGCTTTCATCTATTAATTTAAATCTTTTATTATATCTTTTAGCCTCGTAAATCTTTCCTCTGCCTTCTGATGGTTGAAGTCTCTTAAAATTAATTATCATTTGATTTAAATCCAAATTGAGTTCATTTAAAACTGATAATGAAGCTAGAACATTATTGACGTTTGTATTTCCGACATTAATCCTAAATATTTTATTTTTTACTTGGACAATAATCTTTTTAATTTGATTATAATTCTCTATTTTTATTAAACGAATATCAGAGTCGAAAGCGGTTCCAAAAGAAACTACTTTTAATTTTTTTAATTTTGCTTTATTTCTTAAATAATTAAAGAATTTATCATCGCGATTTAAAATAAGTGTACCTTCTTTAGTAATATTTCTAATAATCTCACTTTTTGATTTAGCTATTCCTTTAATATTAGAAAAATTTTCGATGTGTGCTTCAGCTATATTAGTAATAATTGCAATATCAGGTTTAACTAATTTTGATAGCTTATCAATCTCACCTGCTTTACTCATGCCTATTTCAAAAACACCAAATTGATGATTTTGACTCAAATTAGACAAAGATAAAGGTACTCCATAATGATTATTAAAAGATCTTGGAGAAGCATAAGTATTTCCACACTTACTGAGCAAAAAACTTAACATATTTTTTAATGATGTTTTACCCGCACTTCCAGTGACAGCCAAAATTTTGGTATTACAATTTTTTCTTTTTAACTCAGCAAATTTATTAAGAAATAAATAGGTATTATCTACTTTTATTAATTTCTTTGTAAATCTTATATTCTTTTTTGAAGAAACAATATAACTTGCACCTTTTTTAAGAGCCTTTGAAATAAAGCTAGTGCCATCATTATTTTTTCCTTTGATTGTTAAAAATAAATTATTTTTCTTTAAATCTCTTGTGTCTATTGCAACTCCGCTAATTTTTTTAAACTTCCTGTTTTTTATTATTTTATTTAGTATTGTGCAATTGAAATGAAAATTTTGTTTTTTTGAATTAAAATTTTGTTTTTTTACTTTTAAATTTTTAACTATTTGTTTATCAGAAACAGAAAAAATATTATCTCCATAATTTTGTATTGTCTCATGTCCTTTACCCATGATGATTATTGTTTCATTAGGTTTAGATTTTAAAATAGCTTTTCTAACTGCTTCAGATCGATTACCTATCTCAAAATAATTACTTCCTTTAAGATGTTTAATAATATCCTGTCTAATTTTTTTAGGATTTTCTTTTCTTGGATTATCATCTGTTACGTAAATCTTTTTACAGAAATTTTTGGCAATCTTTGCCATGAGTGGTCTTTTTTTTAAATCTCTATTTCCACCACAACCAAATACTAAAGAAATACTATTATTATAATGTTTTTTTACAGATTTAATCACTTCTCGCATAGCTTCGGGTGTATGAGCATAATCTATAAATACTCTTATATTGTTCGGATATTCTTTAATTAATTCTAATCTTCCGTTAACATTTTTTAAACTCGAAAGAACTTTATTAATTTTTAATTCATTTAAACCGCATAACTCAGCTGCGAGTATTGCCATTGATAAATTTTTAATTTGAAAGGATCCTACCAAAGGAATTTTAATTTTTTTTATCTGGTCCATTTTACTTGTGATGTCAATTAATTTAAGTTTTCTTTGTTTTGAAATTTTTTTTAATATCGGGAATTGTTTAATAAATTTATCAGTTATCACATAACTATTTTTTTTTAATAATTTTGAAAATAATATCAACTTTGAATTTAAATAAGATTTCATTGTTTTATGATAGTCTAAGTGATCTTGGCTAAAATTAGTGAATACACCTGCCTTAAATTCAATACCGTTTAATCTTTTTTGTTCCAATCCATGGCTCGACGCCTCTATAATAACATTATCAATATTTTTTTTTTTTAATTTTTCAAGATTTCTGTGTAGAGTAATTATATCAGGAGATGTGAGATTAGTTTGAAACAGATTTCCTTTGTGCTTTATGCCTAATGTGCCAATTGAAGCAACTGGAATATTGTTAGCATCTAAAATTTGGTAAAAAAAATCAGCTACTGAAGTTTTTCCGTTGGTCCCTGTTACTGCAAAAATATTTTTTGGTTTAACTTTATAAAAATTAGTCGTAATTTCAACTAAGTATCTTTTTACGTAATTTGTCTTAATTACATTTATTTTATTTTTGATTATACACCTCTTTGAACAAATAATAAGAATTGCTCCTTTTTTAATTGCTTGATGAATATAGTTTTCACCATTAGAATTATTTCCTTTAATTGCAAAGAAAATGAAACCTTTTTTTACTTCATTGCTGTTTAAAGCTAAGCCTTTAATTTTAAGCTTTTTTAGATTTTGTGGAGATCGTTTAATTAGGTTTTTTAGCAACATTTGTGTTGTAAAATTCCTCATTATTTATGGCTAAAATAGGTCCAATTCTTTTTATAATTCTGCC
This sequence comes from uncultured Pelagibacteraceae bacterium, assembly GCA_902605035.1. Taxonomy (GTDB): domain Bacteria; phylum Pseudomonadota; class Alphaproteobacteria; order Pelagibacterales; family Pelagibacteraceae; genus Pelagilacustribacter. The sequence continues at coordinate 18,492 of CACLBB010000005.1, forward strand.
AGCAGTATAAACAGAATTCCAACCAGCCTCATTTCTAGTGCCTTTGATCTTTATCCCTCTATAATTATAGATTAAATCATGCGCGACCTGAGGATTCTCTAACATTACAAGTAAAGCAAATTTTGGATTATAAGAGGGGAATACAGAAATGAAAGTATTTAAATTTTTGTTCTCATTTCCATACTTTTGTGAAGTCCCAGTTTTTCCTCCAACATCGTACCCGTAAATATCTGCTAAACTCGCTGTACCCTCTTTATCTGTCACGACTTTTCTTAGGATAGTATTGATTTTTTTACTAGTTTGTTCGGAAATTATCTTTTTTTCTTTTTTATATTTTTTTTTTATTACAATTGTTGGTTTTACGTAATTACCTCCATTGGCTAGTGCTGAGTAAGTAGCTGTTGCCTGTAAAGGAGTAACTGCAATTCCATGACCATAGGAAATAGTTTCTAGTTTACACTTATTCCAATTAAAACTTAATGGTGTACCAAGCTCTTCTAGTTCCAGTTCTGGCTTATTTAATAGTTTGGTTTTATTAATGAAGTCTATAAAATCTTGTTGTCCCACTTTTCTAGCTAACATTAAAGTACCGATATTAGAAGATCTAATTAAGATATCCTCAACGGACAAATCTTTAGGAAATTTTTTTATATCGGAAATTTCATGAATAGAGCATTTTATTTTTCTAGGTATGTTCTCAATAATCGTTTCAGATTTAACTATGTTCTTCTCAAGAGCTAAAGCTATAGTAAAAGTTTTAAAAATTGAACCTAGCTCATAAACACCTTTTGTAATTTTATTTATATAGTTTTTATCTACAATCTTTTCTCTTTTATTTATGTCAAAATTAGGTAAAGAAACCAAAGATAATATTTCACCATTTTTTACGTTCATTAATAAAGCACCTCCACCAGTTGCATTAAAAATATTTAAAGCGTTATTGAGTTCATTATCAACTATATGCTGAATATTTGTGTCTAAGGTTAATTTTAAAGGATCTTTTATTAAATTATTTTCTTTAAGACTATTATCAAAATATTTTTCTACACCAGAAATTCCATAATTATCAAAATCTACTTGTCCTAAAATATGACTATATAGATTTGCATGAGTGTATATTCTTGACTGGAAAGGTTCAAATATAATCCCTTTTTCACCAAGAGACCATAATTTCTCTTTATCTTTTTGATCTAATCTTTTTTTTAAATAAAAATATTTTCCTTTATTTAAATTTTTTTCAATATTTTCAATATTTAAATCAGGAAAATTTATTCTTATATTAATTAAAAAATTATTTTTGTTTTTTATTAAATTCGGATTAATTGCTGCATGAAAAGATTTTACGTTTCTAGATATTACTATACCATTTCTATCGACAATGTCTCTCCTCAAAAGTTTTTGGTTAAGAGAATTATTGTTTAACGAATAGTGATCCAAATCTTGAAGAGAAACAAAAACAATTTTGATAGAAAATATTGTAATTAAAGAAAAAAATAAAAAAAATAAAAGATATATCCTGTCCTGTGAAATATTAGATTTCAAAACTTGTTTTTTTTTATTATTTGATTCTAAGTAATCTTCAAAATAAAAACTTTTTTGATTAAAATTAAAATCTTTATTTTTTTTGTGCTTTTTTTTCATTATTTCTCTTAAGTATTGTTATTTTTTTTTGAGATTCTAAAAAACTTTTATAGCTAAAGTATATTCTTGAAAAATCCATTGGTTGATAATCTACTATGGATAGTTTTTTCATTTTTTGGGATAAACTTTTAGGTGAAGAAAGGTAAAAATAATCTAATTCTGTCTCTTTCAAATCCTTTTCAATTAATGAAATTTTCTTTTGTATCTTATAAATATCTTTTTCGATTGATCTAGTCTCAGTTTTAATAATTGAAGTAAAACCTAATAAAAAAGAAAATATACAAATTGATAGAATAACTTTAATTTTAGGCATGAGTGCTCTCCAAATCTAAATACTTTTTAAATTTTGTTTCCATTTTACCAGGGTATACAAATTTATTTCTACTTCTGATAGCAAATCTAAGTTTTGCTGACCTAGAGGAAGGGTTGTTTATAATTTCAATGTTGGAAGGTTTAAACACTTTGTTTCTATATTTTTCAAAAAGGTTAGTGCTCTCTATTTCATTTTCAGGAAAATATCTTGATGGTTTGGATCGATTAGATGAAAAATTGTTAAAAAAATATTTTACAATTTTATCTTCTATGGAATGAAAGCTTATAACTAAGATTTTGCCACCTGGTTTTAAAATTTTAGTAGCAGTTATTATGCCTTTTAAAAGTTCAGTAATTTCTTTATTTACATATATTCGTAAAGCTTGAAATGTCTTAGTGCTTGGATTGATTTTGCTGGAATAACTTTTTTTCTTACTTCTTTTTATTATTTCTGCCAATTGATCTGCTTGGGTAATCTTTTTAATTGATCGTGATTTAATTATGTTTCTTGCAATTTTTGACGCATCTTTTTCTTCTCCAAGAATTTTTATTATAAACTTAAGTTTTTTCTCACTGTAATTGTTTATTACTTCTTCTGCAGATAGATTTGTTAAACCCATTGACATATCTAGAGCATCTTTAGATTTAAAAGAAAAGCCTCTTTTTAAATCATTTAATTGAATTGAAGATAATCCTAAATCAAATAAAATTACATCTGCTTGCTGTTTGTTTAAAATGCTCTCAATTGTACTAAATTTTTTTTGAAAGAAAGAAAATCTATTTGGGTATTTTTTTTCTAATTCCTTGGCGATGTCATAAATAAATTTATCCCGATCTAATGCTATAACTTTTGTATCAGAAAATTCTAAAAGTTTTCTAGAGACCCCTCCTCCTCCGAAGGTGCAATCTATAAAAACACCACCCTTTTCTGGAGAACAAATCTTTATTACTTCATCCAACATCACCGAAAAATGTTGAAATTTCGGTGTGTTTGTTGGAATAACCATAATATATATGAGCTATCATTAAAATTTTTGTTTTCTTAAAAATGCAGGTATTTCAAAATCTTCTTCTTCATTAGAATCATTTTCAAAAAGTTTGTCAGAATTAAGCTCCCTCTCTTCATCTAAAACCTGCTCTCTTTCTAAGTGCTCATCATCAGAAAATAATTTTGGAGTATGCTCTTGATCAGAATCTACAAAATCATTATCAGAGTTAGAAATGTTAATTTCATCGGGAGAAGTTGTATTGTCATTGCTTTCCAGATATGAGGTGCTTTCTATTGAAACCCCATTAGGTATTGCTTCTTCTTCTATACTTTGAGGGGGTTCATTTCTAATTTCTGGATTATTAGGTTCTAGTTTATTAATTGAAGACTTTAAACCCTCTTCATTAATTTCGTATTTCTCATCTAATTTCAAAGCAGTTGCTCCATCAATTGATCCTATGGCATCATTTTCTACATTGTTGCTCTGTGAAAATAGGCCTTCAGAATAACCTTGATTTCTATTTTGTATTCTAGAAACCATATTTAAAACAGTGCTAGTCTCTGTTTTATGACCATCTAAGGCAGTAGCAACTATTGATACTCGCATTTTACCTTCCATGTTTTCATCCTTAATTGCCCCAAATATTACATCTGCTTCGGGATCTACCTCAGCTCTTACTTTTTGGGCAGTTTGATCTACCTCGAACAAAGTTAAATCTTTTCCACCAGTAATGTTTATTAGCAATCCTTTGGCACCTTTTAACGAATATTCGTCTATCAATGGATTGTTTAATGCCATTTCAGTAGCAGCCATAGCTCTATTCTCACCTTCAGCCTCTCCAGTTCCCATCATTGCTTTTCCCATTGAGCTCATAACTGTTTCAACATCAGCAAAGTCTAAATTTATCATGCCTGGCCTTACCATTAAATCAGTGACACTTTGAACCCCCTGTTTTAAAACATTATTAGAAAGTGTGAATGACTCTTCAAACGTTGTTGTCTCGTTTGCAATTTTAAAAAGATTTTGATTAGGAACAACTATTGTTGTATCTAAATGTTTTTTAAGTGCTTCTAGACCTTCTACAGCTCTTCTCATTCTTTTTGGGCCTTCATAAGAGAAAGGTAATGTCGTTACACCTACTGTCAAAATATTTAATTCTTTTGCAGCTTTAGCAATTACATGTGAAGCCCCTGTACCAGTTCCTCCGCCCATTCCAGCTGCAATAAAAACCATGTTACTTCCTTGCATATAATTTACTATTTCGCTAATAGACTCATCTGCAGCTGCCTGTCCGATATTATGTTTTGCTCCAGCTCCTAACCCCTTAGTCAAATTCATGCCTATTTGAATTTTTGCGTGGGCTTTACTCATTTTTAAATCTTGAGCATCAGTATTTACTGCAACAAATTCTACTCCTTCCATTCCAGCTTCGATCATTGCGTTAATAGCATTGCCTCCTGCACCCCCAACTCCTAAAACTAAAATTCTAGGTTTTAATTCTTTAAGTTCTCCTCCTCCAATATTTATACTCATTTTGCCTCCCCTTTTTGTTTGGTTTCCCATTTAAGATTTGATCTATTTTGATAAGCCTTTTTTCTTGCTACAACCTTAAATTTTTCAAATATTTTTGGCTCCCATATTTGAAAAGTTTTTCCTAGCCCTACAAATAAAACATTATTCTTAATGTTAGCGTGCTTAAGTAATTTTTCTGTAAATGACACCCTGCCTTCAGTATCAAACTGAAGATTTACACTTTCTGATAATATTGAAGTTGCAAAATAATCTCTTTTTTCTTCAAATGGATTTAGTGAATCTATGGTGCTTGATAGTTTTTCAATTCTATCTTGCGAGCATGCTTCTAAAGCAGAGTGGTTAAATGAAGGATAGCTAATAAAGCCGTTATAACCCAAAGAACTTAAGTGTGATCTAAAAGTTGCTGGCACCGACACCCTCCCTTTTTTGTCTAACTTGTTTTCGTAACTTGATAAAAACATTACTTTTTTTAACCTCAAATATTTTCAAATCACCCTCCATTATGGGATTATTTGGGATCGTATGGGTTTTAATTTAATTAGTCAATACAATAGTTTTTTTGAGCACTAGCACAAAAAGGGAACATTACTTAGGGATATATGTCAGATAGTCTGTAAGCCGGGTTCTGTCATTTAAGAGATCATTTCTCTAGGCTTAAATTCACATCTAAGCTCAAGCGGTTAACCCAGAAGACTAACTAAAGACTGTTTTTAGCAATTATTGCAGTGTCTTCTCTATTTAACCTTGCTCCCAGTGGGGTTTGCCGTGCGTTTTTTGTTGCCAAAAAACCGGTGAGCTCTTACCTCGCCGTTTCACCCTTGCCTTGATAAGGCGGTTTATTTTCTGTGGCACTATCCCTGAAGTCACCTTCGCCAGCCATTAACTGGCACTGTGTCTTTATGGAGCCCGGACTTTCCTCCATTAGCAAACTAATGGCGATCATCCAACTATCTGACAAGTGATATTTATTGATTTAGTGATTAAAAATCAAGCAAAATTTATTTATTTTTACTCAATAAATGGCTAATTTTTAGGCATTCTGGATCAATCAACCCGTTAACTTTATTTTGCCTGAATCTACTTTGAAAAGCTTTAATGATGATTTTATCAGACTTGGCGGTTCTATCTAAATTGAAATACCTGTAACCAAATTTAAACAAATTATTGAAAAAAAAATTACGGCTCTTTTTTGCATCAAATGTACTGTAATTAATTTGTTTTTTTTTAAGTGCGTACCAAATTCCTAAATTTTTCTGTTTTAGCTGAGACCATGGAAATTTCTCTCCAGGATCTATTTTTCTTAGAGGAGCTATATCTGAATGTCCGAGTATAAATTTATTTTTGATTTTATATTTTTTTTTTAATCTAAGGCAAAGTTGAATTAAAGTTTTAATTTGTTTTGGAGGAAATTTTTGATAGCCAAATTTGTGCCCTTTATTTACAAGCTCAATCCCAATTGAACTTTCATTTAAATTTTTTGTTTTTTTCCATTGCGATTTTCCCGCATGCCAGGCCACTTTATTGTCACTAATCATTTGGTAAATCTTACCCTCACGTCCGATTAAGTAATGGCAACTCACTTTATATTTTTTTGCAGTTAATCTCTTGATTGATGCACGTATAGATTGCATTCCTGTATAATGAATTATCAGATGCTTGATTTTTTTCGTATTTCTTACTTTTCTTGAACAACTTTTTGATTTTAAGGCTATATATTTCATTATTTTTGATATTAGGATGCAAAATATAGACAAAATTAAGGTTAAAATCTCTTAAAATAAACAATGTATTATGTGCAAAATCTTAAATATTTATATATATAGCGAACATGGGATTTAAAAAATTACAATTAATAATTTGTTCAGTTTTATTGGCATTAACTGTTGGTGCTCAAGCTGAAACAAACACAGACAAGGAATGTTTCGAAAAGATCAGTAGAGGAGTTTTTCAATTTAATCAGGGATTCGATAAAGCAATTTTAAAACCAGTAGCGAAAGCTTATAATAAACTTCCTGATCCTGTAAGAAAGGGTACAAGTAATTTTACCTCTAATATCGCAACTTTATTATCTATTCCTAATCATCTTCTTCAAGGCGAAGTGAGACTAGCGGGCCATGCAACAGGAAGTTTTTTAGTAAATACAACTATTGGAGTTTTGGGTTTAGGAAATCCCGCTGCACTAATGGGACTAGAAAATCAAAAAGAGGATTTAGGTCAAACATTAGGCTCTTACGGAGTTAAAGGTGGATGTTATTTCGTTTTACCAATTTTAGGTCCTACTACTGTAAGGGATACGGTTGGAATGATAGTTGATACTAGCTATCTTGATCCTTTTGCTAGAATAACTTGGCATGAAAAGGAAATTAAAAACATTTCAGGCACTAAAATTGATTACGTTGGTGTTAAAGCTGCGGACGTAGTCGATTTCAGAGGAAATAATATGACAAACTTTGATAGTTTAGAGAAAAACTCGATTGATTTATACGCAGCTACAAAAAGTTTATACTTACAAAATAGAAAAAATAAAATTAATAACTCCAGTGAGAGTGAAGATGACTGGGGAAATTTAGACAACTGAGACTAGCTTAAAAATGAAAAAGTTAAGTCTCATTTTATTTTCTATAATCTTAATCTTCAAAAGTGCTCATGCTACCAATTATAGCACAGATCCTGAGCTATTTGTGTCTGAGTTAGTTAATGACGCGATAAGTAAGTTATCTGACAAAAATTTAAATGAGCAAGAAAAAGCAATTTTTATTGAAAAAGTTGCCTTAGAAAATGTAGATATAAACGCTTTAGGTTTATATACTCTTGGAGAATTAAGAAAAACGGCTAAAAAAAGTTCTTTAGATAAATACCAAAAAGTTTTCGAAAAATATTTTTTAAAAAGTTTAACCTCTAGATTAACTGACTACTCCTCAAATAAATTTGAAGTGATAAGTGCTGAGAAAAAAAGTTCAAATTATACTATAGTCAAATCTAGAATAGCACAAAGTGATAATCAGCCAGAAATTAAAATAGACTGGAGAATTTATACCAAAAATCAAGATAAACCACTTATAAGAGACCTTATCGTAGAGGGACTGAGTTTAGCAAGAACTCAAAAAGAAGAATTCGCCTCTATTTTAAATTCTAATGATAATGATATTAATATTTTAATCAGTAAACTTGAAGAATTTGTAACTAATTAATATTTTGGTGGGCCCGCCAGGACTCGAACCTGGGACCAATACATTATGAGTGTACTGCTCTAACCAACTGAGCTACAGGCCCTTTTAGATAACTGAATATTTATAGTGATTTTAGCTTTTGATCAAGTTAAACTCAACTATACATGTAAGAATAAATCAAAATTATGAATTAATCTTGCTTAATTTTATTATTAAAGTAACTAAATTTTATGAATGCTAATTTTTCAAATAGGGGTTTCACAGAAATTATTCCGATTCAATTTAAAGACGAGTTAAAAAATTTACAATCAAAAATATACGGTCTTACAAAGAACCTTTTGGAAGAACATGATGATAAAATTAATATTGCAGAGAAGATTAAGTTAAGATTTAAAAAAAAACCCTCAAACGAAATTTGGTCGAACCTTATGGAAGAGATAAATATATCTGAAGAATTGAAAACTTTAATTAATAGTAAATCAATAAAAGATACGTTTAAAATGATCTTTGACAACCCTATACCATTTGAAATAAGTACTTTTCGAGCAAGGTTTCCTGAGCAAAAAAGAGTAATGTATAATTGGCACCAAGATGAAGGAACTTGGTATTTAAGTAAAAAAAAAGAACATTTGAACAAGTTTCCAGTTACACTTTGGTTGTCTTTAAATGGCGCTAGTAAAGAAGAGTCCATCCAACTAGTGAAATATTCTCATACTCAAAAATTATTTAATCACAATTTTGTGAAAGGACAAGGTTTTTTCAATATAGATCAAAATGATACCATTAAAGAAAAAGATATTTTTACAGTAGAAACTAAAGCTTCTGAATGTGTCATATTTCATCCGTTGACTATTCATAGATCTGTGCCAACAAAAAAACTAAATTTGAGACCGAGATATACTATAGATATAAGATATTACGATGAAAATTTTAAAAAAGATTTTAAGGTAGATTGGAAATTTTCAATAAAAAAAGTTTTGAAAAGAATATCCTAATGACTTTTAAAAATGAGAAGGTTCTAGATTTTTATGAAAAGCTTCCTTTTAATATTTATGGTGATCTTAAATCAGCTGAAGAACAAATAAAGAAATTCGATCCTTTAGTAATCTATCCCGAACTAAAAAAAATATTTAAAAAGTTTGAGAGAATAAAAATTATTGATTTTGGCTGTGGTGGAGGTTGGCTAGTCAATTCTATTAGTTACCATCACAGAAATAAAGCTCAGGTAACTGGAGTTGATTTTAATCCTGTAGTAATTGACTATGCTAATAAATTAAAAAAAAAACTTAATCTTAATTCAAAATTTTATTCCTCTGATCTTTTTACTTTTCAAAGCAATATTAAATATGATCTGATTATTTCATTGGGTGTGCTTCATCATACAAATAATTGTCATGAAGCTATCAAGCACATTTGCAAAAGTGCTTGTAAAAATTCTTTTTTGTTTCTTGGATTGTATCACAAATATGGAAGAGAGCCTTTTTTAAATCATTTTCGTGATATGAAAGACAAGTCTGAAGATTTTAAATTCAATGAATATAAAAAATTACATAAAAATATTAATGACGAGAAAAAACTTTACTCATGGTTTCGTGATCAAGTATTGCACCCACATGAAACCCAACATTCTTTTGAAGAAATTTCAAAAGTTTTGATTAAAGAGAGATTTAGTATTTTATCTTGCAGCATAAATAGATTTAATAAGATACAAAATTTGGAGGAAGTTTTTTCTATAGAAAAAGAACAATATCAATACTCTCTTAATAAAATTAAAAATTGTGAATATTTTCCAGGTTTTTTTATAACAATTGCAAAAAAAGAATAGTTTGCATATAGTTATCTAGAGGATCAAAATGGAAGAAAATAAAAAAAAAAGTTTTATAGGTAAAATAATTGATTTTATAGCAAAGATATTTTCTATAAAACAAAAGAAAGAAAAAAAGAAAGAATCAAGAACTGAAGATATTTATCCAATGTGGTAAAAATTAATGATTCGAAAATATATTGATTTCTCCAAAAACCCCATTAATGCACTCGTTCAAATATTAATAGTTTTTTTTTTTATTCCTTTTTTTTCAACATTTTTCACAAATAGTATCTCAAGTAAAATAATATATTTTTTTTCTACGTTATTGATTTCTATAATCATTGCAGAATTTTTATTTCTTTTTCTTTATAGGTTGTTTACTGGAACTAACTATCAAATAATTGAAAAAGTAAACTTTAAAAAGTTAATGAACAAACCGCATCCTTACTTGCCATTTATATATAAAAAAAACTTTGAAGGAGGTCGGGCAGAGCAGACTAATTACCCTTTGCATCCTGAATTTAAATCATTGCCTCTTACGACTAATAATTTAGGTTATTTCAATGGTGAAAATGGAAATAGAGATATTTTGATACCCAAACCAAAAAACTTAGTAAGAATTAATTGTTTAGGTGCATCAACTACTGGCAATTATCTCCATGTGGATAATAAAGTTTATTCATACCCATTAGAGTTAGAAAAAATTTTAAGAAAAAAAACTACAAAAGAATTAGAAGTAAATAATTGTGCCCAAGGTGGATATAATACTGCAGATAGTTTAGTACGTTTTATCTTAAAAGATGTTGATACTGATCCTGACTATCTAATTATTTATCATGCGGTGAATGATATAAGATCTTATCTTACTCCAGGATTTTCCTCTGACTACTCACATAGCAGGAAGAATTTGGGGGAGGTTTACTGGAAATTTCTTTTAGGTTCTAAAATACCAAATATACCAATTAAGTTTATCAATTACTTAAAAAATAAATTTTTATTTCCTTCTAGCGAGCAATATTCTTTGCTTGAAGTCATCAAAAAAGGACAAATAGATTTAAAGTTAGATTATTCTGAGGGACTGAAAACCTATAAAAGAAATATTCAACATATTATTGATATAAGTGTAAGTAATAAAATTAAGGTAGTTCTTTGTACATTCTGTATGTATCTATATCCAAAAATTAAAGAAGACCCTTTGCAAAATATTTACCAAAAAATTGTTATTAAGGAGAACGAAATTTTAAAAAATCTTGCAAATAAAAATAAATTAGAATTAGTCGATACAGCATCACTTATAGAGAAGAAAGATTCAAACTTTGTCGATGCAGTTCATTTTACGCCAAAAGGAATGCAGTTACTGGCCCAACACATTGCAGATAAGATTAACATTTAATTTGATTTAGATTATTTTTTTAATAAAAAATTAATTCTTATATATTTCTTTAATTTTTTTTCGATAAAATGATAGGAAATTAAAGAAATTATTATAATAGTAGTAATATAAGATATAAAAAAATATTCACTAAGAAAAATTTGAGTGTCATTTCTAAAATAAGAAATAAAAATTAAGCTTAGAGGTAGATGAATTAAATAACTAGAGTAAGTAAGGTTTCCTATTGATGAACAAAAATTTAAAAACTTTTTATTTGTAATGACTAAAAAATTTTCAATAGACAAAATTAACATCAATATACCTGGGCAAAAAAAGAATATCTTAAAATTATTCATAAAAGCAAAAATCAAGAATAAAGCTGACAAGAATAAAATGGTATATTCTTTATTATATTTATATAACATGAAAACTATCATGCCTGTGACAAATAATCTTATGCAACTGATTAGATCGTTGTGTTGATCACTTTCCATAAAACCTAACTTGCTAATTATGACAAGAAAAAAATAAAATAAAAACAATTCTTTTAAACCAAGATTTTTTAATTTTGATACAGTTATAAAAAAAATAGTGTAAGCGATTATTTCTAAAGATACGCTCCATATAGGTAAATTAAAGCTAACATTTTGTTCAAATCCCCAGGCTGATATGAAAAAAAGATTCAAAAAGAAATGATATAAATCGTTATATTTAAATAAATCTAACTCATTAGAAAAATTTAAATCAGTCAATTGAATTATTAAAACAACTACTAAAGTAATGAAGTGAAGTGGGTAAAGACGAGAAAATCTATTTATAAAAAATACTTTCCAGTTATATTTTTTTATACTATCAAAATAGACATAAGAAATGATAAAACCAGAAATTGTCCAAAAAATATGTACACCATAATCTCCGTGAACATAAATGAAATTTAAAATTTTGCCAAAAGGTAAAGTCTCAATATTTTGTTGAGAAATTTTTAATAAATTAAAATTGTTAGACCTAAAGAAAAAAAACTCATAATGATAAATAATTACAGCAAAACTTGAAATAAATCTTAATGGTTCTATTAAATAAATTTTTTTTAATATCATTTAAATCTTTTTTTATTCACGAAAGAGATACTTAATTTAAAATTAATAATATTTAATAATTTAGTCTTTTATTTTTCTAAAAAACTTTTCAATTGTTTTGATCTGCTTGGGTGCTTTAGTTTTCTAAGAGCTTTAGCTTCTATTTGTCTTATTCTTTCTCGTGTCACTGAGAATTGGAGACCAACTTCTTCTAGAGTATGATCTGTGTTCATTCCAATACCAAATCTCATTCTTAAAACCCTTTCTTCTCTTGGTGTTAACGAGGCCAAAATTTTTGTTGTAGACTCACTTAAATTTGACTGAATTGCTGTATCTAAGGGCTGCAATGCATTTTTATCTTCTATAAAATCTCCTAGGCTACTATCTTCTTCGTCGCCAACTGGTGTTTCAAGTGACACTGGCTCTTTTGCTATTTTTAAAACTTTTCGAACTTTCTCTAACGGCATGGCAAGTTTTTTAGCTAACTCTTCTGGAGTTGGCTCTCTCCCAAATTCACTCATTATCTGTCTTTGTGTTCTAACAATTTTGTTAATAGTTTCTATCATATGAACTGGAATTCTTATGGTTCTAGCTTGGTCTGCAATAGATCTTGTTATTGCTTGTCTGATCCACCAAGTTGCATAAGTTGAAAATTTGTAACCTCTTCTGTATTCAAATTTGTCTACAGCCTTCATCAAACCTATGTTTCCCTCTTGAATAAGATCTAAAAATTGTAAACCTCTATTAGTGTATTTTTTAGCAATAGAAATTACTAATCTTAGATTGGCTTCAACCATTTCCTTTTTGGCTATTCGAGACTCTCTTTCTCCTTTTTGAATTCTACTAACTAATTTTTTAAATTCTCCAACAGAAAGACCAATTTTCTGACTGAATTCTACAAGTCTTTCTCTTATTTCAGAAAAATCTTTTTTAAATTTTTTGAAAAACGATTTCCAAACAGGGTTTTCCTTCAGAAAAGACTCAAATTTTGGATTTATTTCGTTTCCTATATAATATTTTAAAAATTCCTCTCTAGAAATTTTATTATCCATTGCTAATCTTAATAAAACTCCTTCTAGCGATACTATTTTCTTATTTTCTTTGTAGTGAGCTTGAACTAATTCTTCCACTACATGAGGAGCTAATTGCAAATTTTTGAAATTATCTACTAAAACTAATTGAATCTTTTTAAAATTTTTATTTTTTGAAACAGATAACTCTTTTGCTGCCAATAAACAATCTAGTTTTTCTTTTTGATATTTTTGAAGTTTTGAATAGTTCTTATTTAATGAGTCTAATATTGTAATTATTTTAGGTTTAATTTCTTCTTCCATCTTTGCCAAAGAAACATTAAATTCATCATCTTCGGTATTAGTATCTTCTTCTTTCTTTTCTTCCTCTTTATTATTTTTATCTTCTTTGCTTTTTAATTTCTTGTTTAATTTTAATTCATCGTTATCTTCTGATGTTTCAAAATCTTCATACGTTGAATCGATATCTATGATATCTCTTACTAAAAGTTGTTGGTTTTCGATCTGATTTTTCCACTCAAATATCTTTTTTCCTACTAAAGGACTTTGCGTTAAAGCGTTTATCATAACATCTTTTCCTGCTTCAATTCTTTTTGCTATTGCAATTTCACCTTCTCTAGATAATAATTCTACTCCGCCCATCTCCCTTAAATACATTCTTATTGGGTCATCGCTTTTATCTGAAGATTTTTCCTCGGTTGTATTTTGTGATTCTTTCTTTTTATTGGACTGATATTGTGATTTTTTTTCAACTAAAGTAATTTTTTCGTCTACGAGAACAATTAATGCTTTCTCAATATTTTCTGGGGTTCCATTTCTTTTGCCTAAGGACTTGCCTAGTTCTTCATATGTAATAAAACCTCTATGTTTGCCTTTGTCTAGAAGTCTTTCAAATGATTTTGTAATTAGTTTTTCTGCCATTTTAGTAAGTGTTTGATAGTGGAATATATAGTGTCTGGTTAAGGAAAATCTATCTTTTTTTATTCCCTATTTAACTGACTTTTAAGCTTTATTAACTCTGAAAAGGAGTTTTCATCAAGGTTATTTATTAATTTTTTTTCTAGAGATTCTATTTTTTGTAAGCTGCTTAGTTCTCTTAATTCTGATATTAACTCGTTTAATAGCTCAAGGATTTCTTCTTCATTTTTATCTTTAAGAATGATTTGTATACTTGAATTCTCATTTATTTCATCAATAAGCTTCTTAAAATTATCACTAATTTTTGCCTTAATTGTATCTTGGCTGTTTCCTTCTAACAATAAAGATAATATCAATTTTTTTAAACTTTCATTATTTTCTGATAAAAACGATACTTCCGAGATCTCTTCAACAATTTTTGACGCTATATTAAGGTAATTTAGCATAATAAATAATATTGAAAATTCAGTGATTTGTATTTTGGAAAAATGACTTTTTTTTTCGTGTAAATTTTTTGTTTCATTTAAAACTTCGTAATTTTGTTTATTATAGTTTTTATAATTTTTAAAAGTTTTCCTAGTATTCTGAATAGGGGTTAATTTTTTAATTTTATCTAAAAAATCTTCTATAACGTACTTTTTCAAAGTTTCATCTCTTATCAAATAACACATTTTTTTTATCTCTTTTTCAAATTTAGAAACTTCAAAAGGATTGTTTCTATTTACTTTTTTTAGATAATGGTCCCAAATATAATTCTGAATTATTTTTTTTTCTTTTAAAAAAGAATTAAATATATCTTTGCCGTATTTATTTATGTAATCGTCTGGGTCTTGATCATTAGGTAAAACTGAAAAAAATATTTTATTTTCCTCGTTGATGAAAGGGAAAAGTCTTTCTGCAATTCGCAGAGCAGCTTCTTGACCGCTTTGATCCCCATCTAAGCAAATTATTGGATTGGAAAAAAACTTCCAAATTAAATTAATTTGCCTTTCAGTAAGTGCTGTTCCAGAATTTGAAATTACATTTTTAATTCCTCGAGAGTAGATACTTACTACATCCATATACCCCTCAACAATTATAACTTCATTACTTTCAGATCTAGCAGATTTAGCTTTATCTAAATTAAAAATCGTACTACCTTTTTTATAAAATTCTGTCTCAGGAGAGTTGATGTATTTTGCAAGTTTCGACTCTTTCTTAATTATTCTTCCACCAAAAGCAATTGTGTCTCCAGAAATATTGTTAACTGGAAAAATAATCCTAGAATTAAATCTATCTATAAATTTACCACTTTTGTCATGTTTGTAATATAACCCTGTAAGATTAATTTCTTCTTCTGTATAGTTCTTTAAAAGTTGTTGGTGAAAATTATTTTTCCATGGAACAAAACCTAATTTAAACTCTTCGATATTTTCTTTATTTAAATTTCTTTTATTAAGATAAATTAAAGCATCTCTATTATCTAAATCAAATAATTGAGTATGAAAAAAATCCGAGTAATCTTTTAAAATATTTTTGTAAACTTGAAATCTTAAATCTTTTTTTTTATCAAAACTTGAAAATCTATATGGTTGCATTCCAGCTTCAGCTGCTAATATTTTCACAGCTTCTCCAAATCCAATGGATCTTGTTTTCATCAAGAAATCAAAAATATTTCCGTGTTCGCCGCTACTGAAACAGTGATAAAATTCCTTTTCATCACTAACAGTAAATGAGGGGCTTTTTTCATTCTTAAATGGAGAAAGTCCGATAAATTCTTTTCCCCTTTTTTTTAATTTAACTGTCTTCCCCACTATTTGAGAGACTTTCAATCTTAGTTTAATCTCATTTAAATATTCTTTGGGATATTTCATCTTATTTTAACAAACCTTTTATAATTAAACTTACTTTGGAAAAATCTAACGACTCAGCGTGTTTAGATTTGAGCACACCCATTACTTTTCCCATATCTTTCATCGACGAAGCACCTTCCGCTTTAATTACGTCCACACATATCTTTTTAGTTTCTTCTTCACTGAGCTGTTTGGGCAAAAACGCACCTATCACCTCTATTTCTTTTATTTCATTTTCCAAAAGTTCGTTTCTTCCTGCCTTTTTATAGACTTCACAGGACTCGTTCCTTTGTTTGATCATTTTTTTTAAGATTGCAATAATATCTTGATCTTTGACTTCTTTTTGACTTTTTGAACGCCCAGCTATTTCAGCGTCTTTAATCGCAGATACTACAAGCCTTAAGGTTGGATATGTGTTTTTATCCTTAGCCTTTAGAGCCCCGTTGAGTTTTTCTTCTATTTGTTTTTTTAGAGACATAATTAATTATTTTATTTTAATCACAATTCTTATCTAAAATAAAAAGAACTTTCTTGACGATTATATTTCTATTTCATATGTTTCGCAAAATCATGTTTATAAGTTTTTTACTTTAACTTATGAGTTGTATTTGAAGAAAGTTGCTCAAAATATAAACTCAAATAAAAATCTTAAAAAGATCGATTCCAACGCTATTCTAGTTCTTCAAAACGGTCTATTCTTTAAAGGTGTAGGTTTGGGCTTCCAAGGTATAGCTACTGGAGAAGTTTGCTTCAACACATCTATAACTGGCTACCAAGAAATTATCTCGGATCCTTCTTACGCTGAACAAATTATCAATTTTACTTTTCCTCATATCGGAAACGTAGGGTCAAATAAAGAAGATCTTGAGTCTGATAAAGTTTGGACGAGAGGGGTGATAATTAATACTGAAATTACTGATCCATCTAATTACAGATCTTTAAAGCATTTAGATCAATGGCTCAAACATAATAAAATAATAGGAATTACAGGAATAGACACAAGAAATTTAACAAATTTTATAAGAGATAAAGGGGCGCCCAAAGGCACTATATCTTTTTTAAAGAGTGGTAAGTTTAATATAAAAAGACTCCTTAAAACCACGCAGAAATGGAGCGGCATAAAAAATTTAGATTTAGCAAAAAAAGTTACAACAAAAAAAAATTATGTTTGGAAAAATTTTAAAACATGGAAAAAAGGAGAAGGTTTTTCGAAGAATAAAAAAAATTCTTTACATGTTGTAGCAATTGATTATGGAATAAAAAAAAATATTTTAAGGTACTTCTCTGACTTTAATTGTAAAGTTACAATAGTTTCTTGTAAAACAAGTGCAGAAAATATTTTAAACTTAAAACCTAATGGTATTTTTTTGTCAAATGGTCCTGGGGATCCAGCCGCTACTGGAAAATATGCCATTCCAATTATTAGAAGATTTATAAAAGATAATTTGCCAGTTTTTGGAATTTGTTTGGGCCATCAATTACTTGGCTTAGCTTTAGGTGCAAAAACAAAAAAAATGAATTTAGGTCATAGAGGTGCTAACCATCCTGTTAAAAATTTAGTAAAAGGCAATGTTGAGATTACAAGTCAAAATCATGGATTTGAAATAGTTAAGGAAAATCTACCGAAAAATATACAAGTTACTCACCAATCTCTTTTTGATAATAGCATTGAGGGAATTAAACTAAAATCTAAACCAGTTTTTTCTGTTCAATATCATCCAGAGTCTAACCCTGGACCACAAGATAGTGTTTATTTATTTGAAGAATTTATAAAATGTATGAAAAAATATGCCAAAAAGAAAAGATATTAAAAAAATTTTAGTCGTTGGAGCTGGTCCAATTATTATTGGTCAAGCCTGTGAGTTTGATTATTCAGGCACGCAAGCATGTAAAGCTTTGAGAGATGAGGGATATAAAGTAATTCTAATTAATTCGAACCCAGCAACAATTATGACTGATCCAGATGTTGCTAATAAAACCTACATTGAGCCAATTACATTAACAGTCTTAGAAAAAATATTAATCAAAGAAAAACCTGATGCTATCCTTCCAACAATGGGTGGTCAGACTGCTTTAAATTTAGCAATGGAAGCTGAAAAAAAAGGAATTTTAAGAAAATATAAGATCGAACTTATTGGTGCCAATTCGAGAGCTATTTCTAATGCAGAAGATAGAAAAAAGTTTAGAAAAAATATG
The DNA here is from genome assembly GCA_902605035.1 of uncultured Pelagibacteraceae bacterium. Classification (GTDB taxonomy): domain Bacteria; phylum Pseudomonadota; class Alphaproteobacteria; order Pelagibacterales; family Pelagibacteraceae; genus Pelagilacustribacter. The sequence goes on from CACLBB010000005.1 coordinate 36,369, forward strand.
ATTGAAATTGGTTTAGATTTACCTAAATCAAAAATTGTTAATAATTTTAACCAATCTGCAAAAGTTTTGAAACAAATAGGTCTTCCAGCGATAATTAGGCCAGCTTTTACGCTTGGAGGTCTTGGTGGGGGAATTGCCAAAAACAAAAAGGACTTTCTAAAAATTATTAAAAACGGACTTCAAGAGTCCCCTGTAAACCAAGTTTTAGTCGAGGAATGCCTGGAAGGCTGGAAGGAATTTGAAATGGAAGTTGTAAGAGATAAAAAAGATAACTGTATAATCATATGCTCTATTGAAAATGTTGACCCAATGGGAATTCACACTGGGGACTCGGTTACTATCGCACCAGCCCTAACTCTTACAGATAAAGAATATCAAGTAATGAGAAACGCATCTATTGCTTGCTTAAGAAAGATAGGAGTAGAAACTGGAGGATCAAATGTGCAATTCGCAATAAATCCTAAAAACGGAAGAATGGTTATTATAGAAATGAACCCTAGAGTTTCTAGATCCTCTGCATTAGCTTCAAAGGCCACAGGATTTCCAATTGCCAAAGTCGCAGCGAAGCTTGCTGTAGGTTATACTTTAGATGAATTAAAAAATGAGATTACAAAGGTTACTCCTGCCTCATTTGAGCCAACTATTGATTATGTAGTAACTAAAATTCCAAGATTTACTTTTGAAAAATTTTCTAAATCAGCAGCAATTTTAGGAACATCGATGAAATCAGTAGGTGAAGCAATGGCAATAGGTAGAAATTTTAAAGAGTCCTTGCAAAAAGCATTAGTTTCTCTTGAAACTGGATTTTCAGGGATCGATCAGATTTTTAATTTAAAAAAAAAGCAAATTGAGAAAAAACTAAAAGATAATATACCTAACAAGATTTTACTTATTGGTGAAGCTATAAGAAAAAAAATTAATATAGAAAAAATACAAAAGCTTTCAAAAATTGATCCGTGGTTCTTAAATCAAATAAAAGATATTATAGATAATGAAAATGAGATAAAAAAAAATGGATTACCCAAAACATATAACAAATTTAATTATATTAAGTCTATTGGATTTTCAGATAAAAAATTATCAGAACTAACTAATATTTCTGAAAATATTGTGAGAAAAAAAAGAACAGCCTTAAAAATTTTACCTGTATACAAAAAAGTTGACACATGTGCATCTGAATTTAAATCGTTTACACCATATATGTATTCTACTTATCAAAGAAACTTTTCAATGAACACTGAGTGTGAGGCAGAGCCATCTAGTAGAAAAAAAATTATTATTCTTGGTGGCGGTCCTAACAGAATTGGTCAAGGTATTGAGTTTGATTATTGTTGTTGTCAGGCTAGTTTTGCTTTGAAAAAAGCAGGATTTGAAACAATAATGGTAAATTGTAATCCTGAAACTGTTTCAACAGATTATGATACTAGTGATAGATTATATTTTGAACCACTAATAGAAGAATTCGTTTTTAACATTATTAAAAAAGAGAAAACGAAAGGGAATTTAATTGGTGTTATAACTCAGTTTGGAGGACAAACTCCAATTAAATTAGCTAAATTCTTGCATGAGAATAAACTTCCAATATTAGGCACCCAATACACTTCAATAGATCTTGCTGAAGACAGAGATAGGTTTAGAAATCTTTTAAATAAATTAAAATTAAAACAAGCTGAAAGTGGTATAGCAAAAACTTTTCCTCAGGCTTTAAAGATAGCTGACAAAATTGGTTTACCATTAATGGTAAGACCATCATATGTATTGGGCGGAAGAGCTATGGAAATTGTTCACGAAAAAAAACAACTTAAAAATTTTGTTCTAGAAGCATTTAAAGCTGCAGAAAAAAATCCAATTTTAATGGATAAATTTATTGATAATGCAATGGAGGTTGATGTAGATGCTTTATCTGATGGTAAGCAAGTTTTTGTAGCTGGTATTATGCAGCACATTGAGGAAGCTGGAATTCACTCTGGTGACTCCGCATGTAGTTTGCCACCAGTTTCCATTAAACCTTTTTTAATAAAAGAAATTGAGAATCAAACAAAGAAGCTAGCGCTTGCTCTTAAAGTAAAAGGTTTTATGAATGTCCAATTTGCAATTAAAAATGATAAAATTTTTGTAATAGAGGTCAACCCTAGAGCTAGTAGAACTGTCCCATTTGTATCTAAAGCAAAAAATCTTCCCTTAGCTAAAATTGCATCAAGAGTGATGGCGGGAGAAAAATTAAGTAAGTTTAATTTAAATAGTAAAACTAAAAAAATGTTTGCTGTGAAAGAAGCTGTTTTTCCTTTTAATAAATTTCCAAATAGTGATCTTTTACTCGGACCAGAAATGAAATCTACTGGAGAAGTTATGGGCTTTGATGAAAACTTTGGAATGGCTTTTGCTAAAAGTCAAATAGCAGCCTCTAATTCTCTTCCTACTAAAGGGTTGGCATTTATATCTTTAAAAAATAGTCATAAAATTGAAGGAGTGGCTTTAGCAAAACAATTATCTAAAATGAATTTTAAACTTTGTGGTACTGGTGGGACAGCAGATTATATAAATAAGCACGGAATTAAGTGTAAAAAAATTAATAAAGTTAATCAGGGATCTCCTCACATTGTTGATGTGTTAAATGCCAAAAAAATTGCTTTAGTAATCAATACTGGTGGTGGTAATAGTGAAAAACAACTAAACGATGCTTTAGCATTAAGAAGAGCTACATTAGCAAATAAAGTTCCTTATTGTACAAATATGTCAACTGCTTATGTTTGTTTGGAAGGTATTAAATCTCTTAAGTCAAAAAAATTAACTGTTACTTCGCTTCAAGAAATTTAAAAAAAATTAAAATTTTTTATTATAAGTAAATGAAAGCAAAGAAGAATTCATATCATTCTGCTCATTCTGCGTAGTAAATATATTAAAAATCAATTGGCTGTTTTTAGCATTATTTAAAGAGGTGTATCCTAGCCCTGCTGTTAAAAACTTGTCTTTTTTTCTATCCTCTATCATTGCATATCCATCACCAGTATCGACTATAGTCGCTCTTGAATCCGAGCCATCCAATTTATTTTCTTCGCTACCAAATAGAGAAAAATTGAACTGTCTTGATTCCAATTCAGATGAGGAAAATTCTCTATCCAAGTTGAAACCCAGTTCAGGTTTAATTTGTAAAAGATTATCAGTTTGAATATCTAAAGCTAAATCACCTCCACTTTCTTTGATATCATCTTGAATTAAGTAAGATGTATTCATAGAAGCAGACGGATTTACTATCCAGCCTCCAAGATTAATATTTTTTGAAATACCAAATGTCATATCAAACCCTATATCTGTGGTATCAGCTTTTAATGTTTGTGTACTGCCCTCTGTAACATTTCTTGTTAAATTATTTGCTGCAATAAATGATCCAAAACTTAATGAAGTCCCAAAATTTTCATATTCTTTATTTGTAAAAAAATTAGTGTGTAAAGTGTGAGTATTACTTAAACCCATACCATCATCATAATCTAAACCACTTGTTGAAAAACCGACTCCCCAGCCTGTTTGTAAATCATCTATTATAGCTTGATTTCCAAAAATAATTCCTGCTGTATTATTCTCAAAACCAACATCATCCCCTATTTTATCTTGATTTGATATTCCTCCAAAAGTCCTTAAATAAAAAGAGCTTTCGGGTGTTCCAATAGTTAATAAATCTCTATTTTTATAAATTGCCGCTATATCACCTAATGTAAAGTCATTCGTTAACGTAACATTATTTAAAACTTCTGGGTTATAATAATTTTGGATATCACCATTAGTTAGGTTTGCAAAATTATTCTTAACCATATTGCCAAAACTCGGTGCGCTTATTGCACCTGTCATAGCTCTCTTAAAATTATTGTTACTTTTTATACCTTGCCCTAAAGATTTTTGAATAGTTACCCCTTTTATTTGTTTCATGGCTTTTTCTAAAGCAGTATCAGATAAATTATCTAAATTAGTTGTAAGTGTAGATTTTTTGCCATCTGTATTAAAGCTTTCTAATAAAGTTGCAATTGACGAGAGCTTAGCTTTTTTTATTCTTACTTTGTAACCTGTTCTAGCATTAGTTATTTCCATGTCCCACGTTCCAGAGCTATCTTCTGATAAAGTCCATTTATAAGAACTAAACGTTCCAGTTTTTGCAGAAAGTCTGGCTTCTGCTAAAGATTGCAAAACTCCACTATATGTTCCTAATCCTACAGTAGATCCAGATTTTATTCCAAATGACATTGTGCCTGTTTCTGTTCCATTGAAAGTAATTTTACCAAAATCGGATGCTGAATTTACTATAATATTGTAATTAGTTGGAACTGCACCATCATAAATAAGTGCATCATTACCGCCTTGGTCATTTTCCAAAGTTGTAATAGTTCCGTTATTATCAATATCAGCTCCGCTTGTTACTGTTATAGTTCCAGTGTTTGTAATAGTTTGGACTGTTCCACTAGCAACAATAATGGCATTATCACCTGCCTCTATAGTTCCGGAATTTGTAATTGTAGTACTAGTAGATCCTCTCCTATTAATCGCACCAGTTCCTAAAGCTGAAATTGTGCCTGCATTAGTTAAAGTGGCGTTTGCTGTTTGAGATAATAAGTGAATAGTATTATCACAGCCACTACCATTACACGATATCGTAGCTCCCGCTTTGTTTTCGATATCAACATTATTAATGGTTGTATATATAGCTTCCTGCTTTCCTCCTCTTATTAATCCTCCGTTATTGTTAATTACCGTAAGAGTGAAATCTCCACTTTCGCCTTCATGCTTTATCGCACCACCTTTATTGCTATGTGTATATACGTCACCATTATTTGTAAAATGCATGTCGCCGGTTGAAGCATGTATTGCTCTATCTTTACTTGTAGATCTTATGGTTCCGTTATTTACAAAGCCTGCAACATTATGGTCAATTCCAACAGGTCGAGAACCAGCGCCTGTCCAACGTACCTCTACTCCACTATTAATTACTAGACTTGTAATATCACCTGTTGATGCATAGCCTGACGTACAGTTTCCAGTAATTGTTACATCTCCAGAACCACCATAGGTCCCTTCACAACCCGCAAAAGAATAATTATTTTTAAATATTAAAAAAATTAAACTTAATAAAAATAATAAAAATGTCCCCTTAATGTTTCTCAACATTTCTTAACTCCAAAATTTTTTTTTATTTACTCGATATATCTTTTTAACAAGTGACCGCTTTGGGTCAAGCAACCTGAGGTTTAAATTGTTTGTTATGCTTTTTATGTATATCTATTGAGTAAACGTTTAATTTACTTAACTTTCCAATCAGTCTCAAATGTAACATAGTTGATCTGAATACATCTACGTTCTTTTTTAATCTCTTTTTTTTCCATACCATGCCAAGAATCAGGTCCGCTAGTGAAAAAATATCCGTAGTTGTGCTTATATGGAACGGTTTTAACTTTTGTAAGTTTTTTATCATAAAAGTCAGTACCTAAATTTTCAGATTCATTATGAAGATTGATAAAAACTATTGATGACATAAGTTTTTCTTTAATATCACAATGAGGTTTGAGCCAAAAACCCTCTCTATCACAAATAACTTCTAATCGTACGAATGAATTACTAAGATCTTTTCCAATTAAACTACCTATCTTTTTATAAACTTTAGGAGATCTAAGCTCATCAATAAAATTTGTAAGATGGGGAAATTGATTTTCGTTTTCTTTTGTAACATAACATCTTATTTTTTTAGCTTTTCCTCCGTCTTTTATACCTGAACGGAATGCGCCGTCTCCTCCATCTAGCGCTCTCGTGCCATCATAATTTAAATTTTCTTTTTTAGGATCAACAATGTTTGCATTACTGATTTCTTTAATAGCTTCGATAGTTAAAGGTTGATTGATCTCAAAGTGTTTAAAAGGATCATTAAAGGATTTTGTTCTGTTTTCAAGAGATTTAAATAATTCCATTTGATTTCATTTTTTCTTTAATTATTGGTGCAATCCTATTTACTTCATCTAACTTATCATAACTCCAGTTGTCAATACTATCATTTAACTCCTTTGCAATTCCCAGTTCTTTAAATTGAGAATAAAAACTTTTGAATCTACTAATGCTTTTAATAGGTTTCATCATAGCCATATAAACTGGCTTTCCTGTAACTGCTGCTTCGGAGATCATTGAAGTAGAGTCACATGTTACAATAATGAAATCTGCTATTGCCAGAGAGCTTAGATAAGCTTTTTTATCAATATTTTTAACCACATGATGATTAATGCTAAATGTATTATATGCTTTTTTTATTACTCTCTCAGGAGTTCTATAAGAAGGTATAACAATAATTTTAAATTTATCTGGCGTAAATAAAGTTTTAATTTTGTTAAAAATAAAATGAATTTGCTCATCTGAATAGTTGTAATATTTATTTGGACCGCCTATTACAAATGTTACAATTTGTTTTTTTCCTTTTTCAATTTGAAGATATTTCGAATTATTGGTGATTTCTTTTTTTGTCAAGTAATGAATAGAGCCTTTAGTTGTTAAAACATTTTCTCCTTTAATGCTATCATGATCTGGACTTATAATAAGATCGAAATGTTGAAATGAAACTTTTGGATCTTGAATATGAATATTAAAAATTTGACGACCAAGTCTTTTCTTTAAAGCGATCGAGGGAATAACGCTTTTTCTTCCACAAGAAATTATTATCTTGCTATCGCAAACAAATTTTTCTGTTAATAAGTTTTCTGAAATTGGTGTTAACTTTGGTGGAATTAAATTCCAGAAAGGTTTCAACTTAATTTTCTGATGTTTAAAGTTAAATTTGAGTGCTTTTGCTAAGCCTTCTACCTGGCTTACCATCCCGTGCATACCTTGTGTCAAAAGAAGTGCTTTTAATTCCAACATTAGTTACTATATAAACCTATCATAATGAATAATAAATCTACTAAACACACAAAAGTGTTGATACTTGGATCAGGCCCAGCAGGATATACAGCTGCTATTTATGCTGCTAGAGCGATGTTAAAGCCAATTTTAGTTCATGGTTCAGTTCCGGGTGGACAATTAACCACTACAACTGATGTAGAAAATTATCCTGGTTATGCAAAAGTAGTACAAGGACCTTGGTTGATGGAAGAAATGAAGGGTCAGGCTGAAGCGGTTGGTACAGAAATGATACAGGACCATATTAAAAAAGTAGATTTTTCTAAGAAACCTTTTCAGGCTATAGGAGATAGTGGGCAAGTTTATACAGCCGATGCTTTTATCATTTCAACCGGCGCGCAAGCCAGATGGTTGAATTTAAAATCAGAACAAGAATTTAGAGGATTTGGTGTTTCTGCATGTGCTACTTGTGATGGTTTCTTTTTTAAAGATAAAGAAGTGGCAGTTGTTGGAGGTGGGAATGCAGCTGTTGAAGAAGCGATGTTCTTAACAAAATTTGCTTCAAAAGTTTATTTAATACATAGAAGAAATGAACTAAGAGCAGAGAAAATGCTGCAATCAAAACTTAAGTCAAATAAAAAAATTGAAATTATCTGGGATAGCGTTGTTGAAGATGTTTTAGGAGATAAGGAACCTAAAGTTGTTAAAAGTTTAAAAATTAAAAATCTTAAAAATCAAAAATTTACAGAATTAAAAGTAAATGGACTATTCATAGCTATAGGACATGACCCAGCTACATCTTTATTTAAAGATCAATTAAAAATGGATAAAGAGGGATACTTAATCACTAAACCGGATTCTACTGAGACAAATATACCAGGTGTTTTCGCTGCAGGTGATGTAAAAGATAAAATATTTAGGCAAGCAGTTACTGCTGCTGGTATGGGATGCATGTCGGCCCTTGAAGCAGAAAAATTTTTGTCAGACTCTAATTAAGGTTTTCACAAAATTTTTTAATTCTACTCATTGCTTTTTTTAAGTTTTCGATTGAAGTTGCATAAGATATTCTAAAATATCCATTTAAGCCAAAAGCAGAGCCTTGAACAACGGCTACTTGAGATTTTTCTAAAAGTTTTTCAACAAAATCTTTATCTGTTTTAATTTTAGTTTTATTTCCAAGTAATTTTTTACAATTTGGGAAAACATAAAAAGCTCCCTCGGGTCTTAAACAGCTAATACCGTTAATATCATTTAAACTATCAACAACAAAATCTCTTCTTTTTTTAAATGAATTAGCTCTTGGTTTAATAAATTTCTGCGTTCCATTTAGCGCCTCAACAGCAGCTGCTTGACTAATAGATGTCGGATTGCTAGTGGATTGTGACTGAATTTTAGCCATAGCTTTAATTATTTCTTTGGGACCAGCTGCATAACCTATTCTCCATCCTGTCATGGAATATGATTTGCTAACACCGTTCATAGTTAGTGTTCTATCTTTTAAGTTTTTAATTTGAGCAATCGTAAAAAATTTAAAATTATCATAAGTTATATGTTCATAAATATCATCACTCAAAATATAAATTTTCTTATGCTTAGATAATATTTTTGCTAGTGCTACTATTTCTGCTTTAGTATAAGCTGTGCCAGTAGGATTTGATGGAGAATTCAGAATAATCCATTTTGTTTTTTTTGAAATAGCTTTTTTTAATTTACCAGGAGTTAATTTAAAATGATCTCTTTCATCACATTTAACTATTTTTGGTTTTCCTCCAGCTAAGAGAATTATATCAGGATATGAAACCCAGTATGGAGCTGGAATAATTACTTCGTCCCCTCTATTAATTGTAGCCATAAATGCGTTATACAAAACTTGCTTACCTCCTGTACCAACAGAAATTTCAGATAGATCATAGTTAAGATTATTTTCTCTCTTAAATTTTTTTTGGACAGCTTTTTTGAGAGCGGGTGTGCCATCTACAGCGGTGTATTTAGTATCTCCTTTTTTAATTGCCTTGATAGCTGCATGTTTAATGTTATTAGGAGTGTCAAAATCAGGTTCTCCAGCCCCCAACCCGATAACATCCTTACCGGCAGCCCTCATTTCTCTTGCTTTTGAGGTTACAGCCATTGTAGGTGACGGTTTTATACGTTTTAAACTGTTGGAAACTATGCTCATTGAAATTTATAATAATCTTTTTAAATTATTATTAACACAAAATGCAAAATACTTATCAAGAAAAAACAGCTAATTTAGAGGTTAATAACTCCAGCAAAAAAAACAAGCTTGAGGGAGGTATAAAATTTAAAATCAAAAGTAATTTTCAACCTAGTGGCGACCAACCTGAGGCTATTAAGAAATTACTTAAAAATCTTAAAGGCGAGAAACACGAGCAAGTTCTGTTAGGGGTAACTGGGTCAGGAAAAACTTTTACAATGGCGAAAGTAATAGAGAAATCCAATCGACCTGCTTTGATTTTAGCTCCAAACAAAACTTTAGCTGCGCAGCTCTATGGTGAGTTTAAAAGTTTTTTTCCTGATAACGCAGTAGAATATTTTGTTTCCTATTATGACTATTACACACCAGAAGCTTATGTGCCTAGATCAGATACCTATATTGAAAAAGAAGCTTCAATAAATGAACAGATAGATAGAATGAGACATTCCGCTACTAGATCATTATTAGAGAGAGATGACGTTATAATAGTAGCGAGTGTTTCTTGTATTTATGGTCTAGGTTCAGTAGAGGCGTATTCTAAAATGACAATCACCCTTAAAAAAAACTACGATTATGATAGAGATGAATTAATAAGAGCTTTTATAAATTTACAATATAAAAGAAATGATCAAAATTTTTTTAGAGGTACTTTTAGAGTTAGAGGTGAAAATTTAGAGTTGTTTCCTTCTCATCTAGAAGATAGAGCGTGGAGAATAAGTTTCAACTTTAATAAGCTAGAAAGAATTGAGGAATTTGATCCATTAACTGGAAACAAAACTAATGAATATTCGATTATTAAAATTTATGCTAATAGTCACTATATTACGCCTAGGCCTACAATTGACCAAGCAATTAAACAAATTAAATCTGAATTAGCAGAGACATTAAAAAAACATCGAGCTGATAATAAGTTGTTAGAAGAGCAAAGATTGAGAGAAAGAACTAAATTTGATTTAGAGATGATAGAAGCAACAGGTACATGCGCTGGTATTGAAAATTATTCTCGATTTTTATCAGGAAGAAAACCTGGCGAACCTCCTCCCACATTGTTTGAATATTTTCCTGATAATGCAATTATTTTTGTAGATGAAAGTCACGTCACTGTTCCTCAACTAAATGGTATGTATAAAGGTGACCATACTAGAAAAAAAACGTTAGCAGAATATGGATTTCGTCTTCCATCTTGTATGGATAATAGACCGCTAAAATTTGAAGAATGGGATTTAATGAGAACTCAAACAGTTTTTGTTTCTGCTACACCAGGTCCGTGGGAATTAAAACAAACAAAAAATGAATATATTGATCAAATCATAAGACCAACAGGTTTAATAGATCCTCCTGTAGAAATAAGACCCGCAAAAACTCAGGTAGACGATTTGATGAATGAAGCTTTAGAAGTTGTAAAAAGAGGATATAGAGTATTAGCGACAACTCTTACCAAAAAGATGGCTGAAGATTTAACCGAGTATCTTCATGAAAATGGATTAAAAGTAAGATACATGCACTCTGATATTGATACCTTAGAGAGAATTGAAATTATTAGAGACTTAAGAATGGGAGTGTTTGATATTTTAGTTGGAATCAACTTGTTAAGAGAAGGTTTGGATATTCCAGAGTGTGCTTTAGTAGCAATATTAGACGCTGATAAGGAAGGCTTTTTGAGATCCGAAACTTCTTTAATCCAAACTATAGGTAGAGCAGCAAGAAACGTAGATGGAAAAGTAATCCTTTATGCAGACAAAACAACAAAAAGTATTAAAAGTGCAATTAAAGAAACAGATAGGAGAAGAAACAAACAATTACAATATAATAAAAAAAATAAGATTACTGCTGAAACAATTAAAAAAGATATTAATGATATACTGGAGTCTGTTTATGAAAAAGATTACATAAAAATTTCTGAAGGTGCAAATGTTGGTGGAAATTTAAAGAAACATTTAAAAGCGCTTAACAGGAAAATGAAAGAAGCAGCGTCAAACCTTGAGTTTGAAGAAGCTGCAAAAATCAGAGATGAAATGAGAAAGTTAGAGGCCAGCGAGTTAGAGATAACATTAAATCCTAAAATAAGTCAGTACAAATTAAAAAATAAAGTGTACCCTAAAGGCAGATCAACTATGGGGATGCCAGGAACAAAGCCAAGAAAATCAATTAAAAAATGGAAACCAAAAAAATAATAATTACAGGTGGTGCAAATCGAATAGGAAGATCTATTGCTTTGAAACTAGCAGGCTATGGATCTCGAATAGTGATTCATTATTTTAAATCTTTTATTGCTGCTAAAAAACTTAAGCTAGAATTAGAAAATTTAGGGTCAAATGTTTATCTTATAAAAGCAGACTTAAATAACTTAAAACAAACTCAAAAAATAATTTCAATTGCAAATAAAAAAATGAAGGGTTTAAATTGCTTGATTAACAATGCATCGGTATTCGAAAATGATAATTTAATAAATTTTTCTGAGAAAAGTTTTTTAAAACACTTGAATATAAATCTAAAAGCTCCGTCGATTTTAATTCAAAACTTCGCGAAAGTTTATAAAGGCAATAATGGAAACATTGTAAATATTATTGATCAAAGAGTTGAAAAACTAACCCCTTACTTTTTTTCTTATACTTTGAGTAAATCAAATCTTGTTACATTAACAAAAATCTCTGCGATGAAACTTGCTCCCAATGTTAGAGTAAATGGTGTTTCACCTGGTCCAACATTAAAAAATAAACGCCAGTCTGAAAGTCATTTTAAAAAGCAATGGAAATCAACTATTTTAGGAAAAAAAGTAGAAACTAAAAATGTCAGCTCTGCGGTAAAGTTTTTAATTAATAATGATAATATTACAGGAGAAATAATTAATGTTGATAGTGGTCAACGGTTAGCATGGAAAACCCCAGATATAATTAATATAAAAGAATGAAAATACTTAAATTTAAAAATAAACAAAAATTCAAATATAACAAAAAAATACTAATTAAAGATTTGATTTTATTTATATCCGTTGGCATTCATCAGTTTGAAAAATTAAAAAAACAAAGAGTAAATTTCAATTTAGAGATAACAACAGACCCAAACATTAAACCTGAAATAAAAACTATAGTTAATTATGAAAATATTATTAATGATATAAAAGAATTGACCGAAAAGAAACATTTTGAATTGCTAGAAAATCTATCAGAGTCGATATTTGATGAAATTTTTAAAAATAAAAAAATAAAAAAAATAAAACTTAAAATTGAAAAATTGGATATTATGAAAGAAACAAAATCCGTAGGTATAGAGGTTATCAAAACAAAAATATAATGGACAGCTTAGAACAAGGAAAAAAAATAATTAAAGATAAGATACCTTTAATCGATAAAAATCCTGGTGTGTATAAAATGATAAGCGCTTCTGGGGAAATTCTTTATATTGGAAAGGCTAAAAATATACCTAATAGGCTAAAAAGTTATGTTACTGAGTCTAATCTTCCAATACGAACAGAGAGAATGTTGTCTCTAACACATAATCTTGAAACCACTACGACTAGTAATGAGAGTGAAGCATTACTTTTAGAAGCAAATTTAATTAAGAAGTACAAACCAAGATATAATATTCTTTTAAGAGATGATAAGTCTTTTCCATACATTTATATTGGTAACAAAGATCAGTGGCCCCAATTAACGAAGCTCAGAGGAAAAAAATCTAAATCTGGTTACTACTTTGGACCATTTGCCTCTATTGGATCAGCAAATTGGACTATTAAAATATTGCAAAAAATTTTTCAATTAAGAGTTTGTGACGATACTGTTTTCAAAAACAGAGTGAGGCCTTGTATACTTTATCAAATTAAAAGATGTTCCGGCCCTTGCGTTGGACATATCACTGAGAAAGATTACATTTCAACAGTTAATGATGCTATTGATTTCATTTCAGGTAAATCAAGAAGAATTCAAAAAAATTTATCTAGAGAAATGGAGCTGGCTAGTAAAAAAATGGACTATGAAAAAGCTGCAGTTGCAAGAGATAGAATCAAAGCTTTAACACAAATACAGACTTCTCAGAAAATAAATCAAACTAATTTAAATGAAGCAGATGTGATCAGTATTTTTAAAGAAACAGGTAAAACATGTATTCAAGTATTTTTTTTTAGATCTAAGCAAAACTGGGGTAATCAGGCCTTTTATCCCAAGCATGATCCAGATGATACTGTAAATGACATTCTTTCTTCTTTCATGTCGCAATTTTATGAAAATAAAACCGTGCCAAGTCTGATAATTACAAATTTTGAAGTAAGCGAAAGATTGCTTTTAGAAAAAACATTTTCAAATAAGGAAAATAAACAAATTATAGTAAAAAAAGCCAAATTAAAAAATGAAGTTTCTATTTCAAAACTTGCGGAAAAAAATGCAAAACAAGCTCTCACTCAAAAACTTATTCAGTCTGACACAAACAATAATTTAATTGATAGCTTAACCGCAAAATTTAAACTTAACGTTAATATTGATCTAATCGAAGTTTACGATAACAGCCATATCCAAGGTGCGGATGCAATAGGAGCTCTTATTTGTTTTGGAAATGAGGGATTCATAAAAAAAAGATATAGAAAATTTAATATTAAAGATGATAAAATTAAGGGAGATGATTATGGAATGATGAAAGAGGTTTTGTTTAGAAGATTTTCTAAAGCTATCAAAGAAAAATCTGGATCACTTTCTTTACCTGATCTAATAATTATTGATGGTGGTAAAGGACAATACTCTGTTTCTAAAGAAATTTTAAATGAGCTTGGATTACATGACTTGCCTATTTTAGCCGTCGCAAAAGGAAAAAAAAGAAACGCAGGGGAGGAAAAAGTTTATCACAAAAATAAAGAATTTACTTTTAGTAAAAATGACCCCTTGCTATTTTTAATTCAAAGATTAAGAGATGAGGCACACAGATTTGCTATAAGCACACATAGAGCGAAAAGAAAGAAAAACTTAAAAAAATCGTTATTAGATCAAATACAAGGAATAGGTCGCCAAAGGAAAAGAGCATTGCTAAATCATTTTGGGTCTGCAAGAGCAGTAGAATCTGCTAGCTTAGATGATCTGAAATCTGTTGAGGGAATTGAAGACAATATCGCTAATAAAATATATAATTATTTCCACGAATAAATTTTATGTTTTTAAAAATTCCAAATATTTTAACCATTGGGCGAATAATCATAGTTCCTATTTTTGTCTTAAGTTTTTTTATCCCAGGTTTTTTTGGTGATTTAATACCTTTTTTTTTATTTGTTTTAGCTAGTTTTACAGATTTTTTAGATGGTCTTTTGGCAAGATTATTTAAAGAGGAGTCGAAATTAGGAGAACTATTAGATCCTATAGCAGATAAAATTCTAGTGGCAGCTGCGCTAATTTTATTAGTGATGAATGGCACTATTAAAAACTATGAAGTGATTGCTGCAATAATTATTTTAACTAGAGAAATTTTAATCTCAGGTTTAAGAGAATTTTTAGCAGCAGGAAGAGTAAAAATGCCAGTTACGAGTTTATCTAAACTAAAAACATTTATACAAATGCTGTCTATTGCAATTTTACTCACTGGAGAAAGCGGAAACAAAATAATAAATTTTCAAGATTATAATGCTCAAACTATTGGCATTATTCTTCTTTGGTTTTCTTCATTTCTAACATTATATACTGGTTACGATTATATGAGAAAAGGAATAGATCATGCAATTAGTGAAGATAAAAAAGATTAAGCTGCCGATTTTTTTCTAACTAAGTTTTGGTAAGCATTTGATAATACAGATATCGTATTACACACTTTAAAGCTATATTCATTTATTTGAGAAACTGGAGTAACCTCTGCTGCAGTTCCAGTTAAAAAACATCCCTCAAAAGTTTTCATTTCCTCAGGCTTAATTTTTCTTTCAACTACCTTAATGCCTTTAGCATTAGCAATTTTGATAACTTCTCTTCTTGTAATTCCATCTAAGAACGAGTCAGGTACAGGAGTATGTAGTTCTCCAGATTTATCTTTAAAGAAAACGTTTGCGCCTGTTGCTTCTGCAATATTCCCTTCATGATCTAGCATTAGAGAGTCAGTGAAACCTTGGGCCTCGGCCTCGTGCTTTGACAAAGTGCAGATCATATATAAACCAGCAGCTTTTGTATCCCAAGGAATTGAATTTGGATTGGGTCTTCTCCAAGATGAAATATTTAATTTAATTCCTTTTAATTTTAATTTTGGATCAAAATACGATCCCCATTCCCATGTAGCGATAGCAACGTGAATTTTATTTTTTTGTGCTGAAATAGCCATCATCTCACTTCCTCTCCAGATTACAGGCCTTACATATCCATTTTTTACTTTTTGTATGTTTATTATGCTTTTACTTGCATCATTTATTTCTTTTTGCGAATAAGGAACTTTGATACCCATTCTTTTAGCAGAATAAAATAATCTTTCTGTATGTTCCTCTAGTCTAAAAATTTCACCATCATAAACTCTTTCGCCTTCAAATACACAGCTCGCATAATGCAGTCCATGATTCAAAATGTGTATATTTGCACTGCCCCATTCAACAGTATTCCCGTTAAACCAAATTTTTCCAGCTCTTTTATCGTATGGTATGCTTTCCATTAAGAAGTAAATATATAGATTTTTTTAATACAAAAAAGTATATTTCTTATAAGGATAAGTCAATATAACTTACCATTATGAAAGATTTACTTTATCTAAAAGATGAACAAATTAAAGATTTTATTCAACTTTTATTCTATGCATACCGAGAAACTTTTTCTGATCCAAAAAAAGTACTGTCAAAAAAGTTTTTTGGGCCTGCTCATTTAAGATCTTTAAATTTAATTGAAAGACATCCGGGAATAAGTTTAGGGGAATTAATGTTTAAATTAAAGGTTACTAAACAAAGTTTGAATAGAGTTCTAAGAGATTTAATTAAATCTAAAATGATTAAACAAGTTAAAGATGAAAACGATACGAGAAAGAAAAACTTATTTTTAAATAAAGAGGGTAAGATTTTCTTTGATGCCGTTTACAACTCACAGAAAAAAAGAATTTTTAATGCATTAAAAAATTCTAATTCTGACTCTGTGATAAAATTTAAGGAAGTTCTTAAAAAAATTGTTGATGGAAAATAGTAAAAAACATATTTTGATAGTGGATGATGATAATAGAATTAGAGATCTTTTGAAGGAATACCTTAATGATAATAATTATATAGTTTCAACTTCTAAAAATGCTAAAAGCGCTAAAGAAAAAATTAATCAATTTAAATTTGATTTAATTGTTTTAGATGTAATGATGCCTGGCCAAGATGGATACGATTTAACTAAAGAAATAAAAAAAAGTCTTAAGACTCCAATAATCCTACTCACAGCGAAAGGAGAGGTTGAAAACAGAATAAAAGGACTAGAGATAGGTGCAGATGATTACATAAGTAAACCCTTTGAGCCCAAAGAGCTTTTGCTTCGTATAAAAAATGTTACAAATAAAGAAAATAAAGTTGATCTTAATATAAAACATTTTGTTGGAAATGCTGAAATAGACTTAAACAAAATGAATATAGTGCTAGATAAAAAAAATAAAAAAATAAATTTATCTGAAAAAAAAGTTTTAATTGAAATGTTAGCAAATCCAGGAAAAACTTATTCTAGAGATGAAATCGGTAAAATATCTGGTATCAGTCAAGAAAGATCAATTGATGTTATGATAACTCGACTAAGACAAAAAATCGAAAATCATCCTAAAAATCCAAAGTATCTACAAACAATAAGGGGGTCTGGCTATGTTCTCTGGATTGAATAAATTTTTAAAAATTATATTGCCAAAGAGGCTCTTTTATAGAGCTTTAATAATAGTTGCAGCACCTACAATAATTTTACAATTGATTATAACTATTGTTTTTTATGATAGTATTTGGATAAAAGCTAATAAAAATATAACTCGTTCATTAATTTCTCAATTAAAGACAATTCAAGATGTGTATCAAAATAATAGAGATAATTACGATTTTTTTACAGATAGTTATAAAAATAATTTTAATTTTGAAATTGATATTAATGATAATCCTTTTCCATTATCTACAGGGGAAAGAAAATTTAGCCCTATGGATAGGTCTTTAAGACGAGAGTTAAAATCAACTTTTGGTAATAACAATTATTGGTTTAATACTTCTAAATTCAAAAATGCAGTCGAAATAAAAATAAGATTAGAAAATAAAGAAGTAATAGAGTTTTTAATTCCAAAAGAGATGATTTCCCCTTCATCGGTAAGACTGTTTGTTTTATGGACGACTTTACCTTCAGTGGTATTAATTTTGATTGCCCTTGTATTTCTTAAAAACCAAACAAGACCATTAGTCAGGCTAGCAAAAGCAGCAGAAAGATTTGGTAAAGGTGACTATGTAAATAATTTTAGACCTTCGGGCGCCTCAGAAATTAGAAAGGCTGCATATGAATTTGATAGAATGGCAAAAAGAATTAATCGTCATCTAAATCAAAGATCAGAAATGTTATCTGGAATAAGTCATGATTTGAGAACTCCTCTTACTAGACTTAAGCTCCAGCTCGCTATGATTGAGCAAAAAAATATCTCAGAGAATATGTCGAAAGATATCGATGAAATGGAAAATATGTTAAATGATTACCTACAGTTTGCGAAGACACAATCTCAAGAAGAAACATCAAAAATTAATTTGCCAAAATTATTTAGTGAAATTAAAGAAGATCTGAAAAATGAAAATTTACATATATTAAATTTAGAAGAGATAATTTTAAAAGGAAGGAAATCTGCATTAAAAAGATGTTTTGAAAATGTAATTCAGAATGGTTTGATTTATGGAAAAAAAGTATATGTAAATCTGCAGAAAGGTTCAAACCGAGTTGCTATTATGTTTGAAGATGATGGACCAGGTATACCAGAAGAACAACATAAAAATGTTTTTAAACCATTTTTTAGGCTAGACAAAAGTAGAAGCCTTAATAAGTCTGGAGTTGGTTTGGGCTTAGCTATAGTAGAAGATATAATAAATTCACATGGTGGCAATATTCAATTAGGTAAAAGCAAATACGACGGTCTGCAAGTTAAGATTTCTTTACCTTTTTAGAATTTTTTTTTTTTAATAATTTTTTTATAGCCAGGTCTTGTTTGTTAATTCTCTTTTTCAATATCTCAAACTCTTCTCTTGAAACGAGTTGAAGTTTTCCTACTAACTTATCCCGTCCAAATTTCAAATCCGTAGATATTTCTTTTTTTATATCTTTTGAAGTTAAAATCCCGTTTTCAATTAAACCGGAGATAGTCTTCAAAAACTTTTCAGAATTACTCATAATTTATCTTATTTGATAGAAAAATTAATTTCAAATATGATATAAGAACACATGTACACCCATAATTTAGACCCGGTTTTATTTAGTTTTGGGTTTTTGGATATTAGATGGTATTCACTTGCTTATATATTCGGAATTTTGATTGGATGGTGGCTAGGTAAGAAAATTATCTCAAAAAAAATAGACGAAATAAATTTTAAATTTGATCTAAGAGAATTTGATGATTTAATTACCTACTTAATAATCTCAATAATAATTGGTGGAAGATTTGGTTATGCGCTGTTTTATAATCCTAGCTACTATATTTTAAACCCATTTGAAATTTTCAAAGTATGGGAAGGAGGTATGTCGTTCCATGGAGCTTTGATTGGTATTATCATTGGAACTTTTTTATTTTCTTCAAAAAAAAAGGTTCCTACATTTTTCTTATTAGATATAATTGCTTGCGTTGCGCCTATAGGTATTTTTTTTGGTCGCATAGCAAACTTCATTAACTCTGAGTTAGTAGGAAAAGTAACAAATGTTCCTTGGAGTATTATATTTCCTAGTGTTGATAATTTTTATAGACATCCATCTCAATTATATGAAGCGTTATTAGAAGGATTTATTTTATTTATAATTTTAAATTTAATCATGTTTAAAAAAAAATATAAAATTGGACAATGTTCATATATTTTTTTAATACTATATGGCACGTTTCGAATTATTTCCGAAATTTTCAGAGAGCCTGACTCTCAATTAGGATATCTTTTCGATACTTTAAGTATGGGATCGTTCTTGAGTATATTAATGGTTTTGTCAGGCTTGATAATTTTTTTTAAAAAGAATGAAAACTAATTTAAAAAAATTCAACTTACGACTTAACAAAGAGATTCCAGTTGATGAATTTTTTGATAAGATTTTATACCAACCTTACTCGGGATATTATGCTAATAAATTGCCTTTTGGTAGAAAAGGGGATTTTATTACAGCCCCCACCATTTCTAATTTATTTTCTGAAATAGTTGCAATTTGGTTCGTGTCTACTTGGGAAAAATTAGGAAAACCCAAACACTTCAATTTAGTCGAGCTTGGTCCAGGAGATGGAAGCTTAACTAACGTAATTATTCAAACTTTTAAAAAATTTCCAGAGTTAAATAAGGCAACAAAGATATTTCTTTATGAGAAAAGTAAATTTTTAAAAAAAATACAAAAAAACAAAATTAAAAACAATAAAGTAAAATGGATAAACAACTTCGATATTATAAAAAAAGGTCCCATTATTTTTTTTGGAAACGAATTTTTTGATGCTATTCCAATTAAACAATTTATAAAAAAAAATCATAAATATAAAGAAAAGTGTTATTTAATTGATGATAAAGTTTTAAAAGAAAAATACCGAATAGCTTCAAATGAAGATATTTCTAAAATAAAAACATTTAAAGTGTTAAGTAAATCAAAATTTATTGAATTTCCAAAATTAGGTTTAATTGAATTAGACAAAATTATCAAAAAAATTTTAACTCTTTCTGGTGGTATTTTGCTTATTGATTACGGGTATGTAAATGAAATTAAAGAAAATACTATTCAAGCTGTAATGAAAAATAAAAAGATGAAAATGGACAAATTAATAAAAAATCTTGGGAAAGTAGACATTACATCTCTTGTTAATTTCAGTCTCTTGAATGAATATTTTTCCAAAAAAAATTTAAAAGTAAAAAATATAGTTTCTCAAAAGTTTTTTCTTGAAAAAATGGGAATAATTGAAAGGGTTAAAATACTTGAAAAAAGAATGAATGTTAAAGAAAAAAATTACATGTCTCAAACTCTTACTAGACTTCTAGATGAAAAATTTATGGGAAAATTATTTAAAGTAATCTTTGCTTTTAAAAGTAAGAGAGAAAACTTTTTAGGATTTAATTAATGTTTTATTCAAAGAAATTAAAAAAATTTAAGACATTAAAACACTGTTTTTTTTCAAAGAATACTGGTTTTTCGAAAGGAATTTATAAAAGTTTAAATTGCGGCAGGGGTTCAAAGGACAAAAAAAAAAATGTTTATAGAAATTTATCTTTAGTATCACAAAAAATGAATGTCGATAAAAATAAACTTTTATTAATGCATCAGACGCATAGCAACAAGGTAATACTTATTAATTCAAAAAATAGAAATTTAAAAAGATTTGTTTCGGATGCAATTATTACAAAATTGAGGGGATATGCCTTAGGAGTTGTAACTGCGGATTGTGTTCCAATTCTTCTTTATGACTTAAGGAGTCAAATGATAGCTTGTATACACGCGGGCTGGAAAGGAGCTTTTTCAGGAATAATTGAGAATACAATAAAAAAATTTAAAAGTAGCAATCAAATTTATGCTTCGATAGGACCTTGTATTGGAAAAAAGAGTTATGAAGTAGATCTTAAATTTTATAAAAAATTTATAATGAAATCTAAAAATAACTCTGTCTATTTTCAAAGTAAAAACAAGAAAAAAAAATTATTTGATTTAAGAAGATATGTTCAAGATAAATTGATTAAATATAACATAAATATCGATCACGTGCGTTATGATACCTTTAAAGAAAAAAGTAAGTTCTTTAGTTATAGAAGATCAATGTTATCGGGAGAAAATGATTATGGTAGATGTATTTCTGTTATTAGTTTGACAAAGTTTAGCCAAAATTAATCACTATATTTTAAATTGTTAAAGCTCTTTAACTAAAAATCTTCAACAACCGTAAAAATGATAAAAACAAAATTCTAATTTGGTTTGAAAACATTAAGAAATAATTGTATAAGTAATTACCTTCATGAAAATTTTATCTGGAACTAGCAATTTAAAACTTAGTAAAGATATTTCAAAAAAATTAAAACTTAAATTAGTTAATAGTAACATTAAAAGATTTGCAGATGGTGAAATCTATGTAGAGATAAACGAAAATATTAGAGGAAATAGTGTTTTCGTAATTCAATCTACTTCAAATCCTGCCAATGATAATTTAATGGAACTTCTTCTGGTTATAGACGCTTTAAAAAGATCATCTGCTAAAAATGTGACAGCGGTAATTCCCTATTTTGGATACGCAAGACAAGACAGAAAAGTTGCACCAAGAACATCAATCTCTGCAAAAGTTGTAGCTAATCTTATTACCAATGCCGGGGCAAGTAGAGTTGTAACAGTAGACTTGCATGCTGGACAAATTCAAGGATTTTTTGATATGCCAGTTGACAACTTGTTTACAACACCTCTTTTTGCTAAATATATAAAAAGAAAATTTAATAATAAAAAGTTAATATGTGTATCTCCTGATGTAGGAGGCGTTCAAAGAACTAGGGGTTTGGCCACGAGAATAAAAGCTGATCTTGCAATTATAGATAAAAGAAGACCTTCTCCTGGTAAATCCCAGGTAATGAACATTATTGGAAATGTTAAAAACAAAACTTGTATAATTGTTGATGACATAATTGATAGCGGCGGAACAATAGTTAACGCTGTGGATGCACTTAAAAGAAGTGGTGCTAATGAGGTTTATGTTTTTATTACTCATGCAGTTTTAAGTGGAGATGCTGTTAAAAAAATTAAAAATTCTAAAATAAAAAAACTCATAATAACTGATACAATTGATAATTCCCAAAAAATTAAAAATAACAACAAAATAGAGGTCTTATCTATCTCTTCTTTAATGTCAGAAGCGATAAAAAGAATAGCTAATTCAAATTCTGTATCAGATTTATTTAATTAACACTTGTTTTATTAAATAACTTGAGTTATATAGCTTTTCCAATAAAAAATTAAATGAGCAACTTAAAAGCAATAAAAAGAGACAGCGCTTCTTCTGGTTCGACTAATAGGTTGAGAGAGAAAGGATTAATTCCAGCAATTTTATACGGTGGAAAAAACCCTAATCAGAAAATTTCTATAGATAAAAAAGATATATCAAATATAATTAACTCAGAAACTTTTTTATCTAAAGTATTGGAAATAGATATAGAGGGGAAAAAAGAAAAAGTTTTACCAAGAGATGTAGCTTATCACGTGTTGTCAGAAGAACCTATTCATATAGATTTTATGAGAGTAGTTTCTGGAAAAAAAATAGTTTTAGAAATTCCTGTTAAGTTTATTAATCATCCAGACTCTCCAGGATTAAAAAGAGGCGGAGTTCTCAATATAGTTAGAAGAAAAGTAGAATTAAGGTGTCCTGCAGAAAATATTCCAGATGATATTACCATAGACCTCACTGGGACAGATATAGGAACTAGTATTAAGATTTCGTCAGTAAAACTTTCAGATAATGTTGTGCCTACAATTATTGATAGAGATTTTGTAATCGCTACAGTAGCAGCTCCAACAATTATAAAAGAACCAGAAAAACCAGCTGAGGAGACAGCTGAGGGGGCAGAAGGAGAAACACCTGCTGAAGGCGCAGAAGTAGCTTCTAAAGATGGAGATCCAGCAAAAAAAGATGACAAAGGAAAAGAAGCAGCAGCTGGAGATAAAAAAGGTGCAGGAGATAAAAAACTCGAAGAAAAAAAAGCTCCTGAAAAAAAACCAGCTGAAAAGAAATAAATTATATGCTTTTACTTGTTGGATTAGGAAATCCAGGTTCTAATTACACTAATACTAGACACAACATCGGCTTTAAAATCATCGATGCAATTAATTCTCATTTTAAACTATCCAAACAAAAACCAAAATTTAAGGGATTGCTCACAACTGGAAATATAGAGTCGAAGAAAATTTATGCCATCAAGCCACTCACATTTATGAATAATTCTGGAACGGCAATAAAAGAATTAATAGATTATTTTAAAATTGATGCCAAAGATGTATTTGTTTTCCATGATGATTTAGATATAGATTTTGGGAAAATTAAAGCAAAATTCGGAGGAGGCAGTGCTGGACATAATGGGATAGACTCAATTGATAAATTTATAGGGAAAGATTATTCGAGAGTTCGAATTGGAATTGGTCATCCTAAACAAAAAAAAAGTGTTAATAACCATGTTCTAGAAGATTTTAAGGAAGACGAGGAAGAGAAAATTAAAGAGATAACTGATAATATTGTAAAATTAATACCTACACTTATAGAAAAAAAAATAGATTTATTTTCAAGTAAAGTAAATCAAAACCTTAATGGGATTTAAATGTGGTATTGTTGGACTTCCTAATGTTGGTAAGTCTACGCTGTTTAATGCTTTAACGGCCTCTAAAAATGCCGAAGCTGCAAATTTTCCCTTTTGCACAATAGATCCAAATATTGGGATAGTAGATGTAGTTGACAAAAGATTAGATCAGCTATCAGAGTTATCTAAATCAAAGAAAAAAATTTATACAAATATTACATTTGTTGATATCGCAGGTTTGGTAAAAGGTGCCTCTAAAGGAGAGGGTTTAGGAAACAAATTTTTATCACATATTAGAGAAGTCGATGCGATAATACATTTGGTAAGATGTTTTGAGTCTGAAAAAATAACTCATGTGAATTCAGAAATTAATCCATTGAACGATCTAGATACAATTAACACTGAAATTAAATTATCAGATATCGATACGATACAAAAAAAACTTGAAAAAAGTAAAAAAAAACTACTTAAAAATACCGAAATAGAAATATTAGAAAGAAATCTTGATCAATTAAATCAAGGAAATGAAGTAGTTGTAGAAAATGAAATCGAGAAAAAATTTCTCTCAACTATAGGCTTACTGAGTATTAAACCTAAAATAATAGTTTGCAATATTGATGAAAGAAACTTAACTAAAGGAAACAAATTTACAGAAAATGTCAAATCTAAATACCTTAATGATAAAATTGTAATAATATGTGCTGATATCGAAGATCAGATTATGGGTTTAAACAAAGATGAAAGAGAAATATTTATGAAAGAAGTAGGTCTTAAAAAAACTGGACTAAACCAATTAATAAAAGAAGGTTATGATCTTTTAGGTTTGGATACTTTTTTTACCTCAGGCCCTGAAGAAAGTAGAGCCTGGACTATAAAAAAAAATACTTTGGCTCCAGACGCAGCAGGTGTAATACATTCTGATTTTGAAAAAAATTTTATACGAGCTGAAGCAGTCTCATGTGAAGATTTTATAAGATACGGAAGTGCTGAAAAATGTAAAGAGAACGGAAAATTAAGAATTGAAGGTAAAGATTATGTAGTTAAAGATGGTGATGTTCTATATTTCAGAGTCAATTCTTGACCAAATCTTTTTCATGCTTAAATAAACTAGTACAGTAAGAAGTATTAAATAAATTATTACTTTTATCCCAGTTCTATGTCTTTCCTCTAGCTCAGGCTCTGCTGCCCAAGATAAAAAAGTAGTAACGTCTTTCGCCATTTGATCGACACTAGCTTCTGTGCCATCTGAATATTCTACAATGCCATCTAATAGTGGAGCCGACATTTTAATCTTATTGCCGATCATATACTTGTTATAATAAACACCATCATCAAGTTGCATTCCTGCTGGAGGCTCTTCATATCCAACCAATACTGAATAAATGTAATTCGATCCCCCTGGTCGAGCTTTGACTAAGACGGACATATCTGGAGGGTAAGCACCTCCATTAGCAGCTATAGAAGCGTTTACATTCGGGTAAGGACTTTTAAATTTATCTGATGGTCTTCCTGGCCTAGTAAACATTTCTCCTTGACTGTCAGGACCATCCTCTATTTCTACACTTGCGGCAATTGCTTTTACCTCTTCTAATGAAAATTCAGGCCCTCCAGGTTCACCTAAATTTCTATAGCTTAAATATTGCATTGAATGACACGATGAACATACTTCTTTATAAACTTGAAATCCTCTTTGAAGAGATGCTCTATCAAACTTGCCTGTTAAACCTTTGAAGCTCCAATTTACTTTAATAGGATCGGTTTGCTCTGCTGTGTTTACTATATTAGGAAAAATTATTATTAAAAAAACACTAAATATTTTTGCTAGATTAAATTTTTCCATTATCTTTTTTCGCAAGAGACAGTTCGGCTCCACCGCCTAATACTGGTTCTGAAATACTCATAGGTATAGGTTCGGTTTTTTCAAATAAGCCTACGAGCGGCATAACTACTATAAAATGTAAGAAATAATATATTGTACCTACTCTAGCTAGAACTAAATATATTCCTTCAGCTGGCATTGCTCCAACATAACCAAGCATTAAAACATCTATCACAAATATCCAATAAAACTGTCTATAAATAGGTCTAAACACTGCTGATCTAACTTTTGATGTGTCTAGCCAAGGTAAAACAAATAAAATAAAAATTGCTCCAAACATTAATATCACGCCTCCTAGTTTGTCTGGAACAGATCTTAAAATTGCGTAAAAAGGTAAAAGGTACCACTCTGGAACTATATGTGCAGGTGTTACCAGCGGATTAGCAGGAATATAATTATCAGAGTGACCTAAAACATTTGGTGTAAAAAATACGAACCCTGCAAACACAATCATGAACAAAAGTAATGCAAAGGCATCTTTAATAGTAATATAGGGATGAAAAGGTACAGTGTCTTTTGAAGGTTTTTTGATATCTATTCCAACGGGGTTATTGTTTCCTGGAACATGCAGTGCCCAAATATGTAATACAACTAATCCAAGAATTAAAAAAGGTATTAGGTAATGTAGACTAAAAAATCTAGTTAAAGTTGGGTTGTCTACAGAATACGCCCCCCATAACCAAGTTGTTATACTATCTCCGACCAAAGGGATAGCGCTGAATAAATTAGTAATAACTGTAGCTCCCCAAAAACTCATTTGTCCCCAAGGTAGTACGTAACCCATAAAGGCTGCAGCCATCATTAGTAGATAAATCATTAAACCTATAATCCATATTACTTCTCTCGGAGATTTATAAGAACCGTAAAAGAGTGATCTGAAAATATGAATATATACTGCTAAAAAAAACATTGAAGCACCGTTACTATGAATATACCGTATTAACCATCCGTAATTAACATCACGCATAATATGTTCCACACTTGCAAATGCTAGATCTGCATGAGCAACATAATGCATAGCTAAAACAATGCCTGTGATAATCTGTGTTAATAAACAAAAAGTAAGTATTCCTCCAAAAGTCCACCAGTAATTTAAATTCTTGGGAGTTGGGTAATCAGTTAAGTGTGCGCCTAAAGTTAATAGCGGTAAGCGATCATTTAACCATTTTCCAGCTTTAGACTTTGGCTTATATTCTTCATGTCCACTCATATTGTTTTATCCAATTTTAATTGTGTTGTTATCTACAAATTCAAATTTAGGTATTTCCATATTTTTTGGAGCAGGTCCCTTTCTTATTCTGCCTGAAAGGTCATAGTGAGAACCATGACACGGACAAAACCAACCTTTATAGTCTCCTTTGTCTTTTAACGGAACACACCCTAAATGGGTACAAACTCCTAACATTACTAACCATTCATCTTTTCCTTCTTTTACTCTTTCTTCATCCTTTTGAGGATCAGGCAAATCGTCCATGCTTACAGCTCTAGCCTCGGCTATTTCGTCTTGAGTTCTTCTTTTTAGAAAAACTGGTTTTCCTCTCCAGAGAACAGTTATAGATTTACCTGGTTCAACCTGACTTATATCTACTTCAGTGGTGGCTAAAGCTTGCTGAGCTTTATCAGGATTCATTTGATCTATAAGAGGCCAAACTACCGCTCCTAAACCTACTGCGCCAACTGTATAGCTCGCGGTAAATAAAAAGTCTCTTCGTTTTACGTTTTTTTCTTCTTTGCTCATTTATGTATGTGTTTATAATGTAATTATTAAATAAGACTAAATAATTCTATTTTCTAGGGTCAGAATGACACATAAATATAGTAAATTAGGGCTAAATAATGCACATAGCACTATATAAACCGGACATACCTCAAAACACTGCAGCTATAATTAGATTGAGCGCGTGTTTGAATTTTAAAGTCCATATTATTGAACCTTGTGGCTTTAATTTAAGTGACCCAAGATTTAAAAGAGTGGTAATGGATTATATTGGTTTAAGTAAAATCCTTAAATACGAAGACTATGATATATTTGTTAAAAAGAACAAAAAATCAAGAATAATTCTCATGACAACTAAAGCAAAAAAATCTTATTTAAATTTCAGATTTAAAAAACAAGATATCTTATTATTTGGAAGGGAAAGCGCTGGAGTTCCTGAAGACTTACACAATACAATAAGAAATAAACTTAAAATTCCATTACATAAAAAAGCAAGGTCTCTTAACGTAGCTATGAGTGTTGCTATTGCTATTTCTGAGGCATTAAGACAAAATAAACTTTAAAAAATGATAAACACAAATTTTAAAAAAAAAATGGTAGATAGCTGGTTTTCATATTTGCAAAGTCAAATATGTAAAGAATTCGAAATTATAGAGACAAGTAATAAAAAATTTAAAAAGAGAATTTGGAGGAAGCCAATTATTAAAGAAGGAGGTGGAACTGCTTTTTTATTAACCGAAGGAAATGTATTTGAAAAAGTAGGAGTAAATAAATCTACAGTTTCTGGAAAGTTTGAAAAAAAATTTAGATCAAAAATACCAGGAACCAAAAAAAGTGGAAAATATTGGGCTTCTGGTATTTCAGTGGTCGCTCATATGAAAAATCCTAAAATTCCTGCTATACATTTTAATACTAGATATATAGTAACCTCAAAAGAATGGTTTGGAGGAGGAATGGATGTTACTCCAAGTCATAATGATAAAAAAGAAAAATTATTAGTTCATAAAACACTTAAAAATATTTGTATCAAAAATAAAAAAGATTATTCTAAATATAAAAAATGGTGTGACGAATATTTTTATTTGCCTCACAGAAGTGAAGCAAGAGGAATAGGAGGAATTTTTTTCGATTATGAAACAAAAGATTGGAACAAAAATTTTAAATTTGTGAGAGAACTTGGTTTAACATTTATAGACTTATCAAAGCAGTTAGTTGAAAATAAAATAAATTTAAAATGGACAAAAAATGATAAAAAAAAACAACTATTAAAACGTGGAAGATATGTCGAGTTTAATCTCTTATTTGATAGAGGAACAAAATTTGGTTTAAATACTGGAGGTAATGTTGAGTCTATTTTGATGTCTCTTCCTCCTCAAGCTAACTGGGAATAAATGGATAAAGAACCAATTACAGTAAAAGGTCTTGAAAATTTAAAATCTGAATTAGAAGATTTAAAAAATGTACAAAGACCAAAAGTGGTAGCTGCAATAGCTGAAGCGAGATCACATGGAGATTTAAAGGAGAATGCTGAATATCATGCTGCTAAAGAACAACAAGGTTTGATTGAAGGCAGAGTTTTGGCAATTAATGATTTGATTGCTAGGGCTAATGTTATTGACGTGACGAAAATTGAAAATGATGGAAAAGTTATCTTTGGTTCTACAATTAAAGTTCAGGATTTAGAAACTAACAAAGAAATTTCTTATCGTTTAGTTGGCCAAGATGAGGCTGACGTCAAAAAAAATTTTATTTTCTATAAAAGTCCAATTGGTAAAGCCCTAATCGGGAAAAATAAAGGAGATATGGTAGCAGTAAATACTCCATCAGGTGAGAGAAATTTTGAGATTAAAAATGTTCAGTACATTTAATTTTTTTGATTACTGATTATCTTTAAAACTTTTTTATCAGATATTTTAAAATTGTTATTTAACCATTCTTCTTGAAGCAAACTCAAAATTTTGCCAACAACCACTCCTTCATTTATCCCTTTGTTTTTAATATAATTGCCATCAAAAGGAAATTCTGGAAGAACAGTTTTTTTAATAGTGGCAGAGAGATTTTGATAATCCTGAAACTTTGTTTTTTTGTTAATTGAAAAATTTAACAAATTTAAAGACTGCATATGTTCTTTTCCAAAGTAAAAAATATTTTTTTTCAAATCTTTTTGAAAAAAAAGTTTGTTTTCCTGGCTTTTTATAAAGTTTTGAGACAACATATTTAATTTGTCTTTCAAATCGTTTGAAATTTTATATTTATGAGAAAAATATTCTTGATTATTTTTTTCATCAATGAGCAAGATAGCTAATAAAATATCTTTTTCGATAATTAATTCTTGAAAAATTTTGTTAAGTTTGCTTAATCTTTCTAAGTATTTTAATTCAGGAAAAATCAATAAAAATAATTCTTTTAATGTATCGTCGTTGCTAATTTTAATAATATTTTTTAATTTTAAAATTTTAAATAATTCTAATAAAATTCTTTCTTTCGATATTTTTTTAATACCATTTAAATTTAATTTCAAAGCTTCAACGGTTGATTCCTCAATTTTATTTTGATACTCTAAAGAAAATCTTATAAATCTTATAATTCTTAAATAATCTTCTTCGATTCTTTTATTTGGATCACCGATAAATTTTACAATTTTGTTTTTTAAATCTTTCGTTCCAAGTTGAGGATCAAATATCTTTCCTTTAATATCTAAATATATTGCATTAATTGTAAAATCTCTTCTATTTGAGTCTTCTTGCCAATCGTTTGTAAATTCAATTTCAGCGTGTCTACCGTCTGTTTTGACATCTTTTCGTAAAGTAGTTATTTCTAATTTTAATTTATTATAAACAAGCGTAACAGTTCCATGTTTTAGACCAGTATCTATTACACTAAATTTTGTATCTTTAAACTTTTCTTTTACTTGTGTGGGAGTAAGGGATGTTGCAATATCAATATCATCTACTTCTTCATTTGATAAATATTTTCGCACGCAACCACCCACAAATCTTCCTGTAACATCTTTTCCAATGGAATCCTCCTGAAGCTTTTTAAAAACAAACCTTAAATCGCTGTTTTTATAAAAAGGAAAAAATTTTTTCTTAATTTTTTGAATTAATTTAAAATTCAACATATTTATTGGCTGGGGCACTAGGATTCGAACCTAGGATGGCGGTATCAAAAACCGCTGCCTTACCGCTTGGCTATGCCCCAATATTAAGATTTTGATATATCATAAATTTTTAAATTTAAATAGTTTTAGCAACTGAAAACCAATAATTGGGATATTTTGACCTTACTCTTTTTAAGGCTGCTTTGGCTGTTTTTTTACTTTTAAAAACACCGTAACAAACAGATCCAGAGCCTGTCATTCTAGAAAAGTAACATCCTGGTCTTTTACCCATATCTTTGATTATTCTTTTGATAATTGGATATTTGTTTTCAACAATGGATTGTAATGAGTTTTTTTCTTTCTTAAGAAATTTAATGAATTTACGTTTATCTTTAGTTTGAAAAAAATTGCCTTTTTTTTCGTATGAGTTTCTTTTTATTTTTGAATACACGTGTCTTGAAGAACAGTTTATATTAGGAAAAACTAGTAAAAAATATAACTTAAATTTATTTGTAAATTTATTATTCTTTTTAAGATTGCTTAAAAAACCTTGAGAATGAGTAAAAAGTCTTAAATCAGATCCGATTTTAGACTCTAATGCATCTAACACATTTTTGCTAATCTTGTTTTTTGTATTTTTTGTAAAATATCTTATCAGGTAGGCTGCGTTGCTAGTTCCTCCACCTAGACCAGCAAATACTGGTATCTTTTTATTTATTAAAACTGAATAAAATCCTGATAAAATATTTTTGTCTCTCAATATCTTTAAGGTATCTAAAACTGAATTCCTTTTTTTGCTAATGTTACCAGAAAATTTTCCAGTAAATACTACTTTATCCTTTGAACCTTTAATCTTTACAACTTTAATGACGTCAAATAAATTAATTAAACAGTAATATGACTGTAGATTATGTAAATTTTTTCTTTTTAATTTGTGGATAATTTTAAGTGATAAATTGATTTTTGAAAATGATTTTAAAATCATTGTGCCTTATAAGCCAGAAATTAATTTTTTTTTGATCTTTATTTTTAGATCTTCTTCAACCTCGTCAAGACCTAATACATATTTCCAATAATATCTTGCTTGTATTTTTTTTCCGTTCATCCAAAGTACATCAGCAAAGTGATCATTTACTACGGGGTCAGCAGGCATCAATTCAACAGCCAATTGAATCTGATCCTTTGAGTCTTTATATCTTTTTAGTTTAAACAAAGCCCATCCTAAAGAGTCGATAATGTAAGGATCGTTAGATTTTAAACTATTGGCTTTTTCTAACATTTTAAGAGATTTTTCAATTTTTATTCCTTGTTCTATCCATGAATAAGCTAAATAGTTAATAACGTAAGCTTGATCTGGTTTTGCTTTTAATGAGTCCTGCAAATCAACTTCAGCCTTTTCCCATTCTCCGAGTCTTTCATGAGATACTCCCCTTCCATCTTTAACTTTTGGATATAAAGGATGACCTTTGTTTATTTTTTTTAGAATCTCAGTATAAAATTTTATTGACTCCTGAAATTGATCATTATTTTTTAAAAATGTTGCATAATCATATGTTTCATAAATATCTTTTTGAGACAATCTTTCATATGTGTCTCTAATAAGGGTCAAAGCTTTCTCGTTTTGATCTTCTGTAATCAAAATTTTTGCATTTTGTTTTGAGCTAAACCAAAGAAAAGCTTCGCCATGTCTACCTATTTCTTTGTAAATTTTTTTGGCTTTTTTATAATTATCAATTTTGTAAAAGTTCTCAGCAAGTAATGCGTCAAAAGAATAAAAATCCTGATTTAAAAATTTAGCTAAATTTAAATAAAAGTTTGAAAGTTTATATAAATTTTGAGTAGATAATGCGTTGGCAGTTATATAAAAAATTTCGGCTATAACATTAGTTAATTTTTCACAATTAAAATTATTTTTATATCTTTTATTTTGAAGATTTATTTTAAGTTGATTTAGTAATAAATTTCTTGGATATAATTCGAGAGAAGACTCTACAATTTTTTTTGCTTTATTGGATTGTCCATTAGAAATTAAATATTGTGCGTAGAAATAATTATACCTAGAAAAATCAATTTTTTCGTTTGAGGTAAGTTCATCGAAGTAAATCTCCGTTTTTTTTTCTCCGTAAAAACAATGTACAAATACGTTCTGGATACGTTTTAAATTTTCAAATTTTGGATCGATTTCAATAATTTTTTTCTTTGCGTCTTGGAAATCTAAGCTTCCAAAACTTGTCCAATTTAATAAAGCATTACTTACAAAATCACCTAATAATGATCTAGATTCTTTATCTTTTAAACTTTGGAAATACTTATTAGCCAACTGATAATTCTTATTTTTAAGATAATAAATTCCAATGATCAGATTGTTTTCAAAAATACTAATTTTTTTCTTTTCTAATTTTTTTGAATACCTAAATGCTTCGTTAAACTTTCCAAGATTAACCAATGAATAGAGATATTTTTTGGAGTAATCTAAATGATTTTCCTCAAGACCAGCAAGTTTTTTTAGATAACTGTAAGATTCGTCATATTCCTCGTTGTTTAAAAGAATGGTTCCTGAAAAATAGTCTGCAATATAGTTACCTTCATTAAACTTATTCAGAATTTTAGCTTGAAGAGTGGAAAAAAAAATAGTGACAAAAAATATTTGTATTATAAGGTAAATTTTAATTCTAAATATAATCATTATTCGTATGATAAAGAAAATTAATACAAAAACAATTAAGTTAATTAAATATTATAATTATATAAATTATGATTTAATTTACAAAAATAAAGCAATTAATAGGTATCAAAAAGATATTTATGAGATATCAGCTGAAAAAGTCGAAAAATTGGAAAAACTTAAAAAAATTATATCGGGTATCACAAATTGTAATTTAAAAAGAAATGCAACTAATATTGTGTTTTCTGACGGTAACCCTAAAGCAAAGATTATGATTATAGGAGAAGGTCCAGGTTTTAATGAAGATAAGGAAGGTCTACCTTTTGTTGGAAGAGCTGGAGAATTGCTTGATAAAATGTTGGATTCAATCAACCTTAATAGAAAAAATGTTTATATTACGAACGTAGTCAATTACCGTCCTCCAGAAAATAGAAGGCCAACTGAAGATGAAATTGCGAGATATTTGCCATATCTTAAAAAACATATTGAAATCATTAATCCTAAAATACTAGTTTTACTTGGTAGTACTGCCTTAAACGCTATTATAGGTAAAAAAGAAGTTATATCAAAAATGAGGGGAAAGTGGATTGAAAAAAAAATAGGTGATTGTGCTA
Source organism: uncultured Pelagibacteraceae bacterium (assembly GCA_902605035.1). Classification (GTDB taxonomy): domain Bacteria; phylum Pseudomonadota; class Alphaproteobacteria; order Pelagibacterales; family Pelagibacteraceae; genus Pelagilacustribacter. The sequence goes on from CACLBB010000005.1 coordinate 69,836, forward strand.
CTTCTGTAATTACAACATTTCATCCAGCTTTTTTAATGAGACAACCAGCTCAAAAAAAAATGACTTGGATAGATCTTAAAATGATAAGAGAGAAAAAACTAAAACTAAAAATTTAATTGAAAAAAAACTTAATCACTGCAGGTGTTGATGAAGTAGGAAGAGGTTGTCTTGCTGGGCCAGTGGTGTCTGCTGCAGTTATTTTAAAAAAAAGTATAAACCTTAAACTTTTGAAAGACTCAAAAAAAATTTCTTTTAATAAGAGAGAAATAGTTTCTAATCATATAAAGTCTAATTCTTATTATTCTATCGGCCTAGCGTCAGTAAAAGAAATTTCGGATTTAAATATTTTACAAGCCTCGCTACTTTCAATGAAAAGAGCTGTTGATTTGTTATCTATAAAGCCTGAGATAATTTTAATAGATGGAATGTATGCGCCTAAAAATTTAAGTAACGCTAAAACAATTGTAAATGGTGACGAAAAAATCAAAGTCATTAGTGCGGCATCTATTATTGCGAAAGTCTATAGAGACAATTTAATGATAAAATTATCTGAAAAATTTTCCAATTATGCTTGGGAAAGTAATTTTGGCTATGGCACAAAAGCACATTTAAATGGTTTAAGAAAATTTGGTATAACTTCTCATCACAGAAAAGGTTTCAGACCAGTACACAAGATATTGTCAAATTAAGAATCTCAAACACAAGAACAGTCAATTTTTTTCTAAAATGGTTTGACCCTAGATTCAATTTAAGGTTGAATCATAAAAATGTTAAATTTCACAAACAAAATTTTAAATGGCAACTGCTTAAAAGAAATAAAAAAAATACCAAACAAAACTTTTGATTTAGTTTTTGCTGATCCTCCTTATAACATGCAGATTGGCGAAAAGTTAACGCGTCCAGACTCAAGTAAAGTAAATGGTGTAAATGATAAATGGGATCAATTTAATAGTTTTAAGGACTATGATGATTTTTGCAACACATGGTTAATTGAGTGTAAAAGAATTTTAAAAGATAATGGAAGTATTTGGGTAATAGGATCTTATCATAATATTTTTCGTCTAGGATATCACTTACAAAATTTAAATTACTGGCTGCTTAATGATGTCATTTGGAGAAAGAATAATCCTATGCCAAATTTTAGGGGTACACGATTTACTAATGCACATGAAACTCTTATCTGGGCTTCAAAAAATAAGAAATCAAAATATACGTTTAATTATCAATCGTTAAAATGCTTAAATGATGACTTGCAGATGAGATCAGACTGGATATTACCTATTTGTAATGGCAAAGAAAGGTTAAAGAAAAACGGGAAAAAAATTCATTCTACACAAAAACCAGAGGCGCTTTTACATAGAATTATTTTAGCTACCACAAACAAAGGTGATACAATCTTTGATCCTTTTTTAGGCACTGGAACAACAGCAGTGGTTGCTAAAAAATTAGGTAGAAAATATTTTGGAATAGAAAAAGATAAAAAGTATTTTAAAGCTGCTAGTGAACGAATAAAAAAAGCTAAGGTAATTGAGGATGAATATTTAGATACTATTGAAAACAATAAATCAAAACCAAGAATTCCTTTTGGTTCTCTTGTAGAACTAGGAATATTAAAGCCTGGGACTAAACTATTTGATCCGAAGAAGAAGATTAATGCTAAAATTATGGCCGATGGAAGTATTAAATATAAAGAGTCAGAAGGTTCTATTCATAAAGTAGCAGCAACAATTATGGGTGCTGAAAGCTATAATGGTTGGACTTATTGGCATTGTAATATTAATGGATCCACTGTTGTAATTGATAGTTTAAGACAAAAATTCATCACCGAAACTAAAGCCTAATTCTTATAAACTTTACCTAGGTATCTTTTTACAAAAAATTTACGTTTTACCAAAAACTTTAAAAATAGATTTCTTATATTTTGCATAATTTTGTTTGAAAAATGAAACGCAAAAAAGTTAAAATTTGATCTACTTTTAATAATTTTTACCCTTTTTGATCTAATTTCAAAATAATTATTTTCTTTATCAAGCTTATCTTTTATCAATAAATTAAATATTTCAAAAGCACTTTCTATAGACTGCCCGGCACCTTGTGCGAGTGTTGGCAAAAACCCATTAAAAGCATCTCCAATATAAAATACCTTTTTATTGGAAGAAGGAATAATTTTTGGAGTAAAATATAAAGGCCATGTTTTAATTTCATTTTTAAATATATTCTTTAATTTTGGGTTTTGTTTTAAAACTATTTCTTGAACTAAATATTTGATATTATCAGGTTCATATTTTTTACATCGTATTATGCAAACCATATTAAGTTCTTTTTTTTTATTTATTGGATAAAAAACAATATGACTGTTGCTTCCAAGCATTAAACTTATATTTTCTTCATTAATATCTAATTCAGATTTTGAATTTAACATTACTCTTACTGCAATAGCTTTTTTAAATCTTGGCTCAACTTTTTTCATTTCAAAAAATGACCTAGTGTTTGAAAATATTCCATCAGCAGCAACAACGAAATCTACTAGATCATTTGTATTATCATCAAATTTGATAAGAACTTTGTCTTTAAGTTCAGAGACTTCTTTCATTTTTTTTCCAAATCTTAAATGCTGTGTATAAATATCTTCTTTCAAAAATTCGATTAAAGTAGATCTTTGAAGCGTTGTGTATTTTGCTTCAGGGCTGTTAAAGTTAGATAAATTTAAATCACATATTTTTTCATTTTGTATATTGTAAAAATCTATTGTTTTTGGGTGAAAAATTTTTCCGTTGTTAATTTTATTAAAATTTATTTGATTTAAAATTTTTACACTGTTAGTTGCTAATTGAATACCGTAGCCCTCCTCAAGAGACAAACTTTCTTCTCTTTCATAGACCATAAATTCATGCTCTGTATATTTTTTAATTAAGTTTGCTAAAGTTAATCCTGCTATACCAGCGCCAATTATTGCAATTTTTTTTTTCATTAAAATAAAGTTGAAACTTGATTTAATATTCTTTTAGTGAAACTAGGAATAAATTCTTTATTATTATTTAAAGAATACCAATTATATGATTTTGGAATCTTATTTGAAAATTTATAATATAAATTTATATTAAGACTTAAGTTTGAAATGGAATTTTTATAATTTTTTAAAAATTTCCAATTTTTATTTACAGAATTATTTTTCATTTCTTTTATTAATGGTAAATTAAAATTTTTGAGAAATTTTATTTCATTCTCTTTTGTCAAAGCTATTTGTTTTTTTTTACTTAAATAACAGAAAATGTTGTAATTCATAACTTTTATTTTTTTTCTTTTATAAGTTTCAATCTTATTTGAAGATTTAAAATACCTACAACTTTTATTCAAACAACATTGACTACATTTTGGGTCTTTTGGCTTGCAAATTAAAGCTCCAAATTCCATTAATGCTTCAACAAAATCGGAGTTTCTGTTTGAAATGAAAAGATTTTTTTTATTAGAATCAATTAACTTTTCAAAATTTATTTTTGACTCTTTTTTATTTAGATACCTTACGAATACTCTTTTTACATTACCGTCTATAGCTATAGTTGGATAATTATGAATAAAACCCATTAGCGCGTTAGCAGTATAATTTCCAATTCCTGGTAATTTTTTTATTTCTTTTAAAGTATTTGGAAGCTTAGAATTGTGTTCTTTTACTAATAATTTAACTGATGCTAACAAATTTCTAGCCCTTCTGTAGTAACCCAAACCCTCCCAGAGTTTTAAAATTTGAGTTTCATTTGCTCTAGATAGAGACTCGAGTGTCTTATATTTTTTTGTAAATTTCAGAAAATAAGGAATGACTGTTGTTACTTGTGTTTGTTGTAACATAAACTCGCTTAATAGTCTGTAATAGAGCTTTTTTGTTGATTTTTTGCTAACACGCCAAGGTAAATTGCGTTTATTATTATCATACCATCGAAGAATTTTATTTGATAAATTAAAGTTTAAATGCATAACAAAGAGAATAATAAATTTAAGAATTTCACACAAGGCTTGAAACCTTTTTCGAGTTCTATTCCTAAAACATTAAAAAAATATTTAAAAAAAGGTGGTTATAACTATTCAAATATTGTTGATAACTGGACAACAATTATGAATAAAAAAATATCTGGATCTTGTTACCCTATAACTGTCAAAATGAGTAAAGAAATGAAAAATGGCACTTTAGTTTTAAATGTGCTTCACGGAAAAGAACTAGAAGTAGAATATTCAAAAAAGGAGATTGTAGACAAAATTAATAGCTTTTTTGGATACAATTGTATAAAAAAAATCGAATTAAAAATTGTTCAAGCAGAAATCAAAAATAATAAAGTAAAAATTTCTAAAGTTAAAAACTTTTCACAAATGAGCAATAAAATAGAAGAGCTTGATAATAGTCAGCTTAAAAGTTCATTAAACAATTTTTTAAAAGCATTTAATGATAAAAATAGTTAAAATTTCTTTAAAATCTTTGTTATTCGTTTTGTTCACTTTTGTAGCAAGTGCGGAAGATAAAATTTTGAAAATAGGAAGTCCAGACGCTAAAATTACTGTTAAGGTTTTTTCATCACTAACATGCCCTCATTGTGCAAATTTTCATGAAAATATTTATGAAAATTTAAAAAAAAATTATATTAACGATGGAGTTCTGAGATTTGAACACCATAGTTTTCCACTTGATCTAGCTGCACTTAATGCTGAAATAATTGTGAGATGTCATAACGACAATGTTAAAAGTTTTCAATTATTAGGTGAAATTTACAAAAAACAAAGTCAATGGGCTGTTGGATCTGATATAAATATTATTAACGAATCTATAAAAAAAATTGGTTTAGATTCTGGTTTGGAGCAAAATAAAATGGATGAGTGCTTGAAAAACGAGAATACTCAGGATCAAATTCTTAATGAGAGAATTAACGCTCAAAAAAAATATAAGATACAATCTACCCCAACTATTTATATTAACGAAAAAAAATACAAGGGTGAACACGAATACAAATCGTTTAAAAGGGAAATAGAAAAAATTTTATAAAATGAAATTCAAAAAATTGGAAATTAATGGTTTTAAATCGTTTTCCGAAAAAACAACATTTCTAATTGAAGAAGGCTTAACAGGCGTTGTTGGACCAAATGGATGTGGAAAATCAAATATAGTCGAGTCCTTGAGATGGTGCATGGGAGAAAATTCAGCCAAGAGTATGAGAGGTTCTGGTATGGAAGATGTTATATTTTCGGGAACTTCAAATAAACCTTCAAAAAATATTTCAGAAGTTTCTTTAATATTGGATAATAAATCTAAAGAAGGTCCATCTCAATATAGTGAGTTAGAAGAAATAGTAGTTAAGAGGAAAATTGAGATAGATAAAGGTTCCAAATATTACATAAACGATAAAGAGGTAAGAGCACGCGATGTTCAAACTTTTTTTGCTGATCTATCAACCGGAGCTCATTCCCCATCATTAATAAGTCAAGGCAGAATTGGTCAGCTAGTAACTGCTAAACCAATTGAAAGAAGAGCAATCTTAGAAGAAGCCGCTGGTATTTCAGGTATTCATGCTAGACGACATGAGGCTGAAACAAGACTAAATGCTGCAGAAAATAATTTAAAAAGAGCTGACGAATTAAAGAAACAGCAACAGAAACAGCTTGATAATTTAAAAAAACAGGCAGAGGAAGCCACGAAATATAAAGAAATTTCTGGGGATATAAAAAAAATTGAGTCAGGATTATATTATTTAAAAATACAGGAAATAGAAAAAGATAAAAAACAAATTTTAGAGAAACTTAGTGAACTAGAAGACGAAATAAGCGCAATTAATATAGACTTAAATCATAACAATAATCTATTACAAGAAGAGAACAAAAAACTCAATCCATTGAGAGATAAAAAAATGGAAAGTGCTGCTAAGTTACAAAAACTTAATTTAGAAATTACTAGTCTTGATGACGAAGAAACAAGGGTAAAATCTCTTCAAGTCAAACTTGAAAAATCAATTAGAACAATCGAGTCTGATTTAGAACGAGAAAGAAGTATTTCTTTAGATGCAGAAATAAATGAAAAGAGAATTTTAAAGGAGAAAGATGAATTGCTAAAAACTGAAAAAGAATTAATTGAGGTAGAATCTGTATCTTCAAAAGAGTTGAATATCTCAAAATCAAGCTTAGACGAATTACAAGCACAGCTTGATACTCTACTTAATGATATCGAAAAATTAATAGAGCAGGAAAAAAAATTTACAAAAGAAATATTTCAAGAATTAAAAACATTGGTAAAAAAAATAACATTGTCTCAAGAAGAATATGCAGAAAAATATGGAAAAAATAAATCTATAGAAAGTGATTCTATAAAAAGAAAAGAAAGAATTAAAAACATAGATGTGGAGCTTGAAAATTGGAGAAATTTAAAATCAAATTCGGAAAAAATGATGACTGAACTTAATGAGAGAAAAGAAAAAATTGTTTCTGAAATTGAAGAAAATAAAAAAAATCCTGAACGTATAGCAACTTCCAAAGGTCAAAATTTACAGAATCTTGAAAATACTAAAAAGAGAAACGAAGAAATTGAAATAGAATTAACTGAAGTTGAAAAAAAATATAATTCCATAAATCAAAATCTTCAAGAAATACTTTCTAAATTGTCAAATCTAAAAGAAAATAAAGCTAGACAAGAGGCAACTATTGAAGGAATAGAAAATAGAAAAAAAGATCTATTATATTCTGTGAAAAATGAGTTAAGGGCTGAAAATGAGTTGGCATTGCTCGCTAATTCAGATTTAAATAATTTGCAAAAAGAGGACTTGCCTAGCATTGAAGAACAAACACAAAAAGTAGATAAGATAAAAAAGCTAAGAGACTCTTTGGGTTCAGTAAATTTGCGAGCTGATGAAGAAACAAAAAAATATGAAATTGAAATAAAAAAGATGGAAGACGGTAGATCAGATCTTTACTCGGCGATTGTTAAATTAAAGGCAAGCATAGACGAGCTTAATCAAAAAGGTAGAGAGAGACTTTTAGAAGCGTTTACTAAAGTTAATAGAAAATTTAATGAAGTTTACACCAAACTATTTAGTGGAGGCACGGCTAAGATTGAGTTAGTAGACTCAGAAGATCCTCTAGAGGCGGGTTTAGAAATGTTTGTATCACCTCCAGGAAAAAGACTTCAATCAATAACTTTATTATCAGGTGGTGAACAAGCTTTAACAGCTCTTTCTTTAATTTTCGCAGTATTTTTGGTAAATCCTTCTCCAATAAGTATATTGGATGAGGTAGATGCTCCTTTAGACGATGCTAACGTGACAAGATTTTGCGGATTGCTAGACGAACTTACAAAGATTACTAAAACTAAATTTATAATAATTACACATCATGCTTTAACTATGTCAAGAATGCACAGACTATATGGGGTTACTATGGCGGAGCAAGGAGTCAGTCAATTGGTAGCCGTGGACTTACAAAAAGCAGAGGAACTTGTAGCTTAAAATTTCATAATGAAATCTTCAGAAGACTTTAAAACTCGCCTTAAAATTGCAAAATCCAAAATAAAAAAAGGAGCATTTTCTGATAGGCAAAAAAGGGGTTCGTTTATGGGCAATGCGTTTAAATTGGGCACTGAATTAGTCGCTGCAGTTGCAGTTGGGACAATAATTGGGTTTATTTTAGATAGTTGGTTTGATACTAAACCATGGTTAATAATAATCTTTTTCTTTTTAGGAGCTGCAGCAGGGTTATTAAACGTAATTAAGGTGGCTAATCAAATGCAGAAAGATGATTAAATTAAAGGAATTAAAGTATGGCAAGTAACCCAATGCAACAGTTCACTGTTTATAAGATAGGACCAGAAATTAAAATTGCTGGAATAGATCTCTCTTTTACAAATGCTAGCTTATTTATGGTTATAAGCGCCTCAATAATTATACTGTTTTTATTTTTAGGTTCTAAAGAGAAAAAAATTATTCCTAGCAAAATTCAATTAATTGCGGAAATGTCCTATACATTTGTTGCTAAAATGATTAGTGACACTGCTGGCTCAAAAGCCAAACCTTATTTCCCTTTCATATTTAGCCTATTTATGTTCGTTTTATTCTGCAACATGGTTGGTATGCTCCCATATTCATTTACAGTAACAAGTCACATTATTGTGACACTTATAATGGCTTTATTTATTTTTGTAGCTGTAACGATCATAGGTTTTATCAAACATGGTTTTAAATATTTAGGCATTTTTGTGCCTAGTGGGGTACCAGCTATTTTATTACCTTTAATTACTATTATTGAAATTATTTCTTATTTAAGCAGGCCAGTTAGTTTATCGGTTCGTTTATTCGCGAATATGATGGCTGGGCACACGATGTTAAAAGTTTTTGGAGGTTTTGTAGTAAGTTTAGGAATATTAGGAGGGTGGTTACCGCTTAGTTTTTCAGTAGCTTTAACTGGCTTGGAAATTTTAGTAGCATTTCTGCAAGCATATGTTTTTGCAATATTAACCTGCATCTATTTGAATGATGCATTAAATTTACACCATTAAACAATAAAGGAGGAATAATGGAACTAGAAGCAGCAAAAATGATTGGAGCAGGTCTAGCTGCAATCGCGTTAGCAGGAGCTGGTGTAGGGATCGGGATAATTTTCGGTAACTACCTATCTGGCGCAATGAGAAATCCATCTGCAGCACAAAAGCAATTTCCTAATTTGCTTTTAGGATTTGCTTTAGCTGAAGCAACAGGATTGTTTGGACTAGTAGTAGCATTAATTATTTTATTTGCGTTTTAATTAATTTAGGATGAAACGTATTAAAATAATTCTAACTTTAGTCTTAATAAACTTTAATACTAATTTGTTTACGGCTGAGGCTGGCATGCCTCAGCTGGATCCTACTTATTGGATTTCTCAGGCTTTTTGGTTGATACTAGTTTTTTCAATTCTCTACATATCAATATCAAAATTATATTTACCAAAGATTAAAAATAATCTTGAAACTCGAGAGAATAAAATTAAGGAAGATCTTGAAAGTGCAAATAAATTTAAAGATCAGTCTGAGTCAAAGATTAAAGAATATGAAGCTATTATTGAAAACGCAAAGAAGGAAGTATCTAAAATACATTTTGAGTCTAAACAAATTTTAGTTAAGGATATTAAGTCAAAAAAGGACACAATGGAAAAAGAAATCGAAAAAGAAATAATTAAAGCTCAAAAAGAAATTATAGAGCTGAAAAAAAATTCTGTTTCCTCAATTCAAAAAATTTCAGAAAATATTGCATCAAATATTATTGAAAACGTCTCAGGAGATAAACTAAATGAGAGCAGCATTAAAGCTGTTGTGGAAGATGTCTCAAAAAAAAATGTAGGTAAGTATCTATGACAATAGACGCAACTTTTTGGGTAACTATTTCTTTTTTTATTTTTCTTGGAATTTTAATTTATTTTAAGATTCCTCAAAAAATTAAAGAAACTCTAGATCAAAATATTTCTAATATTAAAAGTCAAATTAATGAAGCTGAAAAACTTAAAGAAGAAGCAAAGAATATTTTAACCGAGCATGAAAAAAAGATAAGTAATTCAAAAGATGAAGTTAATTCAATGATAAACAAAGCAAATGAGGAAGCTGAAAAAAACGTTATTAAAACTAATGATCAGTTCCATAATCTAATGGAAAATAGAAAAAAGGATGCAGAGGAGAGGATTAGACAGTTAAAAATTCAAGCTATCAAAGATATTAAAAACGCTTCTGTAAAAATTGCTATAGAGTCAGCGGAAAAATTGTTTAAAAACTCACTTGATAAAAGCAAATTAGATAAAATTTATAGCTCAGGTATCGAAGAAACAAAATTAGCACTTAAGAAAAAATCCAGTTAGTATAGGCCATAAATAAAATGGCAAAAAAAATAATAGTAATAGGATCAGGTTTTGGTGGTTTAGCTGCATCTTTGAGGTTAAGGGCTAAAGGATATGAGGTGACTTTAGTTGAAAAGCATCCTGACTTAGGTGGAAGAGCAAGAGTTTTTAAAAGGGGAGATTTTACGTACGACGGTGGTCCAACAGTAATTACTGCACCGTACCTTTTTGAAGAATTATTCAATTTATTTGATAAAAAAATTTCAGATTACGTAGAAATAGTTCCTTTAGATTTATGGTACAGATTTGTTTTTAGTGATGGACAAACTTTTGATTACTCAGGTGATGAGACATCAATGGAAAAAGAAGTCAAAAAATTTTCAGAAAAAGACTTTGAAGGTTATAATAATTTAGTTAATTTCACCGAAAAAATTTTTAATAAAGGTTTTACAGATTTATCTGATAAACCTTTTAATAATCTTGCTTTCATGCTTAAACAAATTCCATCATTGATAAGTTTGAAAAGTTATAAATCTGTTTATCAACTGGTGTCAAATTATATATCTAGTGAAAAATTAAGAAGAGTTTTTTAGTATGCACCCACTTCTTGTAGGCGGTAATCCTTTTACAACTACTTCTATTTATACGTTGATTTTATTTTTAGAAAAAAAATGGGGTATTCACTACTCCATGGGTGGAACAGGAAGCATGATCAAAGCTTTAGAAAAATTAATGAAAGAAGAAAATATTGAAATTTTTAAAGATGCTGAAGTAACTGAAATAATTTCTAATGGAAATAAAGTTAAAGGAGTGAAGATCAATGAATCAAAAATTGTTGATTGTGACTATATTATTTGCAACTCGGATCCTCCAAATGTTTACCAGAATTTAATTAAATCTAACAAAAATTATAATTTTTTATTTAAACAAAAAATGAAAAGAATGGATTATTCTATGGGTTTATTTGTTTATTATTTTGGTTCTAAAAAACAATATAAGGATGTAGCCCATCACACCATATATTTTGGTAAATCTTATGAAAAACATTTAGATAAAATTTTTGAAGAAAAAGTTCTATCTGAAGACATAAGTTATTATTTACATAGACCTTCGGCCACAGATCCTAGTATGGCGCCAAAAGATCAAGATGCGTTTTACGTTTTAGTTCCAGTTCCAAACAATCTATCTAATATAAATTGGTCTAACGAAGGTGAAAAATTTAAAAATTTAATTTTAGATAAAATGGATAAATCAGTTCTGCCTGGGATAAAACAAAATGTAGTGAGTGATTTTTATTTAACTCCAGATTATTTTGAAAAAGACTTAGCAACGCTACATGGATCCGGATTTTCAATACAACCAAAATTTTCACAGTCAGCTTATTTTAGATTTCACAATCAATCAGAAGTATTTAAAAATTTATATTTTGTAGGCGCTGGAACACACCCAGGTGCTGGAATGCCTGGAGTACTTTCGTCTGCTAAAGTATTAGATAGGTTATTTTAATGAATAATTTGCTAAAAAAACACGCAAAATCATTTTACTGGGCAAGTTTTTTTTTGTCTAAATCAGTATTTAATAAGTGCTCATCTCTTTATTATTTCTGTAGAACGTTAGACGATATCGTCGATGAAAATAGCAAACTTGAGGTCAAGAAAGAAAATTTTTCAAAATTCAAAAAATATTTTTTGAACAAAGATCTCGAAAATCCTATTATAAAGGAGATGTGGTCCATAATAGATAGCGAAGGAATATCTAAACAGGTAGTAATGGATTTATTTGATGGGGTTGAAACAGACTTGGAGGAAAAAGTCCAAATTAACTCGAAAAAAGAATTACTTGTCTATTCATATAGAGTTGCCGGAACAGTTGGTTTAATGATGTCTAAAATTTTAAAAGTTAATAATAGAGAAGCTCTTAAGGGAGCCATTGATCTAGGAATAGCAATGCAACTTACAAATATCGCACGTGATATTTGTGAGGACAAAGCTCGGAACAGACAATATGTTAAACATGATTTTTCATCAATAAAAGAGACGATAGATGACTCTAAAATATTTTATGATAAGTCTTTTAGTTCAATAAGGAGCATTCCGATTAGGTCAAGATTTTCAGTTATTGTAGCAAGACGTGTTTATAAAAAAATTGGTGACTATATCCTTGAACAAAAAAATATAGAAAATTATAATAATGCTGGAAAAATATATGTCCCAGTACATCAAAAAATAGTTCAAA